>URHW01000012.1 GCA_900547775.1 uncultured Mycoplasmatota bacterium | reverse complement strand
GTAAGATGTATTAGTACTTTCTCTATAAGTACTATCTATTGTAATATATACTTTAACATAACTATTACAGTTATTTTTTATTGTAAATGTAAATGGTGTTTGTTTAAGACCATCTTCATCAATTATTGGAAAAGCATCTGTTAAAGATATTTTAGATGTGTCTTCAGTAAGGGTTGTATTAAAGCATGTTCTTGATGCTATAGTGTTATTTTCAGTTTGACTTAGGTATAGTCTAAACCAAGCAAAGGATACGCCAATTATACATATTACTGTTACGAGTAACCCATAGTATATACTTAGTTTTCTTTTCTTCTTTTTTATTTCAATTTCTTTATCCATGTTACGCCTCTATCTTTCCATATTAAGTATATAACATTTATATGGTATTTGCAAAGAAAAAAGTTAAACCTAAATTTAACTTTCCTTAATTCCGTCTAAACTAAAGCTCTTGGCTTCTGTTATTTTAACATTTATTATTTTACCAATGTCTTCTTTTGGGGCATCTACATTAACTAACTTCATATTTTCAGTGTATCCACATACTTTGGTGTCATCTTTTTCGCTTACTCCAGTGATAAGAACTTTTACTGATTTATTAAGCATTTTTAGATTACTTTCTTTAGAGTATTTATTAATTAGTTCATTGAGTTCATGTAATCTATCTTCTTTTTCTTTTAATGAAACATTGTCTTCAAAGGATGCTGCTGGGGTATTTTCTCTAGGAGAAAAGATAAAGGTAAATGCTCCATCATATTTACATTCATTAACTACTTTTAGAGTATCTTCAAAGTCTTCTCTAGTTTCGCCTGGAAAACCAACAATAATATCAGTTGTAATACTAACATCTTTAACTTTACTTCTAATCTTATTATATAAAGTTAAATAGTCATCTTTACTATAACGTCTACCCATTAGTTTTAATATTCTACTTGACCCACTTTGTAAGGGTAAATGAATATAAGGCATAATGTTATCCCTTTTAGCAATAACATCAATCATTTCATCAGTGAAATCCCATGGATGACTTGTTACAAATCTAATTCTAGGAATACCTGTATCACTTACTAGTTCTAGAAGTCTAGCAAAACTTACATCATCTAAGTCTTTACCATAAGCATTAACATTTTGTCCTAGTAAAGTAATCTCTTTGTAACCAGCTTCTTTAAGTTCATTAACTTCTTTGATTATATCTTCGCTTTTTCTACTTCTTTGTTTACCTCTAGTGTAAGGAACAATACAGTAAGTACAGAATTTATCACAACCATACATGATATTAACCCAAGCAGATATATTTGAGTCTCTCTTATAAAGATTACCAAACTCAATAACATCTCCTTCTTTACTATAAACTTCGATATCTTGTTTTCCATAGTAATTAGTAAGCATTTTTGGTAAGTCATTCATGTTATGAGTACCAAACACAATATCTATATAAGGATGTTTCTCTCTAATCTCATTTACTACACTTTCTTCTTGAGCCATACAACCACATAAACCAATAATGATGTCTTTCTTTTCTTTTTTTAAATGTTTACATCTTCCAAGGAAACCAAACACTTTATCATGAGCATTTTCTCTAATTGCACAGGTATTTAGTATAATAAAGTCTGCTTCTTCTAAAACATCAGTTTTAATATAACCTAAAGATTCAATTAAAGCACTTATTTCTTCTGAGTCATGAACATTCATCTGACAACCGTAAGTTTTAATAAAATACTTTTTTCCTTTAAATAAGTCATTACTTTCTCTATTTTCGTAAATATAATTAACTTTACTTTGATTTCTAATTTTTGCATCGTTCATATTAGGTAAATGCATGTTATCACCACCACGAGTAAGATTATAACACGCACATACTTAAAAGTAAATGAATTTCTCAAGTTCTCTTAAACAATTGTTTGACATAATGAGTAAATTATGCTAGTATATGACTAGGAGTTGAAATTATGGAACAAAAACTAACCCGAAAACAAGAAGAAGTTTTAACGTTTATTAAAAAATATATTGTAAAGTATGGATTTCCACCTTCAGTAAGAGAAATATGTGCTGGTCTTAATCTATCTAGTCCGGCGACAGTCCATACTCATTTAAAACAATTGGAACTTAAAGGTGCGATTAGTAAAACAAAGTCTAAGTTTAGAACTATTGAAGTAACTGGTGAAAATGAGTATATGCCAAAGAATGAAGAAATCGTTAAGGTTCCTTTACTTGGTAAGGTAACTGCTGGCATGCCAATTGAAGCTATTGAGCAGCCAGATGAATTCTTCTCACTACCCGCTGATATTCTTCCTAGAAAAGAGACTATTTTTACTTTAAAGGTATCTGGTTTAAGTATGATTAATGTTGGTATTTTGGATGGAGATATTGTAATAGTTCAAAAGCAAAAAACTGCAAATAATGGTGATATAGTTGTTGCTATGACTGAAGAAAATGAAGTAACTCTTAAACGTTTCTTTAAAGAAGAGGATCATATTAGATTACAACCAGAAAATGATCAAATGGATCCTATCATCTTACCTACATGCACTATCTTAGGTAAAGCAATTGGCCTATATAGAAAGTTTTAAAAACTATCCACGCACGGATAGTTTTTTTTAATTTTTATTAGAATTTAATTTTCTATTTTTGCTAGTACTAGAATGAATATAAGAATCTTCAATTATTTCTGTTTCTAATTTGTTTTCATTTAAATAATCGAAAGCATAATATTCTGCATTAACTGGTTTGTATTTATCATGTATTATAAAACCATATATAGTTATAGTTATAATACTTGCAATAATAGATAATATGCATATGCCTTCTGGAGGCATTTCAGTTAGACTTAAAAGAATAAATATTATTAATAAAGTTGCTATGAATAAACTGGTTATTGATAAAGTGTATCTAATTTTACCAATAGGTAAATTACCAATTAACTTACCTGTTTGACCATTCATTGCAAATGTATAAATCTTCTTTTTAAAGGGGATATTAAGAATATATACTGGTAGATAAAGATGGTACGTTTTACTTTTATCAATTACTAAGTTATCGCCTGTATAGTGATCTTCGTCATGAGGAGATTCTCTTCTAGCAACTGAAATGCAAGAGTTTGTAGTTCGTTCTTTTGCAATATTAAAAGATTCTTCTTTGCTTACGTCGTATGTATCTGCTAAATATCCGCATAAAAAGGCATGATTATATTTGATTAACTCATTTAAATCAAATGGAGATATACTATCCATTAAATCATCATTAAAAAATCTGCTCGCATCACATAAAACTTTTTCATACTCATAATGACCTCTTACTATTACATCATAGTATTTTCTTTTTTCATATTCGTACTCATCATCTTCCCACTCTTCTATATCAACACCTTCAAATTTTATATCACCATCATATGTAATATCATAAGCCCAAAATGGAATGTATATTCCTCTTATTTTTTCACTTAGTTTGGCTTTTCTAAACTTTCTAGGAAGAAGCATCTTACCTTTTAAAAGTTCATTATAAGCACTTCTAGCATCTTCTTCAGTTATTTTAAAGGGTATTACATAGTCTGGCATATTTTCACTATTAATCTTATCTTTAAGAATTGCTGAGCTTCCACAATAAACACAAAATGTAGAATAAGTATTAACATCAGAAACTATCTCTGCTCCGCAATTATTGCATTTAAAAGAAACTAGTTCCTCATTACCTCTTTTACTATTTTCTTCTTCATTTTCTTGTAACTTTAAAAACTCATCAGCACTAAATAAAGAACCACAATACTCACATTTAAACTTTTCTATGGAAGGCTCCCAAATTATCTGTGCTCCACATGATGGACACTTACTATCTAATGCATCATAATCTTTCACACTATCACCAATTTCATTATAAAATAATTAAATATTAAAATAAAGAAAAAGGAGTTTAATAAATCTCCTTATCTAAAAAATAGTAAATAACTTAAGAATGCAAAATAAATTATAAAGATTATCCAGCCGTTTACTCTTGAAGATGTATCATCTTTTTTGGATAAACCTAATGCCATAGATATAAATAAGCCACCAATTAAACCACCTATATGCGCAGCATTATCTATACCACTAAAACTAAATCCTAAGAACAGGTTTAGCAAGATAACTGGTACAATTTGTGATAGTAAAACACTACCTAGATATAATCTATAATGATATCCAAAATATAATAAGCATCCCATAAGGCCAAAGATAGCTCCACTTGCTCCTAGACTATATCCTTGTGTAAGCAGTGCTGATAACATTGATGCGGTTATACCACTAACTAAATATATTATTAAAAATTTAGTCTTACCAATAAATGTTTCAACCTGATTACCAATAACATATAAAGCATACATATTAAATCCTAAATGAAGAATGCTAGCATGTAAAAATGTACTTGTTAAAAGTAAATAAACCTTACCTGCTTTAACGGCATTTCCATCTAAAATAAACATTTTAACTAAATCGGGATAAATAACACATAGAATATACATTACTATATTAAGGGCAATTATTGTATTTGTAACAAAGTTTTTCTTAGGTTTAAATATTTTTTCATATTCTTTGTTATGTTCTTCAGTTTTTTCATTAATATCATTAGTAATATTAACAATCATATCAACATCATTTTCTTTATTTAGACCTGCAGTCTTTAATTTTGGAAAAACTTCGCCAATCGTATTTCTAACGTCTTTAATTGTCTTAACATTATAAACATCAATATTTTTATCTGGATTAATCTTAATATCATCATTTAAATCTAAAAGAATATTCATCGTTTTCATTTTTAAAGAAAATGTTTTCTTCTTAATCTGCTTAACTATATTCTTTATCTTAAATACATCAAACTTATATTGTTCTTCATTATGTATATAATTAGAATTAATTCTTATAACTTTATATGGAGCATCAAGATTTTCAAGCCAAACCTCATTCTTAACCCCATTAACTAGTATCGGTTCATAATCTTCTTCAGTAACAAAATAATGAACAAGTTGCATTATAATCTCATCTTTATTACTAACTACTACGCTCATAATACTTCACCTCTTGCATATATATTTTATAACAAATAAAGTTTTTAGTAAAGGAGAATACTATGTCTAAAAAAATCATTTGTTTTGCTTTTTTATTAATTCCTTGGTTTATATCTAGCATTCTTTTCCCATTCGATGCTGGATTCTATAACTCGCTGAATCTTCCAACCATAACTCCGCCTAAATTTATTTTTATAATAATTTGGCCCATATTATTTACTCTAATTACTATCACTGTATATAGAATTCTAAAAAAAGATAATCTTAATAATGACTACCTTTATATTCTTATCATGAACTTCATTGGCGTAGAAACTTATAATCTATTCTTCTTCTATATGAATAATTTATTCTTATCATTAGTAAGTGCTGTTGTAACTTTAGTAACCAGTATCTTTCTTACCATCGAAACTAGAAAACTAGATAACTCATGGGGCTTACTTATTCCTTATAATATTTGGTGTTTATATGCCTTTATCTTAATAACATCCATCTATCTAACTAATTAAGTGTATCTAAAAAATCTTGAAACTCTTTTGGTACATCGCACTCAAAATGTAAATGCTCATGGGTTGTTGGCTGCTCAAAATCAATAGACGCTGAATGTAAAAACTGACCAAAGTCGTTATATGCTTTACCATAAACTGGGTCGTTATATACTGGGTGTCCAATATACTTCATATGAACTCTGATCTGATGTGTTCTACCAGTATCTAAAATAAGTCTAAGCAAAGTATAATCTTCATATCTTTTTAAGACTTTAAAATGGGTAACTGCTTTCTTTGAATTTTCGGATGTTACACACATTTTTTTCCTATCTTTAGCATCTCTACCAATTGGAGCATCTATTACTCCACTGTCTTCTCCAATAACACCGCATACTAAGGCAATATATTCTCTTTTTATTGTTTTATTTTTAAAACCTTCTGCAAGTATATCATGGGCTTTGTCATTTTTAGCAACTAGCATAAGACCACTAGTATCTTTATCTATTCTGTGAACAATGCCTGGTCTAAATGCTTCTTTTTTACTTAAGTTTTTTGTATAGTGCATAAGTGCATTAACTAAAGTTCCACTAGTATTACCATTACCGGGATGAACTACCATGCCACTTTTTTTGTTGATAACAAGTAGGTCATCATCTTCGTAAACAATATTTATTGGAATATCTTCTGCTTCAAAACTAGCTTCTTTTATAAATCCATCTTTAACAAATAATTCATCAGCCTCACTAAGTATTAAACTAGCTTTAACCTCTTTCCCATTAACAAGAACAAATCCTTCATCAATCATCTTCTTAACTGTACTTCTAGAAATACCTAATTCTTCAGCTAAATACTTATCTATTCTTTCTTCTCTTAATACTTCTACTTCCATCTTCTTCACCTTTCAAACATGCGTATAGTAACAAAATAGTTCCAATAACAATACCAATATCAGCAATATTAAAAATTGGATAACTATAACTGCCAAATTTAAAATATATAAAATCTCTTACATAACCATAAATTACTCGGTCATATAGGTTACCTAAGCATCCACCTAAAAGTAAGCCAAATGCTAAAGTGTTACGTTTATTTTCTTTAAAGTCACTAATAAATTTAATAATAAAATATATTGCACACACGCCAATTAATATGAGCATTAGTCTTTTTGAAGAAAAAATGCTCCAAGCAGCGCCATCATTAATAACTCTCTTAAACTCAAAAAAGTTTTTAATAATAACTAAATCTTTAATAAAATATTTAGTTAACATATCTATCAAAAAAGTGACAATACTTATTATAAATATTTTTTTTCTCATAAAACACCTTAGTAAAATTATACTATTTTTATTCTAAATCAACAAGTATAACATCACTGCCAATAGTCCTTATATCCTTAAAAGTGATTTTATAATCCCCAGTTTTTCTCATCATCTTGGTACTACTTACTACTAAATAATTAATTATACCATCAGAGTTTACATTTATATCAACTATCCTACCTAGTCTAGCACCAGTTTTTGTATTAATAATATCTTTACTTTGCATATCACTCATTAGCACTTTAATCACCTATCTAATTATATGCTTTTAGTCCATATATCTTCTTAGGTATCTAATTGCGTTCTTTTCAATTCTTGATACTTGTGCTTGTGAAACACCTAAATCGTCTGCTATCTCCATTTGTGTCTTTCCATAGATATATCTAGCCATGAGAACATGTCTTCCTCTATCATTTAATTTTGTTAGAGCACTATCTAAACTAACTTTGTCATCTTTATCAATACCAGTTTCTTTATCGGCAATCTGATCAAGCAAATAAATTGTATCTCCACCATCATTATATATTGGATCAAATATACTAGCAGTTGGCATCAAACTCTCTAAAGATGATGCTAGTTCATATTCTTCTATTCCTAGGGCATCGCATATTTCTTTATTACTTGGCTCAAATCCATGAATGTTTTGGTATTCATCCTTAAATTTAAGAATTTTGTAAGCACTATCTCTTATACCTCTACTAATCCTAACTGCACTAGAATCTCTAATAAATCTTTTAACCTCACCAATAATTAAAGGAA
>URHW01000011.1 GCA_900547775.1 uncultured Mycoplasmatota bacterium | reverse complement strand
TTTTTGTTTCTTTTTTATTTCTTCTTGATTCATTTATTTTACCTCTACTTTCTATAAATATTATATATCACACAAACTTTAATGTCTAGTTAATTTTTAACCTAAATATTCTACGGAACCGTTCGCTTTTAGATTTATACTTTATTAGTTTGGCTTAATTGCTAGGCACCCTATTTATTTTTATTAACCACCTTATAAAAAATAAATTATTTAATTTTTTTATCTTATTTAACACTTAGTTTACTTTATTATGTCTCAATATAAAAAAAGAATAACATTTCTGTTACTCTATTTTACTGGAATAAGCTTTTCCTTACCACCCATGTATGGTCTTAACACTTCGGGTATAGTAAGAGTTCCATCTTCATTATAATTATTTTCAAGTACTGCAATTAATCCCCTAGGACTAGCCACAACTGTATTATTTAAAGTATGTAAGTAATAATTACCATTATCTCCCTTAACTCTAATACCTAGTCTTCTTGCTTGTGCATCACCTAAATTAGAGCATGATCCAACTTCAAAATACTTCTCTTGTCTAGGACTCCAAGCCTCAATATCACAACTCTTAACCTTTAAATCAGCTAAATCACCACTACAACATTCTAACTGTCTAACTGGTACATTCATGTTTCTAAACACTTCAACAGTATATTTCCACATTTCATTATAGAACTTCATTGAATCTTCTGGCTCGCAAAGAACAATCATCTCTTCTTTTTCAAATTGATGAACTCTATATAAACCACGTTCCTCTAAACCATGAGATCCCCCCTCTTTTCTAAAACAAGGTGAATAACTAGTCATCTTAATAGGTAAACTTTTTTTATCAATAAGTTGTCCTTGGAATCTACCTATCATTGAGTGCTCACTAGTACCAATTAAGTATAAATCTTCTCCTTCAATCTTATACATCATTGCTTCCATCTCAGGAAATGACATAACCCCAGTAACAACACCAGCATGAATCATAAAAGGTGGAATTGCATAAGTAAATCCTTTATCGATCATATAATTTCTAGCATAAGCAATCATCGCTTCATGAAGTCTAGCAACATCACCTAATAAATAATAAAATCCTTCACCACTAGTTCTACCAGCAGATTCTTTATCTAATCCATTATACATCGCAATAATATCAGCATGATAAGGTATCTCAAAACTTGGCTTATAAGCCTCTCCAAATCTTTGAACCTCAACATTTTCACTATCATCTTTTCCAATTGGCACACTTTCATCTATAATATTAGGTATTACCATCATTTTTTCTTTAATAAGAGCATTCTTCTTTTCAAAAGAAACTTCTAATATCTTAATCTGTGCATCCATATCAGCAATTTTTTTCTTAATATCTTCGGCTTCTTCTTTCTTGCCATCTCGCATTAACTTACCAATCTCACCAGATAACTTGTTTTTCTCTGCTCGCAAATTATCACCTTTAACCTTGGCATCTCTTACTGCTTCATCTAACTCATAAATTTCATCAACTAAAGGTAATTTTTCGTCTTGAAATTTCTTCTTAATATTTTCTTTAACTAATTCTCTATTTTCTCTAATAAGTTTAATATCTATCATTTTACATCATCAACCTTTCTTTTAAATAAATTATTAAACATAAGCATTCTATCCGATCGTTTATTCATAAAACCCTCTCTTTTCTTAACAAAAAAAAGAATGGCACATAAGGAGCATATAAATGCGGTACCATCCTCAATTTAACTTAATTCATATAACGGCAATGCCGGATGCTATTAACATCACTAATAGGTAGATTCGTTAAAGTCCTTATTAGTTCTCACCAGCCACTAACTCTCTTAAAATTATCTTTAACTATAATCCTATATCCTCGCTTTATAAAAAGATTTTAACACTTAATAAGTTTAAAATCAAGTGTAATTATTTTGCTGTCTTCTCCAAAAATATTTTTTGACTAAACCCGCCTCTTTTTTCACGCTTGCTTTTCATAACAGAAATTATACTATCTAAGTCTTTACCTTCAAGAGCGCCTATTGCGCATAATACTTCAAGCACGTCTGCTAGTTCTTCTACTCTATCCTCTAGACTCACTGCTTTTAATACTTCATTACATTCTTCTAATAACTTCTTTTCAAGTTCTATTCTAAACTCCTCATCACTTAGTACTCTTGTATAAGGTACTTCTCCATTATTTTTTATCTTCTCGGGAATCTTATCCCTAACTAATTTATTAAATACTCTTTCTTCCATATTTTCTCCTTTTTTTGCTTTGATCACACTTTTGTAAAAAAGACACCTAAAAAGGCATCTTAAAGTTACCACTACTCATCTTCTTCATCATGTCTTTCATCATCTCAAATTGCTTTAAAAGTCTATTAACTTCTTCAACACTTCTTCCAGAACCCTTTGCTATTCTAATCTTACGACTAGCTTTTAATACTTCTGGATGTCTTCTTTCGTAAGGTGTCATAGATAAGACTATTGCTTCAACATGAGCCATATCCTTTGGATTAATATTAATATTATTAAGTCCCATATTTCTTGCACCAGGAAGCATCTTTAAGATATTTTCAAGTGGTCCTAACTTTTTAATTTGTTTCATATTAGTAAGAAAATCTTCTAAATCATAAGAGCCTTTTTTCATCTTACGCGTTAAATCTTTAGCTTCATCTTCATCAATAACACTCTCTGCCTTCTCGGCAATAGATAAAATATCTCCCATATCCAAAATACGTTCTGCCATTCTCTCTGGATAAAAAGGACTTAATCCATCTAACTTTTCACTGTCACCAACAAACTTAATTGGTATATTTGTTAAATGTCTAACAGATAATGCTACACCACCCTTAGTATCGCCATCCATCTTAGTTAAGATAGCACCAGTAAGTGGAAGTTTATCATTAAATCCACGAATAACATTTATTGCATCTTGTCCCATCATCGCATCAATTACTAGGATAATTTCATCTGGATTTGCAATCTCATTTATATCAATAAGTTCTTTCATTAACTCTTCATCAACATGTAGTCTACCAGCAGTATCGATAATAACATAGTCATTATTATTAGTCTTTGCATACTCTAATGCTTCTTTTACAATAACTCGTGGATCTTCCTTACCCTTAGTAAATACAGGAATGCCTAAACTCTTTCCTACTTCACATAGCTGATCAATAGCGGCTGGTCTATAAACATCACAAGCAACAAGTAATGGATTCTTACTATTTTTCTTACGCACTAAATTAGCTATTTTACCACAAGTCGTTGTTTTACCAGAACCTTGTAAACCCACAAGCATAATACAAGTAAACTTTTTATCAGTAACAAGTGGTACATAATCAGAACCTAATAAACTAACCAGTTCGTCCTTAACTAATTTAATAAAAACCTCATCAGGTTTTAAACTCTTACTAACATCCATACCTAACGCTTTATTTTTAACATTAGTAGTAAATTCTTTAACAACTTCATAATTGACATCGGCCTCTAATAGGGCCATCTTTATCTCACGAATAGCATCACCAATATTTTCCTCAGTAATTCTACCCATTCCTTTTATATTCTTAATTGCATTACTAATACGGTCTCCCATATATTCAAACATATTTATCACCTAAAAACTATTATACTAAAAAAAAGCCTTTAAATAAAGGCTATTTGTCATTATCAATATCGTTATCTTTAAACTTTTCACTAAGTGCTACAAGTTTTTTCTTATTTTTAACAAGTATCAATATTACTATTAGAAATAATCCTAAAGATAAAGCCGCAAGACCATATATAATTCCTCCTTTTAAATCTTTATCTTTTTGTTCTTTATTATACTCATCTATATCAAACTTCTGCATTACTTCACCGTCATATTTATAGTAAGCTTCTTTCCCATCTTCTAAATTGACTGCATAAACTAAAGTGACTTTTCCATCGGTAAAGGCACTAATCTCTTTTTCGTTTAGAGTGATTGTTTTAGAAGTAAAATTATTTAGTCTTTTGCTAGGCGTTTTAAATACTAAAGTAAGTCTTTTAGTTAAATACTCATCATAACTTTGATACTTACCATCATCATATATAAATAGACTAATGTTTCCACTTTCGTCTTTTAAGCCAACAAGTGTATAGCCAGTTGTCTCATTTTTAAATGCTGGTATATCAAACTCACCAATTTTTATTGTTGTTTCTTCAAATAGCTCTGGCTTCGTTAGATTCTTACTTTCCTTAACAACAGTATATTTTTTATTATTTACAGTAACCTCAATTGGATTTTGGTCTAAAACATTAACTTTTAAAGAATATATATTTGATACACCAGTTTCACTTATTACGGTTATATCAAAAGTATTAAGTCCTTCACTAACTTCTTTTTCACCAGTACCACTAATTGATGCATAAGAATCTTCCTTACTGGCTTTAATATTAATCTTACTTACTGTTGAAGGAACATTTACAGAATACTCACTAGTTTTTTTATCAAATGCTGGACTTATTTCATAGCCTTCAACTTCTAGGCTCTTTAAATAATTATTACTAGATTTTTCTCTAGGTTTTACAACGCTAACATTTCTAGAACCACTTACTGAAATATTATTACCACTAGCATCAGTAATATCCCCAGTCATTGTAAAGTTAATTGTCCCTAAACTAGTCGCCTTACAAGTAACTGTAAAAGACTTAGTTGTATTCTGCCCATTACCTGTTGCATCTGCAAACTTCTGTGTGCATCCACTAGTAGCTCCACTAGATGCAATTCTTATATTCCAAGCTGCTGTACTTTTTACTGTAACAGTTGCACTTACTGAGCTACCATTTTCAACTCTACTTTTACTTACGGAAATACTAGCACTTGGTGCTGCATAAACCATTCCTATATTAAAACATAAACATGAAATAAATAATAAAAACTTCTTCATATAGCCTCCTTTTATCCTTGATTAATTAAGTATTGTCTTAATTTAAGCAAATCTGCTGAGTTAACATTTACTCCACCAGCCATTAGGGCTGCCTTTAGATATGAACCATTTAGTCTGTTAGTTTCAAGTAAATGCTGACGAACCTTTAATAGGTCTGCTGAATTTATTAGTCCATCACCATTGGTGTCTCCCATTAAAACATACTCATAAATTTCATTTTGATTACCATTAATGCATTCGATTTTCATTCCGGTTCCAAGTAAACTACTTCCTAGCACTTCTTCACCATTAGCTTTTTTTACTGTTATCTTAGCATTTCCAGTTGCTTTACTTGTAATTGTACTTACCTTTGTTCCTGGTTCATTTCCACTATAATAATCACCATTTTTACTTAGTCCTAATAAACTCATGAAATCTATTTTAACTTCTTCAGTTTTACCATCTTCAGGTTTAGGCTCTACTGGTGTTGATGCTCCACCATTATTTTTACCTTTGCCACCATTTGCAAATACTAAGCCAGCTAAAGCCGGATTAGATTCACTACTACTTGCTCCAATATTATAAAAATTATATAAACCAGAATAAGTATATCCTTCATATGTAAACTCGGCACCATTAGTGGTATTAGATAGTTTAGCGCCTGCTTCCTGTCTAGATAAACTAGCTAGGTATAAAGCTGATACTTTAGCATACCTACCAGCTTCTAGAAACAATAAAGAGTAAGTTTTATTACTAATTGGTTCTATATTATCCATAAATGTTCCAGATAATACACCCTTAATTAAACTTTCGTCTACTTCTTTAAAGCCTAAGTTTTCAAACATAAAAACATATCTTTCGTTTAAAAAGTTTCTTGGATCCATAAAGAACGCTACTGCTTCTCTTGTTGCAATACACCAGCCCTTTTCTGTAATTTGTGTTGGACTAGCACAGTGGCCGCTACTTACTTCAATGCTACTAACGTTATTTTCAACTGAAACGCCTTCATAAAAATCATACTTAGCATTAAGTGGTGTAAATGTCCAATTAGCATGAATACTATGAAGATATCTTAAGTATGGTTTGTAACTTTCGGGAAATTCTTTAATCATTTCTTCAAACTTTTCATCACTAGCTTCATCTATTTTTTTTAGTTCAATATCTTTAAATTTACTATCGTAAGTTGTCTCTGGCATATTATCAAAATAAGGTATTACAAAATCATAAGCCTCATTCAACTTATTATTCTTACTTAATGAATTATACGTACTAGATGCCTCACTAGATGGTGCTCTTAAATTAGCCATATATTCATGATTAAACTGAGGATAATATGCAGAAGGATTAACATTATATTTTTTTAAATAGGAAGTGTGCTGACCTTTAGAAATATAACCACTACTGATAAATAGTGCTCCACCAGTAATTGCTTTTGCTGGGGAATTCCA
Organism: uncultured Mycoplasmatota bacterium; assembly: GCA_900547775.1. Classification (GTDB taxonomy): domain Bacteria; phylum Bacillota_I; class Bacilli_A; order RF39; family UBA660; genus CAG-533. The sequence continues at coordinate 11,296 of URHW01000011.1, read as the reverse complement.
AGGTCTTTCATAAGATGTACTTTGCTCACCAACTACTCCAACTAGTGATGAACACACATAACCATATTCACTACTATAATAAATATAGAACCATGGTTTTCCACAACCATTACCAGCTGGGGTGTCTTGATTAATAATCTCAAATTCAGCCCCCTTTGGTATTTCCATAATCTTTTTTACTGAGCTATCTGTAGAAGGTTTTTCTCTCATCGTAACTTGGCTCTTAACATAACCCGTATCAGCAAAAACTTCTAAAGAAAAACATGACAAAAACAAAAATAACAATACTTTCTTCATTTTTATCACCTTACCTCGACAATAGTATAACAAAAAAAGACATATTTTTTAATATGTCTCTCATAGTTTAGTGACAAATTCTTGTAAAAAAAATGATTTTAAACTATTTTTCTTTTTTTGCTACTGGTATAAGTGGAATATTATTAGCTTCTCTTACTTGATTTTCTATTTCAATTGCTAAATCAGGATTTTCTTTTAAGAACACTTTAACGTTTTCTCTACCTTGACCAATCTTTTCACCCTTATAACTAAACCAAGCACCACTCTTATCAATAACCCCAATTTGACTAGCCAAGTCAACTAACTCGCCAACATGACTAACACCTTCACCATACATAATATCAACAGTTGCACTCTTAAATGGTGGAGCAACCTTATTTTTAACTACTTTAATATTAGTTTTATTACCAGCTACACTATCACCAGATTTAATTTGTTCACCACGTCTTACATCAAGTCTAATTGTTGAATAAAACTTTAACGCTCTGCCACCTGGAGTAGTCTCTGGATTACCAAACAATACTCCAACTTTTTCTCTTAACTGATTAATAAAAATAGCAGTAGTCTTAGTTTTAGAAATAGTTCCAGATAACTTTCTTAAGGCTTGGCTCATTAATCTAGCTTGTAAACCAACATGAGAATCACCCATCTCACCTTCGATTTCGGCTTGTGGCACCAATGCTGCAACTGAATCTATAACAACAATGTTAACTGCTTCGCTCTTAACTAAAGCATCGCAAATCTCTAATGCTTGTTCTCCAGTATCTGGTTGACTTAATAATAATTCATCTATATTAACACCTAACTTCTTAGCATAAACAGGATCTAGAGCATGCTCTGCATCAATAAATGCCGCAGTTCCACCAGCCTTTTGTACTTCAGCAATTGCATGAAGTGCTATAGTAGTTTTACCACTAGACTCAGGTCCATAAATTTCAATTATTCTTCCTTTTGGATATCCTCCAACCCCTAAAGCTATATCTAAAGTAAGCGAACCAGTTGATGTAACATCAATATTCATATGTTCACTACTTCCAAGTTTCATAATAGCACCTTTACCGAATTGTTTTTCAATATCAGCCATTACTTGTTCTAAAGCTTTACTCTTTTCTTTTGTATCAATTGTTTTCAAGTTTTTTCACCTATTCTTTCTCTTACATACTAATTGTATAATACCATTTTTTATTTGTCAAGCATTTTTTCAAACAAATGTATGGCAAATTTTTGATATTAGTAATTATTAAAATTTGCATCAATTTTTATTAGATAATGCCTTCATTCCAAGCCTGGAAACAATATGTAACCTGCTTAATCATCTTTCTTTTTATTCTCTACTAATAAACGCTTTCTTTCTTTTTCTAACTGTTTTAAAGATTTTTCTGGAGTCTGATAATCTTCTGGCATAGTACCACCCATTTCCTTTATTGCTTTTCTAACAATTCTTCCAACATTATAATGAGTTGTTGTTGCAACTTGCTCACTAAGCTCAGATTGTTTTTTTAATAAATCTTCTGTTTGAGAAATTCTAAATATATTAGCACCTAATTCAGCACTTCCCATATTATCTAAAATATCTTGCCTATATCTAAGTTTCTTTCTTCTAGCAATATCATTAGCTGTCTCTCCATTATATAACCCTCTATATCCAGCATTCGTAAATTTATCAAAATTTTTAACTCCAGCATTTTTAGCAGCAATATTTAATGAATAATTTCCCTTTTTTGTTATATTTCTTCTATAAAATCTTTTCTCATCTTCAGTAAGTGAGCTATATTCTTTTTCAGTTAATTCTTGTTTTCTTGTTTGCACAGCAAAATATGTTTGTCCTAAAGCAACAATTTTTTTACTCGGATCAGCATTTTGAACTATTAAATAGCACATATATCTTGATAATTTATAGTCTTTAATAAGTTCCTCTTTACCTTTACCAGTTTTTATTGGCTTGTTAACTTCAACAACCCAATCTTCTTCGCCTGAAATACTATTATTTGCGGATGTTACTGCCTTGTCTATGATTCTTTGAAAATTTCTCCAGTCTTTATATTCTAATGCCTTTGATAATTCTCTTGCTAGCCAATATTCATTGCCATATTCATCTATATGTTTTATATTTTCAAAAACATTTTCATTATAATTTTTTAATTTATTTATATATAATCAACTCTCCTTTCTTTTTATTTGTTCTAAATTCTGTACTATTAAATAGCATGCATACCTAGACAATTTATAATCTAACCCGCGTCTTTTAGCTCCCTTTGCAAGGTTTATCATTTTCCCGACCTTGGGAAAATGATCCTCAACATTATAACCACTATTTTCACACGATTTTTTTGCGTTATCAATAGCATTAGAAAATCTTTCCCATTTACTATATTCAAGTAATGACATTAATTCTCGTGCAAACCAAAATTCATTTCCGTTCTCATCTATATGTTTTATATTTTCAAAAACACTTTTATTATAATTTTTTAATTTATTTATATATAATCAACTCTCCTTTCTTTTTATTAGTTCTAAATTATGTACTATTAAATAACAAGCATATCTTGAAAGTTCATAATCAACTTGTTTTCTTTTAGCACCAAAACCTATTTCAACCATTTTACCCAAGTGGGTAAAATGGTCTAATACATTATAATTGCTTTTCTCACATACTATCTTAGCATTTTCTATGACATTAATAAATTTTTGCCACTTTTTATATTCTAATACATTTTTACTTCACCATTAGGAATTTTTGATGTTTTACCAACTTGGATAAAACGTTCACCAATCATAAATATACTTTCCTTGCAGGCTAACCCGTTTAATATTGGCTTTCCATCAGGAAGCCAATATTCTTCACCACTATCGCTATTTCTATATGATATACAAGTTCTTTTAATTACTTTATAAAAATTCTCCCATTTACTATATTCTAAAACAATCATAAATTTTCAGAATACCAAAGTTCATTTCCGCTCTCATCTATATGTTTTATACTTTCAAAAACAGTTTTATCATAATTTTTTAATTTATTTATATATAATCATCTCACCTTTCAATTTTTTTATTAATTATGTCTCATCCTATATAGACCATTTCCTACTTAAAGAAAATGCTCATCTAAAGTCCTGCTCTCACCCCTAAGCAAGACACCTAAATTGTAACCTTTAAAAATATACTTGTCAAGCATTTTTGCAAACGCTTGTACGCAGATTTTTAATATTTGAAATTCTAAATATTTGCATACAAAAAGAGCCTAATTTTTTAAGCTCTCAATTGCTTTCTCATAGTCAGTGCTCTCACAAACATAAGACCCACTTACTACCATATCAGCACCTCTTGCCATGTCAATAGTGTCTTTATTTATTCCCCCATCAACCTCAATTAAAAGATCACTATAATGATTGAGTTCTTCTATTTTCTTTGATGTTTCACTTATAAATTTCTGTCCACCTTTTCCTGGGTAAACACTCATAACAAGCACCACATCAACTAAGTCTAAATACTTCTCAATTTGTTTAACTGGTGTATCTGGATTAATTGCTAGTCCTGCCTTAATTCCATAACTGTGAATCTCATTTATTGTTTCATAAATATCATCATCTGCTTCAGCATGAAAAGTAATTTGTTTAGTATTTAAAGACGCATAATCTTTAATATAACCTAGTGGATGTTTAACCATTAAATGAACATCTAAAAGTTTACTTACGCCATCCAACATTAACTTTATATCATCAAAATCATAATTTTTAGTTGGAACAAACTCTCCATCCATAATATCAACATGAATATAGTCAGCACTAGTCATATCAATTAATTTAATCGTCTTCTTTTCATCATATAAACTTTTAATAAACGAAACTGCTACTTTCATTATTCTCCCATAAACTTTCTATAATTATCATATCTACTTTTAAGAATCTTACCAGAATTTACATAATCTTTAACCATACAGTTTTTCTCATTCATATGCTTGCAATCCTTAAATTCACAATCTAAATTAAACTCTACAAAAGTATTTTTTAACTCATCCTTTGGTATATGTGTTATGTCTAAAGCACTAAATCCTGGAGTATCTGCGATTAAACTATTCTTATATTTAAATAATTCAGCATGTCTAGTCGTGTGTTTTCCTCTACCAAGAGCCTCACTAATCTCATCTGTCTTTAAATTAAGACTAGGATTTAACATATTTAATAGAGTACTTTTGCCAGCACCTGTTTGGCCAGTAAGCACCACTATTTTTCCATCAAGCAATTTAGTAATCTTACCTAATTTTCTATTCGTCGTACACTTAATTCCTATCTTATTATAATATTTAATAATCTTTTTAAGTTCAAGTTTTTCTTTAAATGAAAGTAAATCAGTCTTACTGAAACATATAATTGGTTCAATGTCTTTATAAGTTACATTACTAATCATTTTATCAAGTAGGCTTAGAGATAGTTCTGGCTTTTTAACGCTGGTTACAATAAGGGCCGCATCTACATTACTAATAGATGGTCTATCTAAATAATTCTTACGTTCCTTTATATCCAAAATATAATTATTAACTTCATCAATTACAACATGATCACCAACTAAAGGGGAAATATTCGTATGATAGAACTTTCCCCTAGGCTTGCAATCATATAAAGCACCACCACAATCAACAGTGCATAAATTACTAATTATTCTAACTATTGTGCCTTCCATATTAATCTGTTGTATCCTCTAGAGAATCAGCAATAACAATCTTTAATGACATGTTACTAATAATTGATGATCCAGCAATTCTAGACTGACTAATAATTGCTCCTTGTTCATATTCATCGGTTGGTTTATACTCAACTTCTAATTTCAATTTGTACTTATCACAGAATGCTTGGATGTCAGTTAAACTATAATTTCCTTTTGTAAAGTCTGGATAACTATCTACTATATCTGGTACGTATAATGTAATAGTGTCTCCTTCTTTAACCTCTGTCCCAGCTGCAGGTTCTTGCTTAATTATCTCATCTTTTTCATAATTAGATTCATTACCAACTTCTTCGGTTTTTTGAATTACAAATAACTTATTAATCTGCTCTAAAATTGTTTTAACTTCAATATAATTTTTACCTGTATAATCTTCTAAAGTAATTGTTCCAGCCCCACTAGATTCATAAATAATGACTTCAGAGCCTTCCTTAACTGTTCTTCCTTTATTAGGACTCGTCTTAACTACTTTTCCTTTTTCTATAGTATCACTGGTAACTGTCTTATTTTCAGCACTAATCTTAAGTCCCATCTTAGTAAGAATATCAACAGCTTCATCTACTGTCTTATCTGAAACATCAGGTACAACTAAATCCTTAGATGAAGTAAGTTTAGGAAGTAACACAACTACACTGGTTGTAATGATCGCAAGCGCTGCAAATACAAACCCTAAAACAATTAAAACCTTATTTTCTTTCTTATGATAATCTTTTTCAGTAATCTTCTTCACGCCAACCTCTTCCTTTTTCTCTTTAACCTTATCCACTTTTTCTATCTTTTTAGTTTCACTAACACTCTTTTTATCTTTCTCGTCAAACTCCGGATAATTATAAACATACTTTGGTTCATCAGCCCTGCTCTTACTTAAACAAGTCTTTAAATCTTCATGCATTTCTCTAGCATCGGCATATCTATTTTTAGGGTTCTTAGCACAAGCTTTTAGAATAATATTTTCAACTGGTTGTGGTACGTTTGGTAGTTCCTCTCTAATACTTGGAAGAGGATTTTTTAAGTGTTTAAGTGCTATTTCAACAGCATTATCACCTTTATATGGAAGAGTACCAGTAAGTAATTCATAAAATAAGATTCCCATTGAATATACATCACTTTGAATAGTGCATCCCTTACCACTAGCTTGCTCTGGAGGTATATAATGAACACTTCCCATAACACTATTAGTTTGAGTAAGTTGAGTGCTATTTAAGGCCATTGCTATACCAAAATCAGTTATTTTAACAAGACCATTTTCTAATATCATGATATTTTGTGGCTTAATATCTCTATGAATTATATAAGAATCATGAGCACAAGCCATACCATCAGTTACTTGAAGCATAATATCAACTGCTTCTTCTAAAGTAAGTTTTCCTCTTCTTTTAAGAAGTTGTTTTAAATGCTTACCTTCAATATACTCCATGACAATATAATATATACCATCATCTTCACCTACATCATAAACCTCAACTATATTAGGATGAGATAATGAACTTGCACTTAATGCTTCTCTTTGAAAACGTCTAACAAACTTTTCATCGTTTGCTAAATCTCCTCTTAAAACTTTAACTGCAACATTACGTTCTAAAATAGTATCAAATGCTAAATACACATTAGCCATTCCACCTTCACCAATAGACTTAATAATTTGGTAACGGTCATTTATTTTTTGCCCCTTTTGTATCATTCTATACCACCTTCTTTAACAAGATACGCTACTGTTATATTATCTGTTCCCCCTCTAGCATTACATTTCTTAATTAATTTAATAAGTTTTCCTTCTTCATTAAGTTCTTCATCTATTAAAACTTTCTCAATCTGCTCTTTTGTAAGCATATTAGTAAGTCCATCGCTACATAAAAGTACAGCATCAACATTTGGATCAACATCAAATATATCAAGTTCTTGCTTTTCAGCAGCCCCAAGTGCTCTCATTAAAACATTTTTCTTCGGATGATTTTCTGCTTCTTCAGCACTTAACTCACCAGACTCTACTAGTAAATTTACAAGTGTATGATCTTTAGTTATCTTATGAAGTTTACTATTCTTAAGTACAAACCCACTAGAATCACCAATATTTGCAAATATCAAAAAATCTTTTGTAAGTAAGGCCATTACAACTGTAGTGCCTAACCCCGTTGCTTCTGGATTTTCCTCAGCATATTTAATTATATTAGTATTAATTTCTCCTATATTTTCATTAAGCCAGCTTGCTGCATCTAATTTGCTACCAATAGTAGATAATTCACTAAATCTAGAGCCCATATGAGTAACTACCATTGAACTTGCTATCTCACCTGCTCTGTGTCCTCCCATGCCATCGGCTACAATCATTAAGTGCTCACCTGATGCATTTTTAACTATTGTAACAGAGTCCTCATTATGACTTCTAACTCTTCCAGTATCTGTTAAATAAAATGATTTCATTTTTCCACCTCTTTAGCTCGTAACTGTCCACATGCTGCATCTATATTAGAACCGAATTCACGTCTTACAGTTACATTAATTTTATACTTCTTTAAAGTATCATAAAAAGAGTTTATTTTATCGCTTCTTTTAAAATCTAAATGACTAGTCTCATTATAAGGAATTAAATTAACATACACATTCATTCCCTTAAGTAAATTAGCAAGATTTCTTGCATCTTCTAAACTATCATTTACATTATTAAGCATAACATATTCTATAGTAACTCGTCTATTAGTTTTTGCAATATACTCCTTTAAGGTGTTAACTAAATCGTCAAGTGGATAAGCATTATTTATTGGCATAATCTTACTTCTAAGCGCGTTTGTTGGTGCATGCAAACTAATTGCTAAATTAACCTGCAAATCAAGATTCATAAACTCCTTTATTTTAGGAATAATTCCGCATGTACTAACTGTTATGTGTCTTGCACCAATTGCTAAGCCAAAAGGATTATTTACAATCTTTATAAAATTAATAATATTATCGTAATTATCAAACGGTTCTCCTATTCCCATTATAACAATACTGCTTATTCTTTCATTTATGTCTTCACTAATAAGTAAAATTTGTTCTATTATCTCAAAAGATTCTAAATTACGTACTTTTTTAAGTCTACCACTTTCACAAAAAGCACATCCCATATTGCATCCAACTTGGCTAGAAACACATACACTTAAACCATAATCATGTTTCATTAAAACGGCTTCAATAAAATTTCCATCATTAAGTTTAAACAAATATTTATTAGTACTATCACTTCTTTGAGCAGTAACAATTTCTATATAATCAAAACTAAAATTATCCTTAAGTTTAGAAATAAGCTCACTACTTAAATTTCTCATCTCATCAAAACTCTTAACTCTCTTCTCATAAAGCCACTGCCATATCTGTCGTGTTCTAAACTTCTTTTCACCCAAAGATATAAGTTTCTCTTCTAAATTTTCATAAGTAAAATTATATATATTCGGCATAATCCACCCCAATTTAATTATAAAGCAAAAAAGACTTATTTTAAAGTCTTTTTAACTAACCTTTTACTCTCAGAATTAATTCTTTCTAAGTCATCATAACTACCTTTATCACTAGGTAATTTCTTATCAAGTAATTTATTTTGAATCAAATTATCAAAGTATCCATAAATTAAAGCAAACACTGGAACAGCAACAAGCATACCAACAATTCCAAAAGCATTGCCAAATAATAGAATAGATGCTAATACCCAGAAACTCTTTAATCCAGTTCTAGATCCACATAGCCTTGGCTCAATTAAATAACTATCAACTTGCTGAAGAGCAATAATAAATAATATAAATATTAAACACTTAGTAGGACTATCCATCAAAATAAGAAGTGCACTAGGAATAGTACCAATATATGGTCCAAAATAAGGAATCATATTAGTAAGTCCTATAATAACCCCAATAAGTAATGAATAAGGATAACCAAATATAGTTAAAAATATAAAAGTAATAAATCCTACACTAAAACCATCTAATAACTTACCAATAATAAAATTACCAAATATATAATCAGTATGTCGAGCATTATCTAAAATCTTATTAACAGTCTTAGTAGGTAGAATTGCATATAACATTCTCTTAAATCCACTAACAAAACTCTTCTTATCAAGTAAATAATAAATAGAAATAACAAATCCCATAACTATATTAAAGATAACCTTAACTGCCCCAAACACACCATCAGAAAGTACTACAAGCCATTTCTCAACCTGAGGTAATAACTTAGTATTTAACATTGTCGTTAAATAATTATTAATCGCATCATAATTATTTAAAACAACCTTTTGAATCTCTTTATGATCATCTAACTTACCAACTAAATAATTCTTAACTTCTGTAATATATCCCGGCATATTAACCGCAATCGTTTCTATACTTTTAAGAAGTTCCGGCAAAATAAAACTAAATAATAAAATAATAAGTCCAAGCATCAACACTACTGTAAAAGTAATACTAACACTATTACTAATCTTATAACTTTTCTCATCCTTTTTCTTAAATAATTTAATAAATACCTTATCTCTAAAAAAATTAACAATTGGGTTTAATAAATAAGCAAAGATAAAGCCAATAATAAATGGTGTAAAAAAACCAACAAAAGTCTTTAAATACCCATAAAGCATTCCTATCTTATAAATTAAAAAATAAAATATAATCGCACAAGCAATAACCAAAAATGCTGTAAATCCAATCTGAAAATATTTATTTTCCTCTAACTTTCTTTTCATTTTTCTTCTCCTCTCCTAGCCTTTGAAGTAGTGGCACGCCTCTAGTCTCATTATAATAATCTGTGTCAAACAAAGCAAACATTAAATCATCCTTATTCTTAAGTTTAAACTCTTTAGCATTAAGTCCATTCTCTTTTGCTTTCTTAATTTCATTCTTATTTCTCGAACGATAATCAGCCGCTACCATAATATCAGCACCAGCCGTAATACTAGCAAGTACCACCATAATACTATCCTTATTATCTATAATATAGTTAAACATATCAATCATATACAAACCATTTCTAGTATTGTCATTAAATAGTGTAATTATATCACTACTATAAATAGTACAGAACCCAACTACTATCGCAATACCAAAAAGCCATGTCTTAAACTTACCCAAAAACGAACTTTCAGTAGAACTTCCCCTTGCCGCACCATTTGTATTAATTAGACATATCAAAGTTTCAGTAATAATTGGTAAAAACATAATTGGATAACTGAATGCAAGAACAGCAAGAGTGGCAATTCCCAAAAGTTTATCAGCAATTGCATCTAACAATGCTCCAAAAATTGTACAAGCATTAAGTCTTCTAGCCATAATTCCATCAACACTATCAGTAAGAAGCAAAATAATAATATAAAATATTAGCTCCCCAGGACTTAAAAGCAAACTTATAAAAGGCATTAATAAAGTGCCTATAACCCTAGTCATAGTAATAGAATTAACAATAATTTTAGCACCTTTATTTTTCATAATTCATCACAATAATATTGTACTAAAATAATAAAAAAAAGTCTATATCAAATAGACTTAATCTAAAAGTTAAACAACTTTATAAGGTTTATCACTGCTACCATTTCCGGTTACGTTGGTCGTCGATTTAAGAGAAATTAAAGGTCGAACCCCGTAAGAGTCATGCACGCCTCTGCCGCCCCTGCCACCGTAGCCGGTGGTGAAGTAAGTGCCGTAACTTTCCACGGTCCAAACGTTAGCGTAGATACTAATGTAGTCGGAAGGCGACAAAGACCACCATTCGCCAGAAGTATTTTCTTTTAAATATGTTACAGTATTCCTTATATTATAAGCATATCCTGCAAATGCTAGTTCATCTGCTGTTATTAAGCCTACTTTTGAATTTATTTTACTTAGTTCTCCGTTACATTTTAAACTAGGCCCCGTGCCTCCGGCACTGTCACTAGTGCTTACTAATCTTTTGGTAGCACCATAGTATGTTACATTTTTACCATATCCTAAGCCTAAGCCATTAACATCAGCCCACAACGGTTTATATGTAGTATCTGTTACATTAGTTTTATCATTACACCATACATTATCATCTATTACACTTTCATATGTTTTTAGATTGTTATTATACCAAGTTTCTAAATTAGTTAATATTGTACTCTTATTAGTGTTTGCATGTGTATCAGCATATGTACTAGAACCTGGCGTTCCATACATAAATCCTACATAAGCATTGTCATCTGCATTTGTATTAAATGCACTCTTGTATGTTGTACCAGAGTATCTTGCAAATGCTGCAGTAGTACTATTATTTGCAGAATTACATGGATTAGCTG
>URHW01000010.1 GCA_900547775.1 uncultured Mycoplasmatota bacterium | reverse complement strand
TAAGAGAAGCAATACTTGCAGATAATGAAGTTAAGACGCCACTTACAACGCCAGGGCAGGAAGTAAGCGCTTATACAAAAGATGATATAACAGATACATCCACTGCTAGTGCATCATCAACATATCAAGCGTATTATATAACTTATGGTACTGGATACGAAGCAAATGGAACCAAGTTTAATTTAACTGGAGCAGCGGTAACAAGTGATACATATGCTAATTCATATTCTAGTTTAGTTGGTAAATATTTACCAAATAATTCCTTGTCAAATGCTGGATCAAACACTGCAGGAACAATGAAAACTACAACTAATTTAAGTGGTGTATATTATGTAGTAAGTGCTACTTCGAGTAGTTTTACATACAAACGAATAACATCAAATAAAAATACAACAGAAGCTTTACTTGCTAGTGTAGAAGATGATTATGGTATCAGTTATTATTTTAGAGGCGCGGTTAAAAATAACTATGTGCAGTTTGCGAATAAGTGCTGGAGAATAGTAAGGATAGTAGGCGATGGTTCTGTAAAACTTGTTCTTCATAATGATAATACAGCAGGAACTGCTAATCCTTGTGCATCATCAAATAATAGTGATGAGGCAGCTTTTGCTCATTATGATGGTTCAACATATACAAGTGAATTTAATATAAACTATAAGGATAATGCTTATGTAGGATTTATGTATGGTACTGTTGGAGCAAGTGATTATGCAAGTACACATGCAAATATTAATAAAAGTACAATACTAAAAAATTTAGAGACATGGTATACAAATAATTTAGCATCATATGAAAGTATACTTGCTGATACAATATGGTGTAATGATAAGAGTACAGTAAGTGGAGGACTTGGTTATGGGACAAATGAAACAGATTACGCAGCATATAATAGATTGGTTTCTACTAAACAGCCAACATTAATATGCCCTAAAGATAATAATGGTAGAAAATTATCTAAATTTACTGTTGATGATACAACGAATGGTAATGGTAACTTAACTTATAAAATAGGGTTATTAACTGCAGATGAAATAGCATTTGCTGGGTCTGTATCTGGTTATTATAATTGTTCTACATATTTACAAGAGAATACTGGGAAGAATTTTTGGTGGTCCTTGTCGCCTTACTTCTTCCGTGGCAGTACCGTTCAAGTTTGGATTGTGTACTTGGGCTACTTGAGCAACAGCCGCGTTAGTAGCGGTTATGGTTTGCGGCCGGTCATTTCTCTTATATCTTCGACCAACGTAACCGGTGATGGTACAAGTGAAAATCCTTACAAAGTTGTTTAGCTTAAAAAAGACTTGATTTTCTTTTAAAAAAGTATTATAAATATAGGTATAAACGTTGATTGGAAAAGGAAGATTAGTAATATTATAGAGAGTTAACGGATGGTGAAAGTTAATATAGAGCTAACCTTTTAGACACCATGAGTGCTTAAAGAATTGAGTAGACTAAGCCGGCTATAGACCGTTATCATTAAAGAGAGACTATTAAGTAATTAAGGTGGTACCGCGGATTAACAGTGATTCGTCCTTTGTAAGGATGTTCACTGTTTTTTTATAGAAAGAAGGAATAAAAATGAAAGGAAATATTTATAGAGACCTATATATAGGCGAACTATCTAGCGAGTTAGAAGGAAAAGAAATCCGTATTGCTGGTTGGATAGAACAAATAAGAAATTTAGGAACTAATCTTATGTTCTTACTTATTAGAGATGAAACTGGTACAGTTCAAGTTATCTGTAATAACCCTGAGAAATTTAATGGCGTAACTAGGGAAAGCACTATCACATTATCTGGTAAAATTGTCAAAAGAACAAAAGAAATGATTAATCCAAACATGAAGACGGGTGATATTGAAATTGAACTTATATCATTTGAGATTTTAGGTAAGTGTGCAGCAACACTTCCATTTGAAATCAATCATCCAGAAAATGCTAGTGAAGAAACAAGACTAAAATATAGATACTTAGACTTAAGAAATGAAAAGCATCATAATACAGTTTTATTTAGATCTAAAGTAATCGATTATATTCGTTCACTTATGAAAGAAATGGGCTTTACAGAAATAGCAACTCCAATTATTACTACAAGTAGTCCAGAAGGAGCAAGAGACTTCGTTATTCCATCACGTAATTATAAGGGAAAGTTCTATGCACTTCCACAAGCACCACAAATTTATAAACAGCTTCTTATGGTTAGTGGTTTTAATAAATACTTTCAAATAGCACCATGTTTTAGAGATGAAGACTGCCGTGCAGATAGAACATTAGAGTTTTATCAATTAGACTTAGAAATGAGTTTTGCTACTGAAGAAGATGTATATGCAGTAGGAGAAAAAGTTTTTTATAATGTATTTAAAACATTTGGTAATAAGGAAGTATCTCCATATCCTTTTAGAAGAATTGCTTATAAAGATGCTATGTTAAATTATGGATCAGATAAGCCAGATTTAAGAAATCCATTAATCATTAAAGATGCTACTAATATTTTAAGCAAAATGGACTTTGCACCATTTAATGGTAAAATGATTAGAGTGATTAAAACTGAGAATATGGATAAATCAAATTCTTGGTATAAACAAGTAGAGGAGTTTATTAAAGGTAAAGGTGCTAGTGGTTTAGCAACTATTAAAATAACTGAAGATGGTACATTTAAATCATCATTAGATAAATTTATGACTGATGAAATACGCACTGAGTTAAAAAATGAGTATGAATTAAAAGAGGGAGATGCTTTATTTATTTTAGCAGATGAACCTAAAAAGTGTCCTAAACTAGCTGGTGCTCTTAGAACTTATTTAGGTGAAGAATTAAATTTAATAAATAAAGATAAGTTTGAGTTCTGCATCATAAATGACTTTCCAATGTATGAAGAAAATGAAGAAACAGGTGCAATTGATTTTGGACATAATCCATTTAGTATGCCAAAAGGTGGACTTGAAGCATTAAATAATGAAGATCCACTAAATATAACTGCAATTCAGTATGACTTCGTATGTAACGGTTATGAAATGAGTTCTGGTGCTGTTCGTAATCATGACATTGAAATTATGAAAAAAGCTTTCGACATTGTTGGTTATGATGAAGAAGTTATCAAAAATAAATTTAGATCATTATATACAGCATTCCAATTTGGTGCTCCTCCTCATGCAGGTATGGCTCCTGGTATTGACCGTATTATAATGCTTCTAACTGGAGAAGAAAACTTAAGAGAAGTTCAAATTTTCCCACCAAACGTATCTGGTGTTGACTTACTAATGGGTGGACCAATAGAACTAGAAGAAAAACAATTAAGAGAACTACATATTAAAGTAAGAGATTAATGATAACTAGCTTATCATTTTTCTTTTTCTCTATATATTAAAACTAAAAATTTTGATATAATTAATTAGGTGATTGAAGTGTTAGAAAAATTCGTTCCTGATATCTATCAGAAAAGCATTTATGATATAAATTATGATACTCTAAAGAAAAGAGGAATCAAGTGTTTAATATTTGATTTAGATAATACTCTTGTTCCTGTTACTGTAAAAAAACCAACCAAAAAAGTTAGTGACCTATTTGAGGATTTAAAAAGAAAAGGCTTTAAACTAATAATTGCTAGTAACTCTCCAAAAAAAAGAGTAGCTCCATTTAAAGATTACTTATGTACTGACTCAGCATACTTTTCATTTAAACCACTTAAAAGAAAATATAATAAAATTTTAAAATCCTATAATTACAAAAAAGAAGAAATTGCATGTATTGGTGATCAACTCTTAACTGATATTTGGGGAGCAAACCGAATGGACTTTACTAGCATACTTGTAAACCCAATTGGTAAAACCGACTTTACTTTAACAAAACTAAATAGATTTATTGAAACATCAATTTATGATAAATTAAAAAAACAAGATTTACTAAAAAAAGGAAGATATTATGAATAAAATATGTTATGGATGTGGAGTAAAACTCCAAATGGAAGACTCATCTAAAGCTGGCTATACACCTAAAGAAGGAAGTGTATACTGTCAAAACTGCTTTAGACAAATGCATTATGGTGTGCACAAAGATGATAACTTACCAAAAGACGAAAATATTATAATAAATGCCATTAATAAAGAGGATGCTCATACCTTATTTTTAACCGACTTTTATAATATTAATAACTATTCACTAGACATATACAAAAAAATAAAAGGAAGTAAAACACTAGTAATAAGCAAATGTGATATCTTACCAAAATCAGTTAAATGGGAAAATATCAGAGAATTTATTAAAGAATACTATCAAATTAGTGATGACATTATCTTTATAAACAAATCTCTTAGAAGTGCTAAAAAAATAATTAATTATCTAGAAAAAAACAATATTCATAAAACATACCTTCTAGGTATCAGTGGTAGTGGTAAATCAACCCTAGTAAATAACCTTATTAAAGAAACGAATTCTAAACTAAATGAAGTAGTAACCAGTTACAAAACAAATACTACTAAAGACTTTATAAGACTAGAATTAACTAATAACTTACTCGTAATTGATTCACCAGGATTTGCTAGTATTAGTTTAAGTGAAAACACTAAAGATACATTTAAATATGCCATAAAACCTAGGACATACCAAATGCGTAAAAGAGAAACTTTAAATATAATAGATGATAGATTTATAAATTTTGAAACAGAAACGAGCACAACATTATATATTCCAAATAATGTAAAAAGTCATAAAGATTACAAACAAAAAGCATTTTCTTATGATATTCATGTGCCAGCAAACAGTGATCTTATCATTATTGGGACTGGTTTTATGAATATTAAAAATGAAACAGATGTTAGTTTATTTAATATTGATAAGAAGTATATAGAAGTTAGACCAAGTATTTTTAGATAGTAAGGAAGTGCATTATGGATCGCATTAAAATAATGAGTGAAGACTTAAGTAATAAAATAGCAGCCGGAGAAGTAGTGGAGCGTATTGCTAATGTTATTAAAGAACTTACGGAAAACAGTATTGATGCTCAAAGTACAGAAATATCTGTTTCACTAGAAAATGCAGGAAGCAAAGAGATTAAGGTAATGGATAATGGAATAGGTATGGATCCTAATGATGCCTTAAACGCTTTTAAAAGACATGCTACAAGTAAAATATATAAACCAGAAGACTTATTTTTCATAAACACTTTAGGTTTCCGTGGTGAAGCGCTACCATCAATTGCAAGTGTTTCCAAAGTAACTTTAGAAACCAGTGAAGGAGACGTAGGCACTAAGATAATAATTGAAGGTGGAAAACTCATCGAGAACACTAAATGTGCTGCAAGAAAAGGAACAACTATCAAAGTAAAAGACTTGTTCTATAACACACCAGCAAGATTAAAATACCTAAAAAGTGAGCAGACAGAGTTATCTAATACAACTCAATATATGGAAAAGTTAGCTTTGTCTTATCCAGAGATTGCGTTTACTTTAATAAATAATGATACAACTATAATTAAAACAACGGGTAGTGGAAACCTTCTAAAGTGTATTCATGAACTTTATGGACAAATGGTTAGCAAAAATATGCTTGAGATAAAAGGAACAAGTGATGATTATGACATTTATGGTTATATTTGTAAACCAGTAGTATTAAAAAGTAATCGTAATTATATGACTACTATTGTTAATGGTAGAGTAGTAAGAAATGCTGAACTTAATAAAGCAATTAATGATGCATATCATACATATAAACCAGACATAAGATATCCAGTTGTTGTAATCAAAATAGAAACAGACCCCACTTTAATAGATGTTAATATTCATCCAACAAAACAAGATATTAAATTTAGTAAAATAGATACACTTATTAATTTAACGACTAAATTAATTAAAAATGCTTTATATAATTCGCTTTTAATCCCAAAAATTGAAATAACTAAACAAGAAGAAAATGCTGAAGCAATTATGCAAAATTACCAGGAAATTACTACAGAAGAAACTCCATCTATTGAATACTCGGAAGAACTATTTGCAAATAACGATTTAGTAACAACTTTCAATGAGTCTAAGATAGAAGAAACACAGATGGACTTTAAATTAGATGAAAAAAATGAAGAAGTAAAACACTTAGAACTTTACCCATGTGGCTTAGTATTTGGTACTTATATAGTCGCTCAAAATGAAGAAAGCATGTATCTGATCGACCAACATGCAGCTCAAGAAAGAATTAACTATGAAAAGGTATTAAAGGCTTTAAGAGAAGAAAAAATAACTATAACTGATTTATTATTTCCAATAAGTGTAGAACTTTCACCTAGTGATTATTTAGCATTTAAAGAAAAAGAGGAAATTTTTAAGGAATTAGGATTTAATTTTGAAGAGTTTGGTATTAATACAATTATTGTTAAGTCTCATCCAACGTGGTTAATTACTGGTTATGAAGAAGAACAAATAAGAAAAATAATTGATTTTTTAATAAGTACACCAACTACATTTGAAAGAGCTAAATTCCAAGATCATTTAGCAGCAACTGCGGCATGTAAGATGAGTGTTAAAGGAAATGAAGCTACTACTACTGAGCAGGCAGAGAACTTACTTAATGATTTAGTAAAATGTGATAATCCGTATAACTGCCCTCATGGTAGACCAACGATTA
The DNA here is from genome assembly GCA_900547775.1 of uncultured Mycoplasmatota bacterium. GTDB lineage: Bacteria > Bacillota_I > Bacilli_A > RF39 > UBA660 > CAG-533. Next base: position 17,631 of record URHW01000010.1, on the reverse strand, counting down.
TTTCATTTACAAGGTATGAGCTTGAAAGAATGTTTAAAAGAGTAATGAATTAAGGAGGAGATATAATGATTCATGAAATGCGTTTAAATAACGAACCATTTAACAAAATTAAAGAAGGAACTAAAACAGTTGAATTAAGACTACTAGATGAAAAAAGAAAAACTTTAAGAGTAGGAGATAAGATAATATTTACTAATAGAACTAACAATGAAAAAATAGATGTATTAGTTACTAACTTATTTAAAGCTGATAGTTTTGAACCTATTTATGAAAAATATTCTAAAGTTGCTATGGGTTATAATGAAGAAGATGAAGCTAAGCCAGAAGATATGGAAGAATATTACTCAAAAGAAGAAATTAAAAAATATGGTTGTATTGCTATTGAAATAGAAAAGGTATTAAAATGATAATTGTTGTAGCGGGGCCAACTGGTGTTGGTAAAACTCGTTTAAGTGTTGAACTAGCTAAAAGGTATAATGCTGAAGTAATTAATGCTGATTCTATGCAAGTATATAAAGAACTAAATATTGGTACTGCTAAAGTTACTGAAAAAGAAAAAGAGAATGTTCCTCATCATTTATTTGATATTAAAAATCCAGATGAATTATATACAGTTTATGACTACCAAAGGGATTTAAGAAATATTTTAGATAATAATAAAAACAAAAATTATATTATTGTTGGAGGTACTGGGCTATATATTAAAGCTGGTTTATATGATTATAAATTTACTGAAGAAGAAAAAAACAATAATTCATATGATAATTATTCTAATGAAGAACTAAAAAGATTAGTAGATGAAAAATATCCTCAAAATGATATTCATGAAAATAATCGTAAAAGACTAGTGCGCGCTTTGAATAAAGAAAGTGAGTATGATGAGTCTGGTAATAATCTTCTCTATCCAGCAATTTTTATTGGTCTAACAACAGATAGGGATAATTTATATAAAAGAATTGATGATAGGGTAGATGTTATGCTTCATGATGGCTTATTGGAAGAAGTAAAAACCTTATATGATAAAGGCATCAGATCAAAAGCAATAATGACTGGTATTGGTTATAAAGAACTATATAAATATTTTGATAAAGAAATATCTTTAGAAGAAGCAATTAGTTTAATAAAGAAGAATAGTAGACACTATGCTAAAAGACAATATACTTGGTTTAATAATCAAATGGATATTAAATGGTTTGAAACAAACTATCAAGACTTTAATAAAACAGTTGAAGAAGTCACTAATTATATAAATAAATTAGTAAAATAATAAATAAAATCACATAAGAATAGAGAAAATATGCTAAGTTTTTTCTAAAAATGTGATTTTTTATATGCAATTTCTTTCTAAAAATGTGATAACGAACAAAAAGACAATAAAAAAAATACGCTTTAATAAGCGTATTAATTATTACTACTTGTTGAAGTATTAGTAGTAGCATTTAGTAATTGATTACTAATATACTTTTCATATTGACTCTTAAGTTCAGAATCTTCAATAGTCATACCATAACTTTTACGAAGTTCAACCAAAGCATTAATAGATAATGTTTTATCACTATCAATTTTTTCTTTAGCTAACTTTTCAATGATAGATTTTTTTGAATCTTCTAAACTAGCTTTTTCTTTTTCACCAGTTTTTAAAATGATATGATAACCAAACTTAGTTTTAACTGGTTCTTTAGTATACTCATTAAGTTTTAACTTATAAGCAGCAGTTTCAAATTCTTCAACCATATCACCAGTATTGAAGTAGCCAAGATCTCCACCTTTGCTAGCATTTGAGCTATCACTTGAGTATTCTTTAGCAAGCTTAGCAAAATCAGCACCATCATTAAGTTTCTTAATAACTTCTTTAGCTTTATTTAATGCTTCTTCTTCAGCTTTCTTCTTTTCATCATCACTCATTTTATCAGTAGTGTTTGGTGAAATTAAAATATGACTACAAGAAATATCTCCAACTGTCTTTTCTTTATAATACTTTTCAATTTCTTTATCAGTAATGCTTTCTTTAGCATAATCATCAACTGCTAAATCACGATAGTAACTTAGTTTAAGCGTTTCTTTAAAATTTTTTATAGAACTAATTCCATAATAAGTATTTAATGCTTTTAGTAGAGCACTTTCATCATACTTACCTTTATCATCAACATAGTAAGTTTTAATTTGTTCTAGTTGTTTTTCTGCACTCTTTTCAGCTTCACTAGTCTTATCGGCATACTTTTCACTAAATATCTTAGTATCAACCATATCAATTAAATTAGATAAAGCATAATTAACTTTGATCTTCTCATAAAGATTTGTAGCACTAATATTTAAGCCTTCCTTTTCAAAAGTAACAACTGCTTGGTCGCCATCTTTCATTACAGGAACTTTACCACATCCAGTAGCAAATCCAAGTATTACTAAAGCCATTATAATTTTCTTCTTCATAAATCCTCCTAGTTATCTATTATACACGCCCTTAAACTAAAATACAACAGAATTAGGTCTTTAAAATTAAATTCAAAATAAGAACACAATTAAGAGTTTTCGCGTACAATAAAGTGAGTAATGAAAAGGAGGGAGACTATGAACGGTTGTTGTGGAAATAACAATTACGGAATAAGCGGAGCAGCTTTCATTTTAGTATTATTTATTCTATTAGTAATTATTGTAGGTGCCGCAGTTATTTAAGTAAAGGAGGTTACTATGTGCAAAAATAATGAAAACCAAGGATTTGCAAGCGAAGCATTTATTGTTTTAGTCTTATTTATTCTTTTAGCAATAATCCTTGGAGCAGTTTTCATCTAATAAAGAGCTTTGCCTCTTTTTTTAGTGGACTTTTTTTAATAAGTTTAGTAAAATTATTTGTAGAATAGGTGTGGTAATAATGTTTGGAAAAATTAAGTCTATTGAGGCTAATTATGTTGTGGTTGAAAATACTAGTGAAAAATTAGAAGTTAACTACTTAAACTATCATGTAGTATTCCCAGAAAAAAATAGAGGAGTAGTAGGTGAAATAGTTGGTATAGATGAAAATGAAATTAAGATCTTTTTAGTTGGAGAAATTAGAAATGGTGTATTTACTTCAGGTGTTCTTAAAAAGCCTCACTTCTCATCAGTTCCAAGATTAGTATATAAAAATGAAGCAGAATTATTTTTAGGGTGCCAGGAAGGAAAGAAATGTGTATATATTGGTAAATCTAACACCTATGAAGGATTTAATATATGTGCTGACTTAAATGCTTTTTTTGCTAATCACTTTGCAATTATTGGAAACACTGGCTCAGGTAAATCATGTGGTGTAGCAAGAATTCTTCAAAATCTTTACGGAAATAAAGAAACAATGCCAGTAAACTCACATATTGTATTATTTGATGTATATGGAGAATATAAACATGCTCTATCACACTTAAATGATATTGATGGAATGGGTTATAAGAATCTTACATCTAAACTAGATTTAAGTGATGGTGAATTAATAAATATCCCAGCATACTTCCTAGAAGTAGATGACTTAGCTCTTTTATTACATGTAACAAATTCTTCATCACTACCAATCTTAGAAAAAGCCATTAAACTAGTATATATATTTAAAAGCCGAGATGAAAAGATGATTTCTTATAAAAATGATATTATTGCATCATGCTTACTTGATATTTTATCAAGTGGCCGTAATAGTACTCAAATAAGAGACCAAGTTCTTGCAATTCTTTCAAGATACAACACAGAAGCCTTAAATGCTGATACTGAAATCTATCAACCTGGTTACTCAAGAACAATCCGTCAGTGCCTAAACATTGATAATCAAGGCAAAATGAATGCGGTTCAGTCAGTAGTAGACTTCTTAGAAAAATACCAAAAACTAGATTTAAGCTCTCTAGAAGTATCAAAAGACATTGCCTATAGTTTAGATGACCTTTATTATGCTCTGGAGTTTGCTCTAATAAGTGAAGGAGTTCTAAAAAGTGACAAGGCTTACGATGAATACAACGAATTAAAAGTAAGACTACAACAAATAATTAATAGTGAAAACAAAAAATTCTTCGAAGTAGGCGAGACGAGAATAACAAAAGATACCTATATAAGAAATCTCTTTAATAATCATCAAGGTAGATTCCAAATTATTAATATGAACTTAAATTATATAGATGAACGCTTTGCTAAAACTCTAACTAAAATCTTTGCTAAAATGTTCTTTGACTTTGCAACCGAACTAGAAGAAAGAGCAAGCTACCCAATTCACATAATTTTAGAAGAAGCACATAGATATGTTCAAAATGATAATGACATAAATGTACTAGGATATAACATCTTTGATCGCATTACTAAAGAAGGAAGAAAATATGGTGTTATTCTAGGCCTTATTACTCAAAGACCAAGTGAGTTATCAAATACTGCATTATCACAATGCTCTAACTTTATCGCTTTTAGAATGTTCCACCCAGAAGACATTAGTATAATAAAAAACATCACTAGTTCTGTTAGTGATGAAACAATTGATAAATTAAAAAATTTAACACCTGGAACAGCAATAACCTTTGGTACAGCCTTTAAAATACCTTTAATATCTAAACTAGACTTACCAAACCCAATGCCAGAATCAACAAGTGTCGATATCGCATCAAGATGGTTTTAACTGAGAATCTTCTCAGTTTTTTCTTGCATAAAAAAAGTATCAAAGATTGATACTTAAGCTGCTTTCTTTAAAGTTCTTGCTTCTCTTGCTGTAAGTCTAACTTTAACTCCATTAATTTTATAAGTTTGTAAATTAGGATTTTGTTTAGTTCTTGTTCTATTTTCAGCATGAGATACTAAGTTTCCAGATAAAGGTTTTTTATTAGAAATTTTCTTTGCCATTATATTTCCTCCTTAATTCGAATTCTTTTAGATTTTACCATAAAATAAGCACTCTGTCAAACTCTTTATGGTAACTTTAAAATAAAAATGATATAATCAAAAAGAAAGAGGTGATAGAGTTGGATGTAATAAGTACTAAAACTGACTATGAAGTATTAAAAAGCCTTATTAAAATAAAAGACCTTATCACTTATGCTAAAGCAAATAACATAAACTCACTAGGTGTAATTGACAATAACTTATCATCATCTATCGAATTTTACGAAGAATGTAAAAAAAATAATATTAAACCTTTAATCGCCTTAGACGTAACAATTAATGACCATATTTATATCTATGCCAAAAACTATCAAGGTTTAAAAGACCTATTTAAACTAAACACTTACTTACTAGATAACACTTTAACAATAAAAGTCTTATCAAAATATATTACAAATACTTATCTAGTAACAACTAACATTAATCTTTACAACGAACTTTCGAAAATAACTTCTAATTTATTTTTAGGTGTTAAAAATATAAATGACGCTAAAGAAATTAAAAACAAAGTTATCTTTAATATTGCTCGCACTCTAAAAAGGGAAGATACTAAATATCTATCTTACTTAAGAGAAATAGATGGTGATTCTAAAGAAAATCTAGAACTTTATAAAAATGATTATCTAATCCCAGCAGATAACAAACACTTTACAGATTTAATAAATATTGAAATAAAAGGAGAAGAAAATTTAATTCCTCACTATGACATAAATATTAAAGACAGCTATAAATATCTAGAAGGGTTATCTGTTAAAGGTCTAACCAAAAGATTAAATGGTAATGTGCCAGATAACTATAAGCAAAGACTTATCTATGAACTATCAGTAATTAAAAAGATGGGTTTCACTGATTACTTTCTTATCGTATATGATTATGTAAAATATGCAATTACTCATAATATCCTAGTTGGCCCAGGAAGAGGTTCTGCAGCCGGTTCTCTAGTAACTTATTCTCTAGGAATAACCCAAATAGATCCAATCAAATACGATCTTCTTTTCGAGCGTTTCCTTAATCCAGGAAGAATCACCATGCCAGATATTGATATCGATTTCGATGCTGAAAAAAGAGGTGAAATGATTTCTTACGTTAAAGAAAGATATGGCGCAACTAATGCTATGCCTATAATGACATATGGTACATTTGCGTCTAAACAAGCACTACTATCTGTATCTAAAATTCTAAACATTGATATAAGTACGCTTTCACCTTTAATAGATGCCAAAAAAACTTTAAAAGAAAATCTAACAAAAGAAGTAATATCTCTTTTAAATAACAATCAAGAACTTAAAAAAGTATACTACGAAGCAACTAAAATAGAAGGCCTAAAAAAACATATCAGTACCCATGCTGCAGGCGTAGTAATCTCTAGTAAACAACTTGATGAAATAATCCCTATAATTAAAAGTGGTGATAACTACTTAACCGGATACACCATGAACTATCTTGAAAGTTTAGGTTTACTTAAAATGGACTTCCTAGCAATTAAAGATTTAACTACCATATCTAACATCCTAGAAAGCATTAACCCTAAAATAAATATTAATAAAATAAGTTTAAATGACGAAAAAGTATTTAACGCTTTTAGTAACGCTCAAACAGTTGGCATTTTCCAGTTTGAAAGTGAAGGCATGAAAAACTTTTTAAGAAGACTTAAACCAAACACTTTTACTGACCTAAGTCTAGCACTAGCTCTATATAGACCAGGTCCTATGCAAAGCATTGACTCATTTATAAATAGAAGAAATGGTAAAGAAAAAGTAACCTACATTGAAAAAGATTTAGAAAGCATCCTAAAAGAAACTTACGGCATCATCATCTATCAAGAACAAATAATGCAAATCTTTAATAAACTAGCATCATACACTTATGCTGAAGCCGACCTCATAAGAAGAGCAATCTCCAAGAAAAAAGAAGATATCATCATAAACGAAAAAGAAAAATTTATAACCAGATCAGTAAATAACGGCTATCAAAAAGAAAAGGCTGAAAAAATATATGATCTTATCATGAAGTTTGCTAGTTATGGCTTTAACAAATCTCACTCAGTAGCTTATGCTATGCTTGCTTATCAAATGATGTACTTAAAAATAAATTATCCAAAAGAATTTTATGCATCTCTTCTAACCATCAATATAAATACAACCAAAACAAAAGAATACATTGATGAAGCCAAAACACTAGGCCTAAAAATCCTAAAGCCAGACATAAACAAAAGCACTGATGCATACACCTTTGAAGAGGATGGTATTAGAATGCCTTTAACAATTATCAAAAACATTGGCCCAGTTGCTATCAAAGAAATAACTGAAGAAAGAAAAAAAAGCGAGTTCACTGACTTTACAGACTTCGTATCAAGAATCTATAATAAAGGCATAAATACTAAAACAATCGAAAATCTAATTTATGCAGGGGTCTTTGATGAAATGGGTGAAACTAGAAATACACTTTTAGCAAGTCTTAAAAACGTTTTAATTTACGCTGAACTTGTAAGTGGAGTAGGCGATGCTCTCGTATCAAAACCAGAACTAATCAAAACAGAAGAACTACCACTAAATGAACTAATGCAAAAAGAAATTGAACTATTTGGCTTTTACGTAAGCAATCATCCAGCAAGCAAATATAATTGTGTGAAATTTAATAACATTAAAGAATACTTTGATAAAAGCATTGAAACAGTAGGGCTCCTTGAAAAAATAAAAACAATCAAAACCAAAAAAGGTGACACCATGGCCTTCCTAGATCTAACTGATGAAACAGGAACTATATCTGCAACCATCTTTCCAAACAGAATTATCTATATTAACCAAATCAAAACTGGCGACCTTTTAAAAATCTATGGTCACGTCGAGAAAAGACTAGATAGATATCAAATAATAATTAATAAAATAGAAATTATAAAAATATAGCATAGAAAAAGATAAACTATAGACTTTTAACAAGTATTTTAGTAAAATTGATATTAGGGTGGATTTATGAATAATATAATAGTGCCTAATCATATCGGAATCATCATGGATGGTAACCGAAGATGGGCAAAAGAAAAAAAGAAAAAAACAATCGAAGGACATTTAGCAGGAGCAAACAGAATCATCAGCCTAGCAAAATACATCTTTGATAAAGGAGTTAAATACTTAAGCATTTATGCATTTTCAACCGAAAACTTTAACCGAAGTGCTGAAGAAGTTAGCTACCTAATGGGCTTAATAATAAAATTTTTTAATGAAAGAGTAAACGAACTTCATGACTACAATATCAAAATAGTCGTGTCTGGCTTAAGAGATAACCTAAGCAAAGAAGTCCTAAAATGTATTGACAACGTTGTCGATTTAACCAAAGACAACACCGGTGGTGTTCTAAATGTATGCCTTAATTATGGTGGCAGAAGAGAAATAGTTGATGCCGTAAATAAAATAAAAGAAGCAAATGTAAATATAACAGAAGAAACCTTTGGTAAGTACTTATATAATGACTTGCCAGACTTAGACTACGTTATCAGAACTAGTGGCGAAGAGCGAATCTCAAACTTCATGTTATGGCAAATAAGTTATGCTGAATTTTACTTTCCAAAAGTATACTTTCCCGACTTTGATGAAAAAGAATTTGATAAAGCCCTAGAAATATATAATAATAGAAATAGAAGATTTGGAGGAAATTAAAATGAAAAAAAGAGTAATTAGTGCTGCTATTATGATAGCAATCATCTTACCCTTAGTAATAATTGGTAAAATACCATTTGCAATCTTTGTGGGATTAGTAAGTGTTATGGCTTTTAAAGAAATGAGTGATTTATACGATTACCCATTACCAGTAAAGATAACTGGCTTTCTTGCCCTTATAACGCTGGTATATAGTAACTTTGATGCTAACAATATCTTCCTAGGTTTAAATTATAGCATCATCGGAATAGTTATACTTTTAGTACTAACTCCAATTGTTTTTTACCAAATAAAAGGAAAATACTCAACAGAAGATGCTTTTAAAATGCTAGGATTTATTCTTCTAATTGGCTTAGGTCTTAACTACTTTATTCTAATTAGGGCATACAGCCTAAAATACTTCATGCTAATGGTACTAACCCCAATAATCACTGACACATTTGCATACGTTGGTGGAAGCCTTATTGGTAAGCACAAAGTAACAAAACTAAGTCCAAACAAAAGCTGGGAAGGTTACATAGTAGGATCTTTAATGGGAACATTTATGATGAGCATGTATTACTTTAGTTTCATAAACCCACAAGGCAAACTTCTGCAAGTAATCCTAATAATTTTCCTAATGACAGTTGTTGGACAAATAGGTGATTTATTCTTTAGTGCAATTAAAAGAAAACACAACATCAAAGACTTTAGTAATCTAATTCCAGGTCATGGTGGTGTATTAGATAGACTTGATAGTCTAATCTTTGTTGCTATTATATTTATGATATTTATAGAAAGGTTATAGGTAAAAATGACAATAATCGTATTAATTTTAATTTTAGGAGTACTTGTATTCGTTCATGAACTAGGACACTTTATCGCAGCAAAAATGATTGGCGTTTATGTTCACGAATTTGCAATCGGAATGGGGCCAAGAATTTTCTCATTCAAAAGAAAAAATAAAAAAGATCCAACATTATATTCAGTAAGACTACTTCCAATTGGTGGTTTCTGTGCAATGGCCGGTGAAAATGAAGAGGATGCTACTGACTTAAAACTTAAAAAGAACCAGTACATGTGCAACAGAAGTAAATGGGAAAGATTCTTAATCCTTATTGCTGGTGTTACAAATAATATCATCCTTGCTCTTATTATTTTATTCTTCCAAGGACTAATTTGGGGTAGCACAGAACAAAAATCAATTGTAGGTAACGCTCCAGAAGGATACCCAGTAAGCGAAGCTGGTATCGAAGTAGGAGATGTAGTAACTAAAGTAAATGGATATAAAGTAAATACCTGGGATAAACTTACAATAGTCTTAAACCTAAAACATAAAGAAGATACATACACATTCACTGTAAAAAAGCAAAATGGCGATATTAAAGAATACAAGATAACACCAAAAACCGTAAAAGCTGAAGACGGAACAGAAACAAAAGTCTTCGGTATCGGAGCAAGTTCCGAAGTTCATAAAGGCTTCTTTAACGCTATCAAATATTCATTTGTTAAACTAGGCTCAATCGTATCAAGTATGTGGCTAACACTTGCATCACTATTTACTGGTAAACTATCACTAAATAACCTAGCAGGACCAGTTGGAATGTACTCTATAGTAGGTGAAACTATGAAGGTAGGATTAGTAAACGTTCTATACTTAACTGCATACTTAAGCATCAACCTAGCAGTAATTAACGCCTTACCATTCCCAGCATTTGATGGTGGCAGAGTATTCTTCATTTTAATTGAATGGATTAGAGGAAAGAAAATAGACCAAAAAGTTGAAGGATACATTCACATGATTGGCTTTGCCTTACTAATGCTTCTAATGCTTTACATAACATTCCAAGATATCTTAAGACTTTTTAAATAAAATTTGCATTTTTTGAAGAGTTTTGTTATATTATATTTATAGAATAAAAAGGTGATATGAAATGAAATTTTTAGACAAATTAAATAATGTACTTGATAAACTATACACAAATCAAGAATCAATGATTTACTTCTACATAGCACTAGGAGCTTTAGCAGCAATTCTTATCCTGCTTATTATTATAACTAGTATAAGAATCAAGAAAACACAAAAGAAAATAAACAAAAGTGATGAAGTTGTAGTTGAAACTGGTACTCCTAACACAGAAGAAACTCCAGAAGTAAAATTAGAAACTACTGAAGTAAAAAAAGAAGAACCAGTAGTAGCAGAACCAGTAATAACTGAAGTACCAACTACCGAACCTATTAAAGAAGAAACAAAAGAGGAAGAACCTGCATATAAATCTGAAGTAACCATTAAACAAGAAGAAACACCTACCGAAGTTCAAACTGAAAATACAGTAGAACCTGTAGTAGAACCAGTTATTGAACCTGTGGTTGAAACAGTTAAAGAAGAGCCAGTAGTTCCTGTAACTGAAGAACTTCCAGAAATAGAACTACCTAAAATAACTGAAACTAGTGAAGACGAAATAAGTAAATTAATTAATAGTAATGAGGAACCAGAAGTAATAACTGATGCTCCAATATCTGTTCTTCCAATCGAAGAGCCAAAACCAGAAGAACCTAAATTAGAACAAACTCAAACACTAGATGATTTAAGAAATAGACTAAATAATATAAGACATAAATAAGCCGAAAGGCTTTTTTTCTTGGCAAAAATTTAAGAAAATGTGTCATAGAATATAAAAGTACAAAAATTAACTAGACACGGGGGGGGGTTGTTATATAATATCTATAGAAAGTAGAGGTTAAAATATGAACCAGAGACTCTATAGATATAAAAAAAGAATGTTAATTTTATGTATAATGCTAGCAGTAGTATTAATGATAACTGGAGTAAGTTATGCAGTGTTTACAAGTTATTCCAGTCAAGGTGATGCAAATACTCTAGCAGCATCATGCATGAATCTAGAATTTAATGGGCAAAATGAGATTAATTTACTCAATACTTATCCAATAAGTGAAGGAGAAGCATTAGAACAAGCTCCATACACCTTTACTATAAAAAATAAATGTGATAACTACATTGAGTATTATGTTATCGCATCCGTAATTAGTACAACTAACAAAATAGACTCTAAATATGTAAAAGTATCCCTACTAGGAGATAATGATCTAAATGGAACAGTAATAAACTCTCTAGAATCTATCTCAACTCCTCAAAGTCTATCTAAATATAACATTACTGAAAACTATATCCTAAAAAGAGAAAATGGCATCTCTAAAGATGAATCAAGAACATTTAACTTTAGAATGTGGCTAGATAGTAATAATAAAGATATCTGGACTAAAGAAGACATAGAAGGAAAAGACTATCAAGTAAAAATATCAGTAGTGGGAACCGTTAAAACAAGACCAAAAGATGACTTATATGTAGCAGCTTTAATAGATGGTGTAGAAAGTAGTACATTTCCAACAACAAACAAATATAATGCATCTGTAGAATGCACAAGAAATGGAGTAAAACAAGATGTAGGTGCAAAGGCTATATGGAATGGTACAAAATGGGTAGTGTCTTTTGATGATATAAGTGCTGGTAATGTAAGGTGTGTTGCAATATTTAATAAAAAGTTAACGTTTGCAGACACTATACTGGCTTATAATAAAGTACAAACACCACTTACAACGCCCGGAAAAGAAGTAAGCGCTCATACTTTGGATGATATAACTGATCCATCAACAGAAAGTGTAGATACAACAGATCAAGCATATTATATAACATATGGTACTGGTTGGGAAGCAAATGGTACAAAATTCAATTTGACTGGAGTAGCAGTAACAAGTGATACATATGCTAATTCATATCCTAGTTTAGTTGGAAAGTATTTACCAGATAGTTTTATACCAAGTTCTGGTTCAAGCACTGCAGGTACAATGAAGACAACAACTAATTTAAGTGAAGTTTATTATGTAGTAAGTGCTACATCAAATAGTTTTACATACAAACAAATAACTTCAAATAAAAATACGACAGAAGCTTTACTTGCTAGTACAGAAGATGACTATGGCACATCTTACTACTTTAGAGGAGCAGTTAAAAATAATTATGTACAATTTGCTAATAAATGCTGGAGAATAGTAAGAATAGTAGGGGATGGTTCAGTAAAACTTGTTCTTCATAATGATAATACTTCAAATGCTGCTAATCCTTGTTCATCAGCAAATAATAGTACTAATGCAGCATTTGCAAGATACTCTGGTACTACACATACAAGTGCATTTAATACAAATAGGAATGATAATGCTTATGTAGGATTTATGTATGGTACTGCTGGTGCTAGTGATTATGCTACTACTCATGCTAACACTAATAAGAGTACAATTCTTACTAATTTAGAAACGTGGTACACAAATAATTTGGCATCATATGAAAGTAAACTAGCAGATATAATATGGTGTAATGATAAAAGTACAGTGAGTGGAGGATCTGGGTATGGAACTAATGTAACGAATTATGCTGCATATAATAGATTGGATTCCACTAAACAACCAACATTAAAATGTCCAAATGATAATAATGGTGGAAAATTATCTAAATTTACTGTTGATGATACAACAAATGGTAATGGTAATTTAACTTATAAAATAGGATTATTAACTGCTGATGAAATAGCATTTTCTGGGTCAATATATGATATTTATAACCGTTCTACATATTTACAAGAGAATACTGGGACGTTTTTGTGGTGGTCCTTGTCGCCTTTCGCCTTCCCTTTCGGTTTCAATGGCAGCAGTTACGCTCGCGTTTGGAGCGTGACCTTGGGCAACTTGGGCGGCAACGACGTTACCAGCTATCTCGTTAGTGTCCGCCCGGCCATTTCTCTTATATCTTCGACTACAATTTTAGGTGGCACTGGCACCTCAGAAGATCCTTATGTTGTAAATTAAAATAAAAATAACATACTCTCGGGTAGTTCTTGCATACGACTACCCGAGTTTTTATTTGTCTTTTTATAAGGGATTTGGTATAATTTATTGTGGTGATACAAGATGAATAATAAGTATGATGAAAGTTCAATAACCATATTAGAAGGATTAGAAGCAGTAAGAAAAAGACCGGGTATGTACATAGGTAGTACAGATAAAAGAGGATTACATCATCTTGCTTGGGAAATTATCGATAACTGCGTAGATGAAATAATTAATGGTTTTGGTAATAAGATTACTGTAAAAATAAATAAAGATAATAGTTTAACTGTAGCAGATAACGGCCGTGGTGTGCCAACTGGTATGCACAAAAGTGGTAAAAGCACTCCAGAAGTAATTTATACAATACTTCATGCTGGTGGTAAATTTGAAACCAATGGCTATAAAGTATCAGGTGGACTTCACGGAGTAGGTGCAAGTGTAGTAAACGCTTTATCCGAGTGGATGGAAGTAACTATCTTAAGAGATGGTGCTATTCATCAAATAAGATTTAAAGATGGCGGAAAAGTAGATATTCCACTTCGCAAGATTGGTACAACAAATAAAACAGGCACTATTGTAACATTCATGCCTAATCATGAAATATTTAAAAATTTAAATTTCAGTTACACAACTATCTGTGAAAGAATGCAGGAAAGTGCTTTCTTACTAAAAAACTTAACATGTGAAGTAGAAGACGTTGCTGATGAAAAGAAAGTTACATATCACTATGAAAATGGCATTACCTCATTTGTTGAGTATATTAATGAAGGAAAAGGAGTACTTCATAAAGTTGTTCCTATTCATGGAGAAAAGGGCGGTATGGAGGTAGATATTGCTCTTCAATACACTGATGAATATAGTGAAAATATCATCTCATTTGTTAATAACGTTAAAACAGGTGATGGTGGAACTCATGAAGTGGGTTTTAAAACTGCTATAACTAAAGTATTTAATGACTATGCTCGTAATAATGGCATGCTAAAAGCCAAAGACAATAACTTAGAAGGCACAGACGTAAGAGAAGGCTTAACTGCCGTAATAAATATGAAAATACCTGAAAATCTATTACAGTTTGAAGGCCAAACCAAAGGTAAATTAGGTACTCCAGAAGCACGAAGTGTAGTAGAGGCTATCGTAACAGATTCTCTAAAATATTACTTAGAAGAAACTAAAGAAAGCGCTGTTGCTATCCTAGACAAAATGTTAAAAAGTAAAAGTGCTAGAGAAGCAGCAAGAAAGGCTAGAGAAGATGTTCGTAATGGCAAAAGCAAAAAGAGTGAAGCAAGAAGCTTAAGCGGTAAACTTACACCAGCACAAGCAAGAAACCCAAAAATAAATGAATTATTCATCGTAGAAGGAAACTCAGCCGGTGGAACTGCTAAAAAAAGTAGAGATCGTAAATTCCAAGCAATCCTTCCACTTAGAGGTAAAATAATCAATACTGAAAAAGCAACGAGTGCAGACATCTTTAAAAATGAAGAAATAAATACCATGATTCACTGTATAGGTGCTGGTTATGGAAGTGACTTCCAAATAAAAGATATTAACTACGATAAAGTTATTATTATGACCGATGCCGATGACGATGGAGCGCACATTCAGTGTTTGCTTCTAACATTCTTTTATCGTTTCATGAAACCTCTAATTGAAGAGGGACACCTATATATTGCAATGCCACCTCTATATAAAGTAGACTTTGGCAAAAATCATATTTACTGCTGGACAAATGAAGAACTAAAAGCGGCAACCAAAAATAAAGAAAATTATAAAGTTCAAAGATATAAAGGTTTAGGTGAAATGAACCCTGAACCACTTTGGGAAACAACAATGGACCCAGATAGACGCAACTTAATTAAAGTAAGCATTAATGACGCTGTTCTTGCTGAAAAAAGAGTAAGCGTACTTATGGGAGATGTCGTAGAGCCACGTAAAGAATGGATCAATGAAAATGTTGAGTTCTCACTAGAAGATGATTACAAGATCTAAAAAAGACTTTCAAAACGAAAGCCTTTTTATATTTCTCTCATAATATCTGAATTCTTATAAGGATTCTTCTTATCAATCTTATCTACAAATAAAATGCCATCTAAGTGGTCTAATTCATGTTGAAACGCAACTGCCATATCTTCACGAACTCTTATCGTAAACTCCTTACCATTTTCGTCAAATGCATCAACAGTAATTCTCGCGTGTCTAGGAACAATACCTTCAACATCTCTATTAACGCTTAGACATCCTTCGCCCTCACCAACATAAATCATTTCCGCACTTTGAC
Organism: uncultured Mycoplasmatota bacterium; assembly: GCA_900547775.1. GTDB lineage: Bacteria > Bacillota_I > Bacilli_A > RF39 > UBA660 > CAG-533. Next base: position 1,941 of record URHW01000010.1, on the reverse strand, counting down.
TAACTACTTTAGGATTAATAACAACATATCTATTAAATTTATTATCTCCTAAATCTTCACTCACAACAAATATTCTCTCTAATAAACCTAACTGTACAAAAGAAAGTCCCATTCCCGGTCTTAAATCATACTTCTCACTATATTCTTCAATTTGACTCATCTCCAAATAATCAAGAGCATCATTTATTAACTTTTTTGTTTCTTCTTTTAAAGGAAACGTTACATCGCTTGATTTTTGATGGATAACTTTGTTAGACTCGTCAAGAATTTTTATATTAGGTAATTTATCGTACTTCATAAAACTTCTCCCCTTTAGCACCTATAGTTTAGCAGAAAATAATAAAAAAATAAAGGCTAAACTTAAAATTTAACCTTTTGACCGATGTGATAACGCTTACTTTCACCCTTGGGAAGTTCTAACGTATGGTTAGCATTCTTAAGAATAAGTATTTTATTTGGTTTAACATTCTCATAAATAGAAGTTACTATCATTGCATCGTTTAATCCAATTACATCAATGCTTTCCTTCATAAAATAAGTATGAATAGAAGATACCCCAGGAAAAAACATCCCATAATTAATATTTTTCTTACCCATTAACCCGGTAAGTTTTTGCATATATGTCTTAGCAGTAATAATTTTCATATATTCACCTACAAATATTATATAATATATTTGACAAAAAAGCCAAAACAATATATTATTAATATAGGTGAGTCCTAGATGAAGAAGAACAATAATCGCGGTCAAGCCTTAGTAGAATACGTTCTAATTATTAGCTTGATAACCGTTTTAGCAGTAGTGCTAATTAAATATCTAGGTGGTTATTTAAAAGATGCAATTACTAAAGCCTCTTGTCCTTTGGTTGGTGAAACATACGTTGAAGGAGAAAAAAGAGGGGAAGGTAAGTGCGTAAGTACCGAATCTAATGGTTTATGGGATTAAATAACCATGTAAAACTTGTAATTTACTAGTTGCATGCATAGGGGCTTTTTGCCCTTTTTTTATACTCAAACTTGACTAGATACCCATATATCTGCTATAATTAAGGTCCAATAAAAAAAGGTACCAATAGTACCAAATTTGACAAAAAGCCCTAAATATGCTATAATTGGAATGTATTTAAGGGTAATAGGGGGTTTTAAATATGAAAGGATTTATTTTAGACTATATTAACGAAAACGAATATCGTAAGTTAGAAAGAGCATTAAAAAAATATAATATGCTTGCATTCAAAAAATTAAACTTTGAATATTATCCATCATTAAGAAATGGAGAGTTTATCGGTGAATTAGTATCAAAAAATCAAAAAGCTGGTACTAAAACTTACGAATTAAAATTACCAAGTGACCATATGTTTAGTCAAGTACATGGTGATATCAAATTACATTATATAGTTTACGAAAAAGAGAAGGTTGTAATGTTAGATACCATTACACCATCAGATATTCTTTTAGAAGGTCATATGGCTGAACTTACAACATATAAAGGTGTTATGATTAGTAAAAATAATGCTGAAAAAGATATGTTTAAGATTGATTTATTAAATATGTTACAAAATAAATAAGCTTCATACGAGGCTTATTTTTCTTTTTCATCATTCATAAGTTTTAATATTTTATTTTGGTTAGCAAGTATCTTTTTCATTTCATTATGTAATTCTTCTAGAATTAATTCACTTTTTAGATCTGTTTTATAATCATTTGAACTTCTTAATCTATCTTTTTTTGCCTCTCTATTTTGACTCATCATAATAATAGGAGCTTGAAGTGCAGCGATACAGGACAATAGCAAATTAAGCAAAATAAATGGATAAGGATCGGCTTCTTCCAAAATATATACATTTAAAACAACCCATAGCACTAAAAATAAAATCATTGAAATAATAAATGTCCAACTACCAGCAACTTCCGTTATTTTATCCGCAAGCCTGTCTCCAAA
>URHW01000009.1 GCA_900547775.1 uncultured Mycoplasmatota bacterium | reverse complement strand
CACCTCTAAAGTAATAAGAAGTTCCATAATCATCTTCTGCAGATGCAAGTAAAGCTTCACTTTCAGTAGATATTTCTGCTCCCGGTGTAGTTATTGGTGCCTTTACTTCATTTTTTGCTAGTATAGTCTCGGCTAAAGTACTAACAGTAGGTGCTTTAGCACTGGTTATCTCTACATGAGCACTAAATGATGATCCTTGACTTGCGTTTTGGCTAGTTGCTTTCTTAGGATAATATATCTTTAACTCATATGTATGTTTAGCATTATTTGCTTTTGCAAAGTGTCCCTTACCTAATTCAATAGATGTACCAGTAATATCTTTTTTAGATATATTTGGTATTATTTCCCCATTAGTACTAGTATTAGTACTTACTAGTTCATATTGTAGTGGATCACCCACTTTAAATGTATTTGAGTCTACTACTAAAGTTAACTTATAGTACATTTCAGCATCTGTTGTATTATTACCAGTTACTGTTATAGTTTTTGTAGCCCATACATCATCTTTAGGATATATTCCAGCTAGATCAATATTTGCTCCTCCATCATAAGTTATTTTCATTGTTCCGGCATCAGCTCTTACTGTAGTACTATTTTCAGAACTCATTCCAGCAGTAAAGAATGCATATGTTGCTCCAATAAAGATTATTGCAACAAAGATTCCCATATATAAATATATTTTTTTTAATTGTTTATCCATTTTGCTATCTCCTATCATAACTAAAATTATAAAGCAAGATAGTATTTTTGTAAACAAAAAAAGCTAGGAATTAATCCTAACTTAGTTTCTTTCTTTAACTTTGTATTCTTTCTTCATACCCTTTAAGAAGTTAAGTTTTGCTCTACGTACCATACCTTTTTTAACAACAGTAATTTTGTCAATTTCAGGACTGTTTACAGCAAATACTCTTGATACACCAACACTTCCACTTTTCTTTCTTACAGTAAATCTTTCAGAAACAGAACCACCTTTTTTAGATACTACTAATCCTTCAAAAGCTTGAATTCTTTCTTTCTTACCTTCTTTGATCCATACATCAACTCTTACTGTATCACCAACACGAAATTCTGGAGTGTTTGGTTTAATTTGTTTTTGATTAATTTTGTCAATAAGATTCATAAATATTTCCTTTCTATAAACTATTTTTTCTTATAATCTTCAGTTTTGAGCGGATTATAACACTTTTCTTTCAAAAAGCACATTTATTATAGCAAACCTAATATATAAAATCAAGTGCTTTAGCGCCTTCTAGAAGATAAAATATCTTTTTTATACTCATAAAGGTTTAATTCATTTTTTAATATATTTATTTTTTTTAAATATTTTTTTATCGTATCCTTACTTAAATACTTTGCATATTTATTATAGAAAACCATAGTCATCTCTTCTAATTCCACCATAAGCGCATTTGCATCATCATCTGTTTCATCATTTAAAAATGAAATAATTCGTGCAACTAATTTTAAATACTCTGGATCAAAATCTTTTTTTAAAATTTCTATAAGCCAAGGTTCATAAAAAATATAAACATAAATTTTCTTAATTTTAAATTCATACCCAACAAGATCATAAATAAATATAATCCCAGTATTTTTACTTTTATCTAACTTTAACATATTACTTTAATAAATCAGGTCTTTTTTCCTTAGTAAGTCTGATTCTTTCACTTTCCCTATAGTCATCTATTTTTTTATGATCTCCAGATAATAAAATGTCTGGCACGTTCATATCTCGGTAAACTGCTGGCTTTGTGTACACAGGATAATCTAATAAATTTTCATTAAAACTTTCTGACTCAAGGCTTTCATTAGTAATAGCTCCTGGAAGCAGTCTTATAATAGAGTCTGCAATTAACATTGCTGGTATTTCTCCACCAGTAAGTACAAAGTCTCCTACTGATATTATTTCATCAGCTAAAGTTTTAATTCTTTCATCAAAGCCTTCGTAATGACCACAAATTAAAATAATATCTTCATATTTAGAAAGTTCTTTTGCTTTTTTTTCATTATAAATACTTCCTTCTGGGCTTAAAATAATTATATGTGATTTAGGTGTTCTTATTTCATCTATACATCTAAATATTGGATCACACATTAATACCATTCCGGCACCACCACCATAAGGAGTATCATCAACTTGCTTATTGTTATATACTGAGTAGTCTCTAAAATTAATTATTTTAACTTCTACTTTTTCATTTTGAATTGCCCTTTTAATAATAGATTCAGTAAGAAATCCATCAAACATATTTGGAAATAATGATAAAATTGTAATTTTCATGTTATCCCTCTTTTACTAATTCATCAATATTTTGACAAATTATTTTTTTGCTATTTACGTCTACTTTTTTAATAAAGTTTTTTTGAAGCGGAATATAATGTCCATTAACTTTAATTAAAGGATTAACTTCATTTATTACAACTTCTTCTACATTACCAACATATTTATCTCCATTATATACGTCATACCCATCAAGTTCACACATTAAGTATTCATTTTCTTCTAATTTAAGTTCATCTTTATTTATTGATACTTTTGCTCCAATTAAATATGTTACTTCATTAATATTTTTAATATTATCTATCTCTACTAAATAATTATGATGATGAAATCTAGAATTTGTTATCAAACGTTCTTTATTATTAATAATTATTTTGTTTCCTTTTTTAAAGGCACGATTAGCCATTTCAAAATTACTAACTATTTTAAGTTCACCTTTAATACCAAAAGTATTTACTATTTTACCAATTACTATATTCATAACCTACCTCTTATAATTGTGTATACATAAGAATACTTGCTGACACGCCAGCATTTAAACTTTCACACTTTTCACTCATTGGAATATAGAAAAATTCATCACATAATTTTTTTACATCATTACTCATACCTTTTGCTTCTGAGCCTATAATCAGTGCATGAGCACCACTTATTTTATATGGATGGCTTCCTTTTTGAACGTCAGTTCCAACAATTTTATAACCTTTATTCTTTAAATCAGGAATTATTTCATTTAGATCTTTAATAACGATATTTATTTTATAAAGCATTCCTTCAGTTGCTCTTATTGTCTTAATATTATAAACATCTGCTGAATTTGGGCTTATTATAATTGTTTCATAATTAAATGCTACTGCACTACGTATAATTGTTCCAATATTCCCAGGATCTCTTAAATCATCTAAAATAACAACATTACCAGTAATCTCATTAGAAACATTTTTTCTAACAACAGCAAGCACTTTAGGTGCACTTTCTAATCCCGATAACTTTTTCATTACAGTTTCCTTAACATAAGTAACATTACCATAAGTATTCTCTTCGCCTTCTAAAAGAAAAACATCCTTTACTAAGTCTAAGGCTAGAGCTTCCCTAACAAGATGCTCTCCAGGTGCAATATAAAGTCCCGTTTCTTCACGATACTTCTTATTTTGTAATTTAGTATAATATTTTATCTTCTCATTATTTAATGACTCTATAATCATGCATTTAATTCCTTTCTTGCTCTTTTATAATCAGGATAATGTCTTCCAACTTCATCCCAGAAAGCAGCACTATGATTCATATGCTTAAAATGTGATAACTCATGAATAATTACATAATCTATTAAATCTTCTCTTTTCGTTATCAAAGTTACATTTAAAGTTACTGTCATAGAACTTATATTACATACTCCCCATTTAGTTTTCATAAGTCTTGTTCTAACCCTAAAGTTAGGTAAGTTATCAAATTCTTGTTTTAAAACATCTACTCTCTTTTCAAAATAAGGCAAACTTTGCTTATAAAGATAATTTAAAGCAGCATCCTTACTTTCAGCATATATAACATCATCATATAAAGCCGGCTTAGCATTTGTAATAATTAAATCTAATTCTTTACCTAAATAAGTTATCGGTTTATCTTTCTTAGTCATAATTTTTTCATAAAGTTTTAAGATATTACCCTTATTTTGCAAAAGCAATCTTTCAATATTCTTTTGGATTCTACTAGGTCCAGAAACATAAAGTTTACCGTCTTCTTTAAATCTAAAATAAATATTCTTAATTCTTTTAGGTACAATTATATACGTTATTACATTATCATCAAGTATTATCTTATTTTCCACTAAATATCTCATACCATTCTTTTATTTTTGTAGTTCCACTTTTAGCAAGACTACTAATTACATCCCAGCTTAAATTCAAACTTTCCTTTAAAAGTGCAAAATCATTTTTAGCACTCTCACATGTCGCACCATTATTTTTGCAAAATTCACTTGTAAGGTTTAAATATAATGTAATAAGACTATCTTTTGCTTTTGCATAACTACTAGATAACTCTTCTTTATATCCTGGAAAATGCTTATCTATTATAGCATCCAACTTTAACGCTAAACTTATAACTTTTAACTTAGCAGAAGCAGTTAAATCCTTAAAATAATATCCATTTATATCCTTATCATAAAATATAAAATCAACTACTTTTATAAAAGTGCTTTTTAAAGTGCCTTTAGACTTATCATCAGCAGTATTAACTTGATTATTAAAATAAGCAAGAACTTCATCATCTGCACTCTTATTATCATTTTTCTTAGTAGTAGTTTTTGTTGTTGCACTAATAATTTTAGTAGTTGTAGTTACTTTATTTGTAGTTTCATTACTTACTCGTTCAGCACTTTTTGTAGTAGTTATTTCTTCTATAATTGTATCATTACCATCTAAATCAGATATCTTATCTGTCTGTAACACTTCCACTTCCAGAACCTCAGCCTCAGGAGGATATATCTCCTTAATATTTTTTACCTTTAACCTAATAATATCTCCAACCTTTAAATTCTTTACAGACACACTTAAAATATCATATCCTACATCTTCATCTAAAGGTTTAACTAAAGCATAACCAGCATAACTTTCTCTTACTACTGCATAAAACTCATCATTTTGTATTTTAGAATTATCATCACTTCTTAACTTAAAGATCAAAAAGAACGTCAAACCTGCAATTAAAAGCAGCGTAACAACAAATATTATTTTCTTTTTCATTCTTTATCACCTTTATTTGTAAACTTCAAAATAATTGGTGTACCAGTTAAATCAATATTATTTCTAATTTGATTTTCTAAATATCTTTCATAACTAAAATGAAGAAGTCCTTTGTTATTTACTTGAAACTCAAACTTTGGAGGTCTTGTATCGCATTGATTAACAAAATATATTTTAAGTCTCTTTCCTTTATAACTAGGTGGTTCATGCATAGCAACTGCTTCCCTAATAATATCATTTAGAACACTAGTCTTAATTTCTTTAGTCGCACTTTCATACGCTCTAATAATCTCTGGCATTAATGTGTGAATTCTTGACTTAGTTTTAGCAGATAAGAAAACGATATTAACATATGGAATAAACTGAAAATTAGCTCTAATATTTGCTATCCACTTTTTCATCTCTTCATCTTTATTCTCTACTACATCCCACTTATTTACAACAATAACCATTGCTTTACCAGCATCTAATGCATATGATGCTATATGTTTATCATGCTCTATTATTCCTTCTTCAGCATTAATTACCAGAACGCACACATCAGATCTATCAATGGCTTTCATACTTCTAATTAAACTATACTTTTCAATATTCTCATAAATACGTCCCTTCTTACGCATACCAGCAGTATCTATAACAATATAATCTTTCTTTTCATAAGTAAACTTAGTATCTATAGCATCTCTTGTAGTACCAGCAATATTTGATACAATAGCTCTATCCTCATTTAAAAGAGCATTAATTAAAGAACTCTTACCTACATTAGGTCTACCAATAATTGAAAACTTTAAAGTAGCATCCTCTTCTTCAGTAGTATAATCAGGAAACTCCTTAGTAATCTCAGCTAATAAAGCATTAATTCCCTTATTATGCTCAGCACTAATAGGTAAATACGTATCAAAACCAAGTTCATAAAAGTTATACATTAAATTATTTTGATGTGTTTCATCTAACTTATTAACCGCAACAATTACCTTTTTCTTAGTTCTTTTTAAATTCTCACTAATAAGTAAATCATTACTAGTTAAATCAGTTTTACCATCAATTACAAAAACAATAACATCACTCTCATCAATTGCTAGTTCAGCTTGCATTTTAATATTATGGTTAAAATCTTCTTTTGCTAAATCAATACCACCAGTATCAATAAGTTGAAAACTTTTATTTCCATAATTAACTATTCCATAAATGCGATCTCTTGTTACGCCTGGAGCATCATCAATAATAGATTTCTTTTCATTTATAAGACGATTAAATAAAGTAGACTTACCAGTATTTGGTCTACCAATCAAACATACAGTTTTTCTCATAAACAACACCTCTTTTTTTCTCCAATATTCTATCATAAATAAGCCAAAATAAAAACCCTTGTTTGGGTTTTTCTACTAATTATCTTTAATAAGTGACGGATCTTTAAGTGAACTACTCACCTTTTTCGAACTTTTATTATATGTAAGTAAAATAACTTCATCATTTAAACTATTCTTTTTTTTAGTTGGATCAGTAATAAGTTTCTCTTCCTCATTATCATACTTTATATATCCAGCCTCAGCCAAATCATTAAATGTTATTTCACAAGTAATTATATCTTCACCAGTACATGACTTAAGCGGTCCTTTATTCGAAGTTAAAAAATAATTTAAATTATCCTCACCCCAAATTACAGACTCATCTACAATCAAATTAACTTTTGTCTTTAAAATTGCCTTTTTAGCACTACTAGTATTCTTGGTAATCGCTGGTATCGCTATAATCATAACTAAACTAAGTACTACAATTACTGCTAGTAATTCCACTAACGTAAAACCTTTTTTATTCTTCATCTAACGCCTCTTTAATAATATTTAAAACTTCATCTCTACCCTTCTTAGTAACTGAAGAAAAAGCAATTACCTTATCATCTTCCACTAAATTAAGAGTACTAGCAACATTCTTAATATTCTTATCACGATCCTTTGCTTTTAACTTATCATACTTAGTTGCTACGATAGTTGTCTTAATATTAAAATACTTCAAATAATTATACATCAAAACATCATTTTCTGTAGGTTTCATACGACTATCAACAAGCATAAATACTCTCATTAAATTTTCTCTTGTTTTAAGGTATTCCTCAATCATTAAGCCAAATTTCTTCTGTGTAACCTTATCCCTTTGCGCATACCCATAACCAGGCACATCCACTAAATAAAACTCATCATTACATATATAGAAATTAAGAGTCTGCGTTTTACCTGGCGTACTACTAGTTTTCGCATAATTCTTTCTACCTAATAAAGTATTTATAAAACTACTTTTCCCTACATTACTGCGACCAACAAGCAAAAACTCTTTCTTCCCATCATTAGGGTACTGACTAGTTCTAACCGCAATAACATTTAAATTCGAATTTTCAATTTTCATATAAGCTCCTTTTAACATTTGCATCTTTATTATATAAAATAGTGTAAAAAAATGCAAATTATATGACTATTTATAGAAATTATCCCATTTTTTAAGTATAATTATATTGGTGGTTATAATGCTCTATCCAGGCAAGGCCAAAAAGGCTTATCAAAAACCTGTAAGTTATGCTAGACGTGGAATGGATTTAGAAAACCTTATAAATGAAGCAAACAAATATTATTTAGATAATGACATTGCCGTAATTTATAAAAAACCAACTCCCGTTGAAATTAAAAAAGTCTCTTACAAAGGTAAAACAGAATACATTGAAGGTGTCTTAAGAGAAAAATCTACTCTAGACTACACTGGAGTTTACAAAGGATACTATTTAGATTTCGATGCCAAAAGTTCCAAAAGCAAGACAAGTTTTCCTTTAGCAAACATCCATAAACACCAACTACTTCATATTGATAGAGTCTTAAAGCATAAAGGAATAAGTTTTTTAATAATTGAAATGAATGATAGATTTTTTATTTTAGACGGAAATGTTTTAATAAAATTTGTAAATAATAATGATAGAAAAAGCATACCATTCGATTTTATTAAAAATAATGGTTTAGAAATAAAATTGAAATTCAATCCAACATTAGATTATATACCTGTGTTAGATTCACTTATTAGCAAAAAGGAGGAAATTTTATGAAAAAGATTAAACTTAAAAGAAAAGTTAATAAGGTAAAAAAAGAAAATATAACAACTAGTCAGTTCAAAAAGAACTGGCAGAAAGGAAACATCTTTGAAAAAGTACTTATAGTTATAATGCTTCTTCTTGTTGGTGGATTTGCTTGTGGGCTTGCTTTTTTCATCTATGTAGTTATTGCAGCGCCTAAATTTGATCCTCAAAGTCTATATACAAAAGAAGCATCTATCCTATTTGATAGTAAGGGTGAAGAACTTGCAAGACTTGGTACTGAAAACAGACAAAAAGTTACATACGATGAACTTCCAGAAGTATTCATCGATGCCCTAGTTGCTACAGAAGATTCCAGATATTTCCAACATAGTGGTGTTGATATGGCAAGATTTTTAAAAGCGACAATTGGTCAAGTATTTGGTCAAAGTGGTGCTGGTGGTGCCTCTACTCTAACAATGCAAGTTGCAAAACAAAGACTTACTAACAGTGAAGCATCTGGTATTAAAGGTATTATTCGTAAATTTACCGATGTCTACTTATCAGTATTCGTCCTTGAAAAAAAATACTCTAAAGAACAATTAATTGAATTTTATGTAAACATTCCTTATTTAGGTAGTGGTTCATATGGTATAGAACAAGCTAGTCAAGTATACTTTGGTAAAAGTGCTAGTGAATTATCTTTACCAGAAGCAGCAACAATCGCTGGACTATTCCAAGCACCGGTTGCTTATGACCCTTTTGATTATCCAGAAAAAGCAGAATCAAGAAGAAATCAAGTACTTAACCTAATGAAAAGACATGGTTATATTAGTGAAGAAGAATGTGAAATTGCTAAATCTATTCCACTTAAAAGTTTACTAGTTGAAAGTGAAAGCACAACAAACCAATTTCAAGGATTCATTGATACAGTAGTTGAAGAAGTAATTGATAGAACTGGTAAGAATCCATACGAAACACCAATGTCAATTAAAACAACAATGGTTAGAGAAAAACAAGAAGCAATTAATAGTATATATAATGGTACAACGTACAAATGGTTAAATGATACAGTTCAAGCCGGTATTGCCATAGTTGATAATGATAATGGCTCACTTATTGCCGTAGGTGCTGGTCGTAATAGAAAAAGATTAAGAGAATATAACTATGCAACAATGATTAAACGTCACCCAGGTTCAACTGCAAAGCCAATATTCGATTATGGTCCAGCAATTGAATATTTAAACTGGTCAACTGGTAAAATGATTATCGATGACAAATATACTTACTCTGGCGGTGGATACTTAAAGAACTGGGATAACGGTTACAAAGGAATTATGACAATCGAAACTGCCCTAGGTTCATCAAGAAACATCCCTGCTCTTCAAGCATTTCAAGCTGTTTCGCAATCCCAAATTAAAACATTTGTAACAAACTTAGGAATTACACCAGAATACGAAAATGGTTTTATTAATGAAGCACATAGTATTGGTGGATTTAATGGTACAAACCCACTTGAAATGGCAGCAGCATATGCAACATTTGCTAGAGGTGGCATTTATATAGAACCTTACTCATTCACAAGTGCTGAATTCCTAGACACTGGTGAGGTATATACAGTAACACCAGAAAAACGTACAGTAATGAGTGAAGCAACAGCTTATATGATTAATATAATACTAAGAAACGCTGTTACAAATAATTACGTATCAGCTGGTTCTAAATCCGGAACTGACATTGCAAGTAAAACTGGTACATCTACAATTGATTCAAAATATATTAAAAGTTTAGGAATTAAAGGGGATGTTATTGGTGACTCATGGCAAATGGTTTACTCTCCAGACTACACTATCGGCTTATGGATTGGTTACAAAGAAACCACTAAAGAAACTTATCTATTAAATAGTGATGCCGGTAAAATTAAAAAACCAATGGTAAGACAACTTATTAAAGATATATTCGAAACTAACTCAAGATGGAAGCAACCATCAAGTGTTGTTACTGCAGAAGTAGAACTTGGTACTGAACCACTTGCTCTTGCTAGTGCAGCTACCCCATCTAATTTAAGGACAACGGCTTACTTCAAAAAGGGAACTGTTCCTAGTGAAGAGTCATTTAGATTTAGTCAATTAGAAAACCCAACAAATTTAAAAGCCAATTATTTACTTGGTGCTGTAGAACTATCTTGGGAAGATATAGCAACACCTAAAGCAATTGATGAAGCCTATCTAAAAGAATATTTTGATGAAGGATACAAACCTTGGAGTGATAAATACTACGAAGAACGTATAACATATAATGCTAATAATATTGGTACAAATGGTTATCACGTATATATTACAGTTAATGGTAACACAACAGATTTAGGATTTACTACAAACAACAAGTTCACATACACTGGCTTACTTAGTAGCAAAGCAACATTTACAGTAAAATCAGCATATTCTAAATTCAAAAATAATATGAGTAACGGTATCTCGGTAACAGTTAATCCTGATGGTAACTCATCTTCAGGAAACGCAGAAATCACCCTAAATGGCAACAGTAAAATGACAGTATCTGAATACTACAATATGATTAATAATGACACAAATAAAAGTCCTGTTAAAGTTGTTAACAATGGTATAGATGTAACAAATCAAGCAGATATTAAAAACTATTGCTCAGACCAAAATAACAATAGTATAGATTGTAAAAGTTTAGACTGTAATAGTTCATATACTATTATCCATAATATAACATATAATGGGAAAACAAAAAGTTTTACTAGAACATTAACTAACGGATGCTAAAAAGGAACTAGATTATAAACTAGTTCCTTTTATATTTACAAAAATCCTTAAATAAGCAATTATCACACTTAGGATTAATAGATGTACAATAATACCTTCCAAATAGAAGAATTTGCTCACTTACCCTATTCCATTTATCTATGGGAATATCTCTTTTTAAAATCTCCTCGACATCTCTTGGCGTTGCTTTTTCCTTAGCGATTCCCAACCTTTTACATACTCTTTCTACATGCGTATCAACTGGTATTGCTGGCACATTATAAATATTTTTTAAAACGACACTGCAAGTCTTAGGACCAACTCCAGGAAATGTTTCTAAAATCTCACGATTATTAGGTACTTTACTATTATAATCATGAAGTAATATATCCGCTATATTCTTAACATAAACTGCCTTTTTAGTATACGAACCGCAACTCTTTATTATCCTTTCAATATCATTGAAATCCATTAAAGAAATTTCTTCTAAACTATATTTAAATAACTCTTTTGTAACTTCATTAACTCTTCTATCAGTACACTGAGCACTTAAAACAGTTGCTATCAATAACTCATAATCCGTAGAATAATTTAGTTCACACTTTGGATTAGGAATATAATAATCTAAAAATTCATAAAAATCATTCTTCATCTTCTAACCAATTATAATCAAACAATTCTTGCTTAGGATTATTTACCTCTTTCTTTTTTAGATAAGAATCAACTTCATCGACTGATTTAAAACCTTTCTTTTCCCATTCAGACAAAATTTTATCTATATATCTAAGGTTTCTAACATTATTAAACACAGCTTCCTTCAAAGCGCCCTTAATAAGTTCTTCACTTATACCACTTGTAATCCACGCTTTAATTATTTCATATTCAACAGGACTAAGTGGTCTTCCAAATTCTTTTTCAAATATGGTATAAATATTAGTTACAGTTTGTTTTTTAATATTCACATTAATATCACTAACCATAGCCCTATAAGTATTTGTTATATCAATAATCTCAGTAATCTTACCATCCTCTTTACTAGTTTTAATAGATACAAGACCTTTTGCAGTTAAAGAAGAAAAAGCAGACATTATCTCATTATTGTCTAGATAAGTAATAATAGATATTTTTTTTATATCAAATACCGGCTTATCTTGATTAATAAAATATATAAGTAACAGTAATTCTTCAAGAGTTAAATCAAAGTCTTTAATAAGTTTAAAAAGAAGTTTTTTAAAAGTGTAATCTTTCTCTTTAATTAATCCCTCTAATATACTATTACTCATGTCAATCACTCCAATTTTTTAATATATAATCTCGTATTTTTTTATAATTATTAGGTAGTATATTATTTATAACCTTCAACAATACATCGTTATAAATAACTTTAACCCTACATGATGGCTCAATATTTAATATTTTAATAACATCCTCTTGTCTTATTTTAAGTTCATTTTTACTATGAATCTTTAATGAATTATTAATTTTGTAAACCTCTTTCTTAGTTACTCCCATAATTTCAGCACTAACAAGAACCGTATATAATTCATAATTAAAAAGCGTTTCATTATTAATTACTCTTTGATTAATAATCCTTCTAATATCACCAATAGTCTTTAAATTTGCCTTAGTAAAAGGATATTTGTCACTAAAATCAATTTGAGCCCACATCCCAAGAAGATCCTTAATCGTTACTATTTTATCATATTTAATTTCTAAATCATCACAAAAATGATTATTTTTCAAATATTTTAATCCATCTTCTGCTTTCTTAGATACAAGAATCTTTTCTAACTCCTCTTTTTTTCTTGTATAAGATAAAGTTTTAATAATACTTTTATTATTTGCAATAAAATCTTTAATTTCTTTATCTAATTCGAAATCTAAAATTATAGAAAACCTTATCGCTCTTAAAATACGCAAAGGATCCTCTGTTAACTTTTGTTTAGTATCACCAATTACTCTGATAATCCTATTTTTTAAATCACTAGTGCCATCTAAAAGATCAATAATAGTTCCATCACTATTCATACATAATGCATTAATAGTAAAATCTCTTCTTTTAATATCATCTATCAAATTATTTACATAAGTTATAGTTTCTGGTTTTCTATTTTTATAATTTTCTTCTTTACGATAAGTAGTTATATCATAATTAAATTTCTTAGTAGTAATCTTTATAGAACCATACAAAGGATTTTCCTTCTTAATATCAAATATACGTAAAATATCTTTAGGTAAAGCATTCGTACATATATCAACATCTGTAGTAGGAATATGTAAAATAAAATCTCTAACATAACCACCAACTATATATGCTTCATAGCCATTACTCTCTATTTTTTTAAGGATTTTCTTTATTTCTTTATCCATCTACAGCACCCAATATAATTATACCAAAATTATATTAGTTTGTAACTAACAACTTGTTTTAGATCTAATCATTCTAATAGATGTACCAATAGACTTCCCAATATTAAAAATTACAGAGATTATTCGGGCAACTGAATTTAAAAGAGTTGTAGTTATTCCACCTTTAACAAGGACTAGTTCTTCATCTTTCATTAATTACATTTAGGCCTTAAATAACCATCTAATACGCCAGCAAGAAAAGCTCCTATAGCGCCAAGAACAATACCTATAGTCCACTTAATAGCACCACCGCTAACTAATGTTAACTCTTGATTACTTAACATAAACCTTCTCCTTTCTATTGTTTAAGAAAATAATTTTATCAAATTTATAATATTCCTTACTATGACTTACCATTATAATAGTTTTTGTTTTATAATATTCGCAAATATTTTGAAGAATCTTTTTTCTTTCAGAAATATCAATTTGAGATAATGCTTCATCTAAAAGTAAAATATCAAAATTCTTATATAATGCTCTAGCAAGAATAATTTTTTGAACTTCACCTCCACTAAAATTATCCCTTATAACTGAATTAATCCCATTATATTTAGTTTGATAAATCTTTTCTAAATTTAACATTCTTTCAATTATTTTAAGTTTGTCCTCCTCCAATTCACTACCTAAAATAATATTCTCTAATAACGTTCCTGGAAGTAATTTTTGATTCTGATTAACATATGAAATATGCCTTCTAAGGTGCTTTACATTTATATCTGATATAGACATACCACCTATCTTAATAGCACCTTCATAATCATCTATTATTCTATAAATCATATTTAATAAAGTTGACTTACCAGTCCCATTTGCTCCTTTAATTAAAACTTTATCTCCTACATTTATATTTAAAGAAAAATTATTAAACACTTTTTTTAGTCCAATATTATAGGTTAAATTTTTAATTGAAATATTACCACTTATAAAAGGCAAACCACTATAACTTTCATCATTTAAATAATAAATACTATTAATTCTTCTGTAAGCACTTTTAAAAAACATTATATTCGGCATAATACTGCAAAAATAACTAATACTAGATATAAAATAATTATTAATAAAAATAAATGATAATAATGCTCCAACACTTAATTTTAAATAAGAATTAAAGACAATAATCAATATCAAGACTAACTCAGTATAAGAACTAATAAGTAATTCATTTAATGCAATTTTTTTATTTAAAGAATAGTTTTGATTACTATTATCTAAAATATTATCCCTAATTTTATTAAAATAATATTTTATGTCAGTAATTATTTTAATAGTCCAAATATTAGATATAAAACTTATCACCATATCAGTTAATGAAGTATTACTATCTATAGTTCTCTCTAAATTTTGATACATCTTTTTATTATGAAAATAAACAATTAATAATACAAATAACGTAATTACAAGTATTATCATAAATATCATCTTATTTAAAATATAAAGCATAATAGATGTACTTACAATAATTAAAAAGTTTACTATAGATTCTACTATCGTTACTGATATATTCTCTTTTATAATGCTTATATCATCAAACCTGCTTACTAAATCTCCTTCCTTTCTTAAACACAAATATTTAAAGGGTAAGAAAAATATTTTTTTAATATAGTCAGTAGATAAACTTTCATTTAAGTTTTTATTTAACTTAAATACACAAATATTTTTTAAATAGTTTATAAGTATTTTGCTAAAGATTAGCACTATCAAAACAATCAAATTAAATACTGAAAGCGAAAAGATACTATTTACTAAAATTGAACATACAATAAGAAATGCACATATCACTAAAGTTAAAATAAATATTTTTATAAATAAACTTTTGTTTTGAAAGATTACGTTCTTTAACAATTTTAAAAACAAAGATCGAGGTTTAATATTTACAATGTTAGATATCGGGAATAATTCTAAAACGTATCCAGTAAATATTTCTTTAAATTTAGATAGTTTTAATTTGTTTTTACCAGTGGCTGGATCCATAACTGCAATCATATCATTATCTATTTTAACAATTACTACAAAATGATAAAAATTATTAGTTTTAATTTGAACAATAGCAGGTAGTTTAATCTTACTAAGATCGAATTCTTTCTTCCCACTAACTTCAAATCCATACTTTTCAGCAGCTACTTTCAAATTATAAAAAGTAGTACCATCTTTTGTAGTTAGTGTATCAACTTTAACATATTCTAGTGGAATAAACCCATCATAATATTTAATTATCGATAATAAACAGGACGCTCCACAGTCTGCTTCATCCTCTTGTCTTACAACAATATTTTTTAACATTTTTTCCTCCCTTCATTAGTTATTGTTGTAAGAACATGTTCAATTTCCTTTTTTTATTTTAAAAAAAAATTAGTTATTTTTTAATTTAACTAATTCTTTCTCTTCTTTTTATAATTTTTAATTTTATCTAAAAATTTAAAATTTCTTTTAACTAAATATGGATATGCTTCCATAAGTCTTGTTTTTATACGCTTAGTTGATTCTTTCTTCTTTTCAAACTCTTCCATAAATTTATCCAAATGACTAGCAATATTAGAAACTTTAATAGCCTCAAAAAAACTTATAGAAAAATCAACAAGCATTATAATAAATAAAACAATTGCAACATACAAAGCAATTTTAAAACCTAATGCATTATATAACTTATTAAATAATGGATTAAATACATAGATAATTGCTACTGATCCCAATCCAAATAACACTGAGTTTTGTAAACAAACTCTACCATTTAAATTATATTTTCTTTCTGAATAATCCCACCACCTATTATGAAATATCTTTTCCATAACATAACTAGTAATATACTCTAAAATTGAACACAAAACTAAACCAACAAGAAATATAATAAAAGAATCCTTCTTAACATGCATAAGAGCTAAACTAACTATCATCGCTCCATTTCCATATATAGGAATATAAGGTCCATGTAAAAAACCCCTATTAACCCATTTCTTATCACCTAAATAAACATAAAATACTTCACACACATATCCAATTATAGAATAGAACACAAAGTATAAAAATATATAACATAATTTATCCATAACTACTCTCCTCTCAATAATTTTATCTAATTAATAAAATTTTTTCAATAAAAAAAGGAAATTAAGTGTGTCCTTACAACAATAACTAATGAAGGGAGGTAATATTATGTTATTTAGATTTTTACTAAGAACACTATATTTAGCTTTTAGAATTATTTTATAGAATATTTTAATAATAGTTAAATATAATTTACTAGCGAGGAGAATTGAATATGATTAACAAACAGAAATTATGGTTTTTAACTCTATTTAGTATCATTTTAGTCTTAAGTGTGTATTATGTATCTATGCCTGGAGAAAGTTTATCCAACCTAATTAAATCAAATGACACTTCCAGTGAAAAAACTACAATCAAAACAAACAGTGAGGATAACTTAGCCGCTCTTAGAGTTAGCAACGATGAAGAAGTCTTAGCAGAAATGGCTAAACTACAAGAAACATTGTTAGATACAGCAGCCTCTAGTGAAGATAAAAATAATGCATATGAAAAACTATTATCAATTAACTTAAATAAAGGAAAAGAAACCTCTTTAGAAGAATTAATTTTAAAAGAATATAAAATAAAATCATTTATAAAAATAAGTGGAGATAAAATAAACGTTACCATTCCAACTAAGGATGGTAGTTATGAAAAAGCTAATCAAATTATGCGAACAATTCAAAAAGAATTTGACAAAAAACAATATATAACTGTTAAGTACCAATAATCTAATAATCACTCTCTCTTTAATTGTGTCATAAAATATTATGAGAAGTTGAAAGAGAGGGAAATATGTCTAAAGGTATATTAACAGCACGTGAAAGAGAAGTTTTTGAACTCCTTATATTAAATAAATCTACTAAAGAAATAAGTACTTATCTAGGAATAAGCGAAAAAACCGTAAGAAATCATATATCAAATGTCATGCAAAAAATGAATGTTAAGGGGCGCAGTGGTGCTATTATTGAACTTCTGAAATTAGGAGAAATAAATCTATAAAAGTCGTTAATATACGACTTTTTTATTTTTAATAAGAATATATTTAAATGAGGTGGATCATGCTAATTAAAATGGTTAAGAAAAGAACTTTTTTAATATTATCTAGTTTAATTATTTTATTAATAGTCTATTTATTTCCAACAAAGAAAGAGGATAAAACTTATATTCAAAATGAAAACACTGATTTTAGTATCATTTATTTAATAGATCAAAATAATTTATTATCAAGAGTATCCGTAGTAACTAAAAACACCAATATAGATAATCAAATCAAAGAAATAACTGAATATTTAACGTATGGCTCTAACAAGAAAGATTATCTATCAGACGGATTTAAACCAGTAATTCCTAAAGGTACTAAACTCCTCTACTTTAAAATAGATGATGACTTATTAACCCTTAACTTTTCTAAAAAACTTTTAACTATTACTGAAGAAGAAGAAAAAAAATTAATAAGTTCCTTAGTATACACTTATACAAGCATTGATGGAATTAATAAAATAACTATTTATGTAGAAGGTAATCTTCTTGATAGACTACCTAATTCAAACGAAAAAATACCTCAAATAATAGATAAAAGCTATGGAATTAATCAAATATACAATATTACAGATATTAATGGAACTACAAAAACAACTATATATTATCTATCTAAATATAAAGATTACTATTACTATGTACCAGTTACTTTAATAAATAATGATAAAAGTGATAAAGTAGAAATCATCTTATCTGAGCTTGCTAGTAAAAGCGTTTACGAAACAAGCCTAATTAGTTATTTAAAAGACGTAAGAGAAATAAGTTATGAAATGGAAAATGATTTTATCTCATTAAATATGAGCAAAAAACTCTTTAATGACCTTTACGAATCAAATCTAATTGAAAAAGTAATATACACAATAAACCTGTCTATAAAAAATAATTACGAACATAAAAAAGTCATATATTATATAGATAATGAACTATACGAAACATATGACTTTTAACTAATAATATGCAGTAAACTATAAATTGCGTTACTTATTTTAAGATTAGTGTATAATTAAATATGGTGATACACATATGAGTTTAAATGAAATTGGTACTAAACTTAAAGAACTTAGAATCAAAAATAATATAACCCAAGATGAATTAGCAAGTAATCTATACCTTAGTAGACAAGCAGTAAGTAGATGGGAAACTGGTAAAAGTATTCCAGATTACCAGACACTAATCTTAATTTGTAAATTTTATAATGTTAATATGGATTATTTTTTTGATAATAATAATGTAAAAGATAAAAAATATTATTTTAATTTAGTTTTTGAAAATTTTAATAAGCAAAAAATAATAAATAAATTTAAAATTATAATAATTATTCTGATAGTATTTGTAATAATAATATTTTCACTTTTTTATACATTTTATACTTTTAATAAAAACAATATTTACGAGCTTGAATATAGATCAAATGAATTAGTTTGCAATAGTGGGTTAATTATAACATCACCTAAAAAGATTATATTTAAACCATGTGTTCTAAGTTTTTCAGATGGGACAGAAATTAATAATATAGAAATTTATTATTATGAACAAAATGATAAAAGAATTATATTATCTGGAGGACCTAATATTCTTAATTTCACATGGAAGGATAAAAGAAACGTTAGTGAACTATTTAATTACGGTAAAATAAATATAGATAACAATTTACCAAACATATATTTAAAAATAACTACTGAAGATAATGTCGAAAAAACTATAATTCTTGATTCTAGAAAAATTTAAAAAATTAATTGTTTTCATTTCTAACTTCTAGCAACATTAAACAACAAATTAATTATTTAATTGCTTTGAAATATTTATTAATACATCTTTTTAACTTATTAAATTTTTTCTTATCAAGTTTATTGTTATTATTAAGATAAATTTTTTTATTTAACTCTATCATAATTGTATCTAATCGTTCATCATACACATCAAAATATTTATTTGGTATAATACTTCCTTCATATGGATAATTTATTTTTACACTATAATTATACTTTTTAAAGTGATTTATTGTTTGTTCAACTAATAATTTAGAAGTGTACTTATTTTCAACTCCAATGCAAATATCAGGAGCATCATCTTTATCAAAAACCTTCTTTATAAACAATTCACTAAAAGAATGTAAATCAACTAAAACACATCTATTGCACATATTAATTATATTAGATACTTCTTTATTCAATGTATCATGATGCTTATTATAATAGTTACTTATGATATTATTTTTATATTCCTCATCAAGAACTATAAAATCACTTTCATTAGAATCTTTACTATAAACTACACCCATTCCATATTTATTCATAACTTCTTCTTCAGTATTAAAGCGTTCTACATCGCAAAACATTCTTGAATAACGAAACTTAATAGTTCTTACTTTCTTACTAACTAGTCTATCTACTAAATAATCACTAATAAAAATATTTTCTTTTCTAATATTTTTAATTAATCTCTTCTTACACTTACTTGGAATAAGCAATGAAGAATGAGGAATATGAACTAATAAATATTTTTTCAAACTAACACCTCCACAAAAAAACATTTAAGATAACCTTAAATGTTTAAGATTATCTTATAGTTCTAGCATTACCACCTAATCTAATAGGTTGGTGTGATATCTTAGGGCTAGTCCCTCCATCACTCTTTATAAGATATATATTATTTTATTATTAATTTTCAGCTTTAATTGCTGCTTGAGCTGCTGCTAGTCTAGCAATTGGAACTCTGTATGGTGAACAAGATACATAATCTAGTCCAACATTATGACAGAACTCTACAGATGAAGGATCTCCACCGTGTTCTCCACATATTCCCAAATGAATATCTGGATTAGCCTCTCTTCCTAATGTAGCAGCCATCTTAACTAACTTACCTACACCTTTTTGATCTAACTTAGCAAATGGATCATTTTCATAAATTTTCTTATCATAATATGAACCTAAGAATTTACCAGCATCATCTCTAGAAAAGCCAAATGTCATTTGTGTTAAGTCGTTAGTACCAAATGAGAAGAAGTCGGCTTCTTTAGCAATTTCATCTGCAGTTAATGCTGCTCTAGGAATTTCAATCATTGTACCAACATGATATTCCATTTCAAAATTTTCATTCTTAAGAACTTCATCTGCAGTCTGACAAACAATATTTTTAACATATTTAAGTTCCTTAACTTCTCCAACAAGTGGAATCATAATCTCTGGAACAATCTTTACATTCTTTCTCTTAGATACTGCAATTGCAGCTTTAATAACAGCCCTAGTTTGCATCTTAGCAATTTCTGGGAATGTTACAGCAAGGCGGCATCCTCTGTGTCCCATCATTGGGTTAAACTCATGAAGTCCAGCAATAATTGCTTTAATTTGTTCAACACTTTTTCCTTGAGTTTCTGCTAATAATTTAATATCAGCCTCTTCTGTCGGAACAAATTCATGTAGTGGTGGATCCAAGTATCTAATAGTAACACTATAATCTTCCATAGCCTCATATAAAGCCTCAAAATCCTTTTGTTGCATTGGTTCAATTTTTGCTAAAGCATTTTCTCTTTCCTCAACAGTATCAGAACAAATCATCTCTCTGATAGCAGCAATTCTATCTTTCTCAAAGAACATGTGCTCGGTTCTACATAGTCCAATACCTTCTGCACCAAGTTCTCTAGCCTTTAAAGCATCTTTAGGAGTATCAGCATTTGTTCTTACTCTTAACCTTCTATACTTATCAGCCCAAGCCATAATTCTACCGAACTCACCGGTAATAGAAGCATCAACTTTAGGAATTAATCCAGCATAAATCTTACCAGTAGAACCATCTATAGAAATCTCATCAAATTCTTTAAATGTCTTATCACCTAAAGTAAATGTTTTATTTTCTTCATCCATAATAATTTCTTGACATCCAGAAACGCAGCAAGTACCCATTCCACGTGCTACTACTGCAGCATGACTAGTCATACCACCACGAACAGTTAAAATACCTTCACTAGCCTTCATTCCTTCAATATCTTCTGGAGATGTTTCAAGTCTTACTAATACTACTTTTTTACCATTCGCTTTTGCTGTTTTCGCATCCTCCGCAGTAAATACTATTTCTCCAGCAGCTGCTCCTGGTGATGCTGCAAGCCCCTTACCAATTGATTCAGCGCCCTTAAGTGCTTCAGTATCAAATGCAGGATGTAATAAAGTATCTAAATTACGAGGATCAATCATCATAACTGCTTCCTTATCAGTAATCATACCCTCATCAACTAAATCGCAAGCAATCTTTAATGCAGCCTTAGCAGTCCTTTTACCATTACGTGTTTGAAGCATATATAAGTGTTTATCTTCAATTGTAAATTCCATATCTTGCATATCATGATAATGTTCTTCCAACTTCTTACAAATACCAACAAACTCATCATAAACTTCAGGCATCACATCTTTTAAATGATCGATTGGTTGTGGAGTTCTAACGCCAGCAACAACATCTTCTCCTTGAGCATTCATTAAGAATTCACCCATTAAATGTTTTTCACCTGTTGCAGGATCCCTAGTAAAGGCAACACCAGTTCCAGATGTGTCTCCCATATTACCAAAAGCCATCATTTGAACATTTACAGCAGTTCCCCAAGAATAAGGAATATCATTATCACGGCGATATACATTTGCTCTAGGATTATCCCATGATCTAAATACAGCCTTAACAGCACCCATTAATTGTTCAGTTGGATCTGTTGGAAAATCACTACCAACTTTACTCTTGTACTCAGCCTTAAACTCTTCTGCTAGTTCTTTTAAATCTTCAGCAGTAAGTTCAACATCTAAAGTAACGCCTTTTTTCTTTTTCATCTCGTCTATAAGAGTTTCAAAATATTTCTTTCCTACTTCCATTACGACATCAGAATACATTTGAATGAATCTACGATAACAATCCCATGCCCATCTAGCATTACCACTCTTCTTAGCAAGAACTTCTACTACATTCTCATTCAATCCTAAATTAAGAATAGTATCCATCATACCAGGCATAGATGCACGAGCACCACTTCTTACAGAAACAAGTAATGGGTTCTCTTTATCCCCAAACTTCTTACCAGTAATCTCTTCCATTTTCTTAATATTCTCAAAAATTTCTTCCTGGATCTCATTACTAATCTTTTCACCATCTTCATAGTATCTAGTACAAGCCTCTGTTGTAATGGTAAATCCTTGCGGTACTGGTAAACCTAACTTAGTCATTTCTGCTAAATTAGCACCCTTACCACCAAGTAAGTTCTTCATATCCTTGTTTCCTTCAGAAAACAAATAAACATATTTCATAAATTAAACCTCCTTTATCTAATCATCATTGAATTTATAAAATATTTATTATCACCCTTATTAAGCACTAAAGTACCTTTTAAAGCCACAATATCTTTAGAATACTCTAACACACTTGCCTTGCAGCTTTCAGAGTTATAATCAATCATATCAAAATAAACCGTCTTTAAATCATCCTTATTCTTTTCATTTACTACTTTAATACAATACTTAGGATTACCGTAGTTTATTTCATATTCATAGGCATCATCTTGATTTAAATACTCAGCAATATTTTCTTTAGATAATTCTGTATTAAATACACTTTCTGATAAAGTATTAATTTCATCATAAGTAAGTGCACCTTTATCATTCTTAGAATAAAGATACTTAAACTTAGTAAGTTCACTTTCAAAAACATTTATGTCTTTATTATTATAATCAATCGCATTATTAATACCTCTTAAAAAACTTTCATCATTAATAAGCGTATTATAATTTATCTTCTCAGTATCACTTAAACTTGTAATATCCTTATCTACTATCTCAGTAGTAGTTGTAGGTAATTCATATTTATAATTATTTACAGATAGTGTATGATGTACTAAATATAACATTATAATAATACCAATTACTATCAAAACTATCATAAAAACTCTACCTAATTTTTTAGAATTATCATCAATCATTTTACCACCAGCCTACCCAAAAATTATACCAATTTTTTTATTAATAATCTAGTATTTTCCATGAGGATGAGCATTTAAATATACTTTTCTAATCGCATCATTTGTAAGATGCGTGTAAATACTTGTCGTATTCAAATTTGCGTGCCCTAAAAGTTCCTGAACACTTCTTATATCACACCCTTCATTTAAAAGCATTGTCGCAAAAGTATGTCTAAAAGTATGCGGAGTAACCCTAACATTAATCGAACACTTCTTAATAATTCCTTCTATAATATATCTAATCCCTCGATCAGTAAGCTTACCCCCATTATTATTAATAAGTAAATAAGGTGAATACTTTCCATTCAACAAAGCCCCTCTACCATCTTTAAGATAATAATATAATTTATTCTTAGTGCTCTCCCTATAATAAACAATTCTCTCTTTACTTCCCTTACCCATGATTCTAATTTCATTATTCTTTAAATCCATATCATTAATCTTAATATTAGATAACTCACTAACACGCAAACCCGTTGCAAGTAAAAGTTCTATAATAAGAGCATTTCTTAAAGTAAGAGGTTTATCATCATCTAAAGAATTAAGCATCTCTTCAAAGTCACTATACTTAAAATAATTAGGAAGCCTCTTTTCCGTCTTAAGATTATTAATAAGATCAAAAGGATTATTATCAGTAACATCCTTCTTAATTAAATAATTATAAAAACTTCTTAAAGAACTAAGCAATCTATTAATACTCGTAGTCTTATAACCACTCTTTTGCGTACTAATAACATATTTACTAACATCATCATAAGTAAGACTCAAATAATTAAGTTTATTAATACTACAATACTCCTTTAAATGATATAAATCTATCTCATAACTCTTAACAGTCTTATCAGAATACTTTCTCTCAAACTCTAAATAATCTAAAAACTCTTTAACCTTATCTTCCATATCATTTTTCCTCACTAAAATTATAATTTATTTTCTCATCTAATACAAGAAAAAACCAATTAAAAACTATAACAAAAAAACTGATAGAAACCATCAGCTCATATATAGTCATTTCTATCAGTTCTAACTTAAATTTTTACTACAAATGGGGAACTACTAGTTCCATCACCGGTTACGTTGGTCGTCGACTTAAGAGAAATCGAAGGACGAACGCCGAAGATGTCGACCACGCCGCCACCGCCGAAGCTGCCATCGCTACCGCCAGCATACCAACCAAGAGTGTAGCCATTATTGAAGGCGTGAGGAGACAAGGACCACCAATAAGTATCCGTAGCATTTTCTTGTAAATACGTAGCTGAGTTTTGTAAATATGCAGCATATCCTGCATATGCTAACTCATCTGCTGTTATTAATCCTACTTTTAAATTTATTTTACTTAATTCTCCATTACATTTTAAACTAGGGCCAGTGCCTCCAGCATTGTTACTAGAACTTACTAATCTTTGTGTAGCACCATAGAATGTTATATTTTTAGCATATCCTAATCCTGTTGCATTTTCACCATATGACCATGGATTATATGTTGTATCTGTTACATTTGTTTTATCATTACACCATACAGTATCAGCTATTGTATCAGCATAAGTTTTTAAATTGTTTGTATACCAAGTTTCTAAATTAGTTAGTATTGTACTATTATTAGTATTTGCATGTGTATCTTCATATGTACTAGAACCTGGTGTTCCATACTTAAATCCTACATAAGCATTATCATCACCTTTTTCATTAAACACACTTTTATATGTTTCACCAGAGTATCTAGCAAATGCTGCACTAGCATTATTATTTGCAGCATCACAAGGATTAGCAACTCCTGCTGTATTATCATTATGTAAAATAAGTTTTACAGAACCATCTCCACTCACTCTTACTATTCTCCAGCACTTATTAGCAAACTCAACATAGTTATTTGTTACTGCACCTCTAAAATAATAACTTGTTCCATAATCATCTTCTGTACTAGCTAGTAATGCTTCATCAGCAGTAGATACTGCTGCTCCTGGAGTAGTTATTGGAGTTTTTAATGTATTACTGTCTCTTAATGATGCAAGTAGTGTTCCTTCTTTTGCTTCATTCCATCCTTTAGGGGCATTAATTACACTACTATTAACATTTACTGGTGCTATCTCAACATGAGCACTAAATGCTGCTCCTTGATTTGCATTTTGACTAGTTGCTTTCTTAGGATAATATATCTTTAATAGATATGTATGTTTAGCATTATTTGCTTTTACAA
>URHW01000008.1 GCA_900547775.1 uncultured Mycoplasmatota bacterium | reverse complement strand
GCATATGATACACCTACAACGCATATAAGTGATATAATCATTACATAAATCATTATTCTTTTATGTTTCTTTTCTATTTTTTCTTGTTCCATTTTTTAACATCTACTTTCCATTAATATTTTATAACACCCCATACCATGTGTCTAGTTAATTTTTGCAATTTTTTATTCTATTTGCAATCTAGTTTACATATATATTTTTTATTATGCAGAAAACTGACCAAAATATTTCAAGAAAAAAGAGCAACGAATGTTACTCTTCATATTAATTATTCTAACTTTGTTCCACAATTAGAACAGAACTTACCAGAAGCCTTAGTTCCACAGTTAGGGCAGAAATTCATCTTTCCAGTTGCTGGAGCACTACTTTCTTCTTCCTTCTTTTCACCACTTAAATCTGCTTTAGAGCCTTCAGTATTACCAAATGCTGCACCCATTGCATTATTCATCATACCATTAGATGCCATATTTACCATACCAACACCCATCATACCAGTTGCTGCACCATTACTATTATTAGCAGCATCTACTACTGCTTTACTCATACCACCAACAATAGCACCTTGTTGCATGTAATTATTACTTGATAGTTCATAGTTATCAATCTTACGGTTAGATTCTTCATCTAAAGTTACTGATTCAATAATGAATGATTTAATACTCATACCACGGTCTCTGATGTTTTGGTCAAATACTTTTTTATCCATTATTTCTTTAATCTTGTCTGTATAAGATGGAAGTTCTAAAACTGGTGCTTTATTTTCAGAATTACCTAATTCATTAAGTACTTTTTGAAAGCTTGCTTGAACTTCACTACGCATTTGTTCACAAATATCATCTTTATAATATACATCTGCAGTACCAGCTACTTCTCTCATAAATACTGCTGGATCTGTAATCTTAAATGTATATTTACCAAAACATTTAACTTCTACTCTTAGTGGTGTAATTGTATTTGTCATTTGATTTGGAATTGGATGTGAATAATCCTGATAAGGTACTGGAGCTGGCGTTCCAAACTTATTATCAATAATCTCTTTAGCATTTATAAAATAAACTGCTTGATCTTTATTAGTTGCTCCATTAAATGTAAAACGAGTCCACATTTCTTTAAATACTGCTCCAAAGTCGCCTGCAAAAAATGAAGGAGATGAACTTTCATCAAATGTATAAATACCTTCTTCAGCAGTAGCATCTAAAATCTTTCCACTTTGGAAAATTACTGCTATTTGTCCAGGTGCTACTTCTATAGCACTCTTCTTAGTAATAACACCATTTTCAGTAGTTTTCTTAATCATTAATGTGTTATTATCCATGTTTTCACACTTAATAAACTCTTTCCATTGGTCTTTAAGTGTAGTTGATACCGCCTTTCCGGCTGCTTTAATTAATCCCATAATTTACCTCTTTTCTTTATTTAAACATCTCTTATGGATGTTAAAATCCAATCATAATTTTCGTTATCGAATGTTGTTCCACAGTATTCACAGTGACCACTTCGATTAACATCAATTGATGCCCCACATGATGGACACTTACTAACGATTCCTTTATCTTTAACATTCTTCTTTTTATGTAACTCTAAATAATTAATTTTCTCTATCCTTCTGTCATTAACACCTCTTTTATATTTAAAAGTAGTTTTATCAATAACATAATCCATATATCTACTTATCAGAGTCACTTTGATAATATACTCATCATCTGCATCTATTATATCACTAATTTCAGTTGTTTTAACATTAAGTTCATCAAACATTTCTCTTTCATTTGCCGCATTTAACTTAGCAATTCTTTCCTTAAGTTCTTCATAAACTTCATCTGACAAAAAGTGAGCCACTCTCTTTTCATCATCCATCATAATTGCTGTATAATACATTACAAATATGTTATTAACTTTAGTGATAAACATCGGAAGGGAAAAATCCCCTCCAAGTAATTTATACTTTTCTTCCATTATCTCATCCTTTGACCAATGCAAGTCTTCTTACTCATTACATACTCTTTAGGCCCAATAACAATTGTACTTCCGCAATATTCACACTTGCCACCAGCAACTCCTTCAAATGGAGCACCACAATTAGGGCACTTCTTTAAACTCTCATCACTTGCTTTAACAAATGTAATTGAATACTCAATATCAATCTTATGATTATCCTTACCTCTTACTGTCTTCTTATTATTATCAACTACATAATCATACATTGCTGTATGTAAATATACTGTAACATTAACAATACCAGACTCCTCAGTAATATTAGTAATCTTAACATCAATATTCTCAAAGTCTTTCATTATATTTTGCTGACCCTTAACTTTCAAAGCATCAAGTTGCATTACATAACTATTGTATAACTCATCAGTCAAATGTTTTCTAAGACCTTCATAATCAAAATTCATCCATTCTTCCTGAATACTCTTATATAACTCGAATGCTAACTTTTTAAACTCATCAGCATCCATACCAATCTTCTTTAATCTGTCATCTTTTATATCAGAATAATTATTAAAACTATTTTTTGATGATGAACTACTTCCACCTTTTCCACCACGATTATTAATACTAAAATAAATAATTATAATTACGACTACTGCAAAAATAATCATAAAAGCAAATCCATCCCCATCAGAATAACTGCCACTAGATGAATGAGAACTTCCAGAACTCCAACTACTGTCAGAATCCCAACCAGAGTCCCAGCCACCTGAATCCCAGCTTCCACCAGAATCCCAGCTTCCACCAGAATCATAACT
The DNA here is from genome assembly GCA_900547775.1 of uncultured Mycoplasmatota bacterium. Classification (GTDB taxonomy): domain Bacteria; phylum Bacillota_I; class Bacilli_A; order RF39; family UBA660; genus CAG-533. Next base: position 34,052 of record URHW01000008.1, on the reverse strand, counting down.
AGAATCCCAGCCACTATCTGCTTTAACCAAATTCACCCCAGAAAATAACATCCCAATAACTGTTAAAAATACTATAAACTTCTTTTTCATCTTTACCTCTTTCTACTTCTATAAATAATTATACTCTAAAGTATATACTAAATTATCTTTTTCGTATGTAACTTTACATATCTTTTCCTCTTTAACATAAACAACATACTTAGCACCATCTATATCATAAGTATAACTTTTATCATCAGAAGTAGTTTTAAGTAGTCCATTATAATTATCTATAATACCAACAATATCTTTTGGTAAAATAAGTTTATCATTAAGTTCACTATATAAACCAGTTTCTGTTTTCTCTCCCTTATTAACCAAATACATTACTCCATTATAATAAACCTTATTTGTATTACCATCACTTTGAATAGTTCCTGTAAACGCACCATCTTTAATAACTCCATTTACATAATAAGTTCCATTATCCATAGTAAGCATAACTGATGAATTAACAAACTCTTTCTTTATATCACTATAAGTAACCTGCACTTCTTCTTCAACACGTGGAACTTCCTCTTTGGGTGATAACCTAATAAAAATTATAACCAAAGTAAAAAATATAAACCATAATCCAAGCCTTATAAGCGCATTATACCTAGGATTATTCCAAATTTCTTTAAACTTATCCATTAGTTCCTCCATTATCACAATGTAGTGCATCTATCGATAATACTATTAAAAGCACTAAAACTGAATTTTTCTCATTCTTAATATTTATTTCATATACATCAGTATAACTTAACTTTTTAGATATCCTAGCAATTAATTCATCACGTTTTTTAATCTCATAATTCCAACCCCAAAAATCACCCTTTACTTCCACATCTAAATCATCAATAGAAAACACTTCTTTTAAAAAGGTAAACTCCTTATTTAATAGATACTCCTTATCTTTAATTCTTAAAGTAAACTTAGGAAACAATGTAAACACTTTTTGTTTTAATAACCCAACTTCCGTATCACTCTCATCATAAATTCTAAGCAAATGTCCCCAAGCAAATTCACCTTTAACCTTATAAATGACATTTTCATTTTCATCATAAATATTGTAACTATCAAACCAACTAAAAACTTTTTGCTTTAAAAGAAGTTTCACTTTAACACCTTACCCAAAAGACTACCATAACCATTTTTAAAGTCTCTAACACTCATTACATTCTTTCCAGATGGCTTAATCTTTGTAACTTTTATAGACCCACTAGCACATCCAATAACAAAATAATCTTTTCCTTCACTAATAATCTCACTAGCATTGCCTTCTTCATCGCAAAGCTGGCACTCTGCTATTTTAAATTCAGCATCATCCATAATAAAATTAGGAAGTGGATTAGGACTAAGTGCTCTAAACTTATTATATACATCTCTATTACTAACATTAAAATCTAAATGTTCATCACTTCTTTTAATAATTCTAGCAAATGTAGCTTTATCATTATCTTGCTTTACACCCACTATCTTACCATTGATAATATCTTCTAAATAATTAACAATCATCTTAGAACCTAGTACTGATAACTTATCACTAAGAATCTCAATATTATCATTATCTTCTATTTTTATACGTTCACTAACAAGCATATCACCCGTATCCATTCCTTCATTCATATACATAAGAGTAACACCAGTTTCCTCTTCTCCATTAATTAAAGCATAATGAATTGGGGCTCCCCCTCTATACTTAGGAAGTAAAGAAGCATGAATATTAATACATCCATATTTAGGAATATCAAGAATATCTTTTGATACTATCTGTCCATAAGCACAAGTAATAATAACATCAGGTTTAACATTAACAATATCCTCATAATCTACACTAACTTTAACCGGACTTATAACTGGAATACCTAACTCAATCGCACGTCTCTTCACTGGACAAGGAGTTAAAATCTTCTTTCTTCCAACATAAGCATCTGGTGATGTCACTACAAGTACAACATCATAATTATCAGCCAAAGCATTTAATACATTAACACTAAATAAAGGTGTTCCCATAAATACAACTTTTAACTTATCCATTATTTCACCTTCCATCACTATTTTATCAAAACACTAAACAAAATAAAAGTAAAAACAAAAGAAGACTACAAATTAGTCTCCTTATAAGTCTTGCAAGCATCATCTAACGCTTTAAATAATCTATCAATATCATCGGCATTCTTTATTCTAGCACCAGAAGCAAACTTATGACCACCACCATTAAACTGCTGTGCAATCTCATTTATAACTGGTCCTCTAGAACGAATATTTACCTTATATAATTCTTGCTTTTCATCATAAGAAACAAAACTCCAAGCAATAATTTCCTTAATAAAGTTAAAGTTATTAACCATGTTAGACGCACTACCTGCATCTACCTCATATTCATTTATCATCTCTTTAGTAATCTTCATATAAGCAAAACCATTTTCAGTAACCGTCATATTAAGCGCTAAAAATGCTTGAAATCTAAACTCGTTAAGAGGTCTATCATATAACATCTTATAACTATTATTCAAATCGAAATTATAATTCTTAACCAAGTATGAAGCAACATCTAAAGTTCTTGCAGTAGTTGTTGAAAGCAAAAATCTATCACTATCAGCAACCATTCCTAAATAAAGATTCTCTGCAACCTTATCATCCATTTTAAGTCTTGTATTCTTAATAAGAAGAGCAATAAGTTCACATGTAGAAGAACTACTAGTATCTACTATCTCTAAAGAACCCATCTTGTCTTCATAAGGATGATGATCTATCTTAATAACATCAGCATAATTCTTTATATTAGCACTATCTATTCTAGATATATTAGGTACATCTAAAACAATAAGTAAAGGTTTCTCTAAAGTACTATCATCAATATGATCTAAATGACCAAAGTACTTAAATCTAGAAACACTTAATCCCACTGCATAAACATTTTTCTTAGGAAATGTAAGTCTAATAGAATCTCTTAAAGCAAGCTGACTACAAACCGCATCTGGATCTGGCCCAATATGCCTTGCAACAACTATATTATCGTATTTACTAATTGCTTTATATATGCTTTTTTCTAGCATATCATCACTTCCTTACTTCGCTAAATTATAAGTATCAGTAGCAATCATTAACTCTTCATTAGTTGGAATAACATAAACAGAAATCTTACTATTATCAGCACTAATTAAAGCCTCTTTACCTCTTACGTTATTTCTCTCTTCATCTGGTTTAACTCCCAAACAAGCAAGTTTTTCCATAACTTCCATACGAGTACTGATTGAGTTTTCACCAACACCAGCAGTAAAGATAATCGCATCACATCCACCAAGTTCAACATAATACTTAGCAATAAAATCAACTATTCTCTTAACATACATCTTTTGTGCAAGAATACATCTTTCATCACCATTATTAATGCCATCTTCAATATCCCTTGAATCAGACGATACACCACTAATACCTAATAATCCTGATTGTTTATTAAGCGCAGTATCCATTTCCTTAGCACTCATTCCAGTCTCTTCCATAATATAAGGAAGAATTGTAGCATCAATATCACCACATCTAGTACCCATCATAAGTCCGGCATTTGGTGTAAGACCCATAGAAGTCTCAACACACTTACCAGCCTTAACAGCACTAATAGATGCTCCATTACCTATATGACAAGTAATAAGTCTGGCATCTTCATTATCTAAAATTTCATTAGCACGCATACTAACATACTTATGACTAGTACCATGTGCACCATATCTTCTTACTGCATACTTAGTATACCATTCATAAGGAACAGGATATAAATATACTTCCTCTTCCATAGTTTGATGGAAAGCAGTATCAAATACTAAAGTTTGTGTAGCATTTGGAAATACACTTTGAGCAGCACGAATACCAACAACAGCAGCAGGATTATGAAGTGGTGCTAAACTAGATAACTTCTCAACAATTGAAATATTATCTTCAGTCGCTAAAACAGTCTTATCAAAGTATGATCCACCTTGAACTATTCTATGTCCAATTCCTGCAATCTCATCTAAAGAATCTACAATCTTATTATCAATTAATTCTTTAACCAATAACTCAAAAGCGGCCTTATGATCTTTTAGTTCTGTCTCCTTCTTAATTTTTTCTCCATTTAACTTAATAGTATAAAATGAGTTCTCAATTCCAATTCTTTCAAAAACTCCACTAATAAGTTCTTTTTCTTCTGGCATATCAAATAAAGTAAACTTTAATGATGATGAACCAGCATTAACACTTAATATTTTCATTTCTAAATCACCTAAGCCTTATTATACTAGAAAAGTACGAATATTGCCATAATTTTTTGATGCAAAAGAAAAAAACATGCCCTAAAGCATATTCTTATATTCCTTTTTAAAGCCTACACTAACATGAGTTTTATCTTCTAATTTATACTCTCTTACTATTTTAGAAACTTTTGCATAAGTATCATCAACTTCTTCTATAGTTATTCCAAAGTAATATGCTATATCTTGCTTATCATAAACCTTACCACATAAGCCTTTAAGCATTACATAAATACTAAGTTCATTAGTGTGAAGCACTTCTAATAATTTCTTATATTTAGAAGACTCTATGAAGTCAAGGACTCTTTCATATACTTTCTTGTTAACTACATAATCATCAATAAAATCTATCTGACTATTAATACTTTTTCCAATGATGGCATTTGCTTTAGATGCTTCTCTGCCAGAATCTATCTTACTTTTTAAATCATAATAATAAGTTTCTAAAATATTTTTATCTTCTCCAGAAGCAATTAAACTATCAATAAATGATGTTGCCCCCTTTTGAACAATTCTCGCACATTTATATAAGATGTCGTCTGTTACTAAAACGTTCTTATCTATTTCTTTTTTAACATATTCTATAACTTTATTACTAGATTCTGTATAATTATCACTATCTAAAACCGCTCTACCGATGCCAATTAAACCCAATAATTCTTTTCTTTCATAATCACTACTATCTGTTATTATATCTTTTACTTGGTTTCTATGTATATCCATTAAAGAAATTAATGCAACAATATCTCTTTTAACTCTACGGAAAAGTTTCTTTTCAGCATTAACATTCTTAAATGAATTACTAATCTCAGGTAGTATATCTTTATAAAGTCTTAGTATTTCTTCTTCACTTAAACTCTTATCAGCATTATCTAATCTTTTTAATACAAGACTTCTATCTTCATCACTAAGCGTTCTTATTAAATATCTAAGTTTAAAACTAGAATAATCTTTAAATCTTTCTTTTATACTTATAGGTTTATCTCCAGTACCAAGCTCACTAACATAAATCTTAAATAGTTCTAAATATTTTTTTATTAGTCTACCTACAGTACTTTTATCCAAACCAAAAATATCAGCAATATCTTTTTGTCTATAATTTTTACCATTAAGTCCAAGATATAAATTTAGTATCTTCTTATCTCTTTCATTATCTATACTTGTAACTAGTCTCATAAGAACTTCACTAAAACTTTTACTATCAATATTACTTGTAATATCTACGCCATCACTGATATATTCAATAAGTGGTTCTTTACTTGTTTTATTGTTTGGAGCGTCTAAAATATACTCAGCTTTTTCTTTATAATAACTTCTATAATACATATTAAGTTCATTCTTAATACATTTAGCTGCGTAAGTGCTAAAACTATAATTACTATAAATATCAAATGTATCAACAGCCCTTATAAGACCAATTAGTCCTATTTGATAATTGTCCTCAGTATTATCGAACCCACTTTTATGAACTAAATAATATACTAGTTTCATATTATTAGAAATAATTTCTTCTCTTGCAGACATATCTCCATTATATAATCTTAGAAATAACTCTTTCACATAAATTCCCCCTTTGTAAGTTCGCCTATTATACCACAAATATAAAAAAATACCAACTCACGTTGATATTTAATATTACTCTATAACATATGGATCTTCTGAGGTGCCAGATCCACTTGAAATTGTAGTTGAAGATATAAGAGAAATCGAAGGACGGACGCCGTAAGTGTTGTCCACGCTGAAGTCGCCGAAGAAGCCATAGCTGCCGCTAACGTAACAAACGTCAGCGCTGTCACCATAGAAGCCGTGAGGAGACAAGGACCACCAATAAGTATCTGTAGCATTTTCTTGTAAATATGTTGTTGTATTATTTTGCTTATAAACATAGCCTGCATATGCTAATTCATCTGCTGTTATTAAGCCTACTTTTGAATTTATTTTACTTAATTCTCCATTACATTTTAAACTAGGCCCTGTGCCTCCAGCACTTCCGCTTGTACTTACTAATCTTTGCGTAGCACCATAATATGTTACATTTGTACCATATCCTAAACCAGTAACATTACTATAGCCCCATGGATTATAACTTGTATCTGCTATATTTGTTTTATCATTGCACCATACATTGTCATCTATTACACTTTCATATGTTTTTAAATTGTTTGTATACCATGTTTCTAAATTAGTCAGTATTGTACTATTATTAGTATTAGCATGTGCACTTGCATAACCACTTGCACCAACAGTACCATACTTAAATCCTACATAAGCATTATCATTATAGTTTGTATTAAATGCACTTGTATATGTAGTATCAGAATATCTAGCAAATGCTGCACTAGCACTATTATTTGCAGCATCACAAGGATTAGCAACTCCTGTTGCATTGTCATTATGTAAGATAAGTTTTACAGAGCCATCTCCACCAACTCTTACTATTCTCCAGCATTTATTAGCAAATTCTACATAGTTATTTTTTACAGATCCTCTGAAATAATAGCTTGTTCCATTATCATCTTCTGTACTTGCTAGAAGTGCTTCATCAGCAGTAGATATTGCTGCTCCTGGTGTTGTAAGTGGTGTTTGTACTTTATTATTCCTCAATACTGTTCCAGCAAGTGTATTATCTATACCAGGCTCTGTAACAATAACTACCTGACTTAAATACGTCATACCTGCTGCTTGTTCTTTAGTCGTATCATAATCTATCCATAGTCTTAAATCAAATTCTTTGCTTTCTTTAGAGTTTAATCCTACTTCTTTAACAATATATCCGTTATGTTTATTATCAAGTACTTTAGTATTTTGGGTTCCAATTATAAGAGATGTGCCATCGGTTGTTCCTTTAGTAGATACATTTGCTTTCATATATTTACTAAGAATATAGTTAGCTGTTCCTTCTTTTAAAGGATCTATTGTAATATATGCTTTTACATAGTTATTACAATTATTAGTAATTTTAAATGTAAATGGTGTCTTTTTTATTCCATCTTCATCTTTTATTGGAAACTCATTAGATAAGTTTATCGCACTATTTTCTTCAGTTAAAGTTGAAGTAAAACATGATAATGCTGTTACTGAATTATTATCAGTTTGTCTTAAATATAATACAAAAAAAGCATAAGAAACACCTATTATACATATAACAGAGACTAATAAACTTATATATATTTTTCTTTTATTAATATTCTTTTCTAATTCTTCCATCTTATACTCACTACCATCCTATAATAAGTATATAATATTCTTTCTTAAAGTGCAAACTGATTTTTATACTCTACTATTTATTTAGTTTTTTAAATCCATCACTATATTTAGGTTTAATATAACTTTTAAACATATCTTCTTCTTTATCTTTTAAATTAAAACCATATAAATTATTATACTCATTCATAAGTTTATCTTTGTTATTTCCATTTAAACTATAACCCTTCAAAAAATATCACCCACTTTTATTATGGGTGATATCTTATAAAATATTATCAAACTCTTCTTCTTTTCTAGGTAAAGTAATTGTTTCTTTAGTCTTAATTGCTTCTTTGATTAAAGCGTTATAATCAAATTTTTCTTCATATTCTCTAGCAAGTTCCTTCTCTGGATTAATAACTGGATGCTCTGGCACAAATATAGTACAGCAATCTTCATAAGGAAGTATGCTTGTTTCGTATGTTCCTATTTTTTTAGCTATATCAATAATTTCTAACTTATCTAAACAGCATACAGGTCTAATAACTGGCATCTTTACTACCTCATTAATCGCATTCATGCTAGTTAATGTTTGACTAGCAACCTGTCCAATACTCTCACCATTAACAATACATTTACAGTTTTCTCTATGAGCAAGCATCTCCGCTATTCTATACATACATCTACGCATAATGGTAATCATGTACTCTTTAGGACAATTTTTATATATTGCTTCTTGTATATCTGTAAAATGAATAATATGTACTTTTATATAATTACTATAATCTGATAACTTTTCTGCTAAAGTAAGAACCTTATTTAATGCTTCCTCACTTGTATGTGGAGGACTATCAAAATAAACGCACTCTAATCTTACTCCTCTTTTCATTGCTAAATATCCTGCTACTGGTGAGTCTATTCCTCCACTAAGCATCAGCATTCCCTTTCCAAGAGTCCCTAAAGGATAACCACCTAACCCCTTTTCTTTATCAAAATAAATTAAAGAAGAATCTTTTCTAATTTCAACATTAATAAGAAGTTCCGGAGTACTAACATCAACTTTTTTACCAGAAATATTTCTTAAAATAACTCCACCTAAATGCTTACTTATCTCCATACTATTCATTTCATAAGACTTATCACTTCTTTTAGTACTTACCTTAAAAGTATTAAAATCTCTTTCCTTAACAAGTTTAACTAATTCTAAAGAAATAATATCTATATTATTAGTCTCTAACTTATAACCAATCTCATATTCATGAATACCAAAAGTCTTATTTAAAGCGTCCTTAACTATGTCTAAATCATCACCAAAAATAATCATTCTTCCATGATCATATTCTATATCATTATCTATCTTCTTGCTTAAGTCATTTCTTAATGCTTTTATAAAATAATTAATATTGTCTTTCTTAGTATTAAGTTCACCATATTTAATAATTATAACCTTTTCCATATTTGCACTCCTTCAGCCAAAAATATTCTAACATAAACAAAAAGAAAACTCCATCAAAAGATAAAGTTTCCTTACATTTAAGGCCGAGAACATTTATTGCTCGTACCATCCAAGAGCGGTTAACATTTTCGATTGAAATAATTCAATGCAAATATAATATATTAAATTATTAAAGTTTAAACAACGTAAAGTTTTTAATTAATATCATCTAATATTTTTTTCTTAATGGCATCAATATCAGTAAAAAATAAATTTCTTCCCTTTTTCTTTAAGGATAATAAATACCTAAAATTATCAAGTATCTCATCTCTTAAAGAATCAATAACTTTTAATGGTTTACCATTAACAACATGAGCATGACTTATATATTTTTCTAATGTAGGGAAAGCATTCTGAAGTAAAATTGCAGCTTCTTTACCTGCTATTTCACTAACCATTATACTCCTACATACTCCATACTTTTCTTCTTTATCTTTTATTATTTTTTTATACTTAGATATATTACTGCTAAGTGGAATGAACCATAATATATCTCTTTCTCTAATCGTAAAATAAGTTGGTCTAGAACGTCCGTTTTCATGGTTTATCATTAGCCCATTAATATTTATTTTATCAAAAAATTCATCCTTAATATGATACAAATAACCCGTTTCTATTTTCATATTACCCCCATAACAATAATATTATTATAACAAAGAAAAAAAGGAAACTCCATAATAAAATGAAATTTCCAATACATTTTCGCCCGGAATAATTTATTACTCGCACCATCCGGGAGCGATTAACATTTCTCGTTTGGAATAATTTATATCCCGCACCATCCAAGAGCGGTTAACATTTTCGATTGAACTAATTCAATGCGAATATAATATACCAAATTTAGCATTAAATGTCAAATGATATACCTCTACTATTATAATATATGAATAACATTTTATGTACGTTAATCATTTAAACTAGATAACTTCTCATAAACATTATCAAATATTCTTAAAAATTCGGTTACTTCTTCACTAGTTGTAAGATAAGATAAACTTATTCTGATAGTGGTTAGAGCTCTAGTCTTATCATGATAAAGATTAAAGACTGCTGTACTTATCTTACCACTACTGCATGCTGTATTTGAGCCAACGTATACTTCATGTTTTTCAAGTGCGTGAATAAATGTTTCGGGCTTAATATCCATTAAACTTATATTTAAAATATGGGGTATTGAATAACTAGTCTTATTAATGAGTATTTTAGGATATTTCTTTAAATTATCTAAAATCTTATCATTATACTTTTTAACCTTTTCACTTTTCTTATCTAAATCAGTTAAACTAATTCTAAGTGCTTTAGAAAATGATGCAATAAGAGGAAGTGGTGGCGTGCCTGGTCTAATTTCTTTTTTAGAGCCATAAAATAAAGGCTTAATTCTAACTTTATTACTCTTATAAAGCATACCAACACCTTTAACTCCATATATCTTCTGACTATCAAATGAAGCCATATCAACATCAGTTAAATTAACTGGTACTTTACCAATTGCTTGTGTCATATCACTATGAAAAACACATCTAGGATTCTCCTTATTAATAACTTGCTTAATCGTTTTAAGAGGCTGCCTTATTCCTACTTCACTATTTACTGCACTAATTGTAACTAAAATAGTTTTATCACTAACTTTCTTCTTTAAATCCTCAAAGTCAATTACTCCATTATCATCATTATTAACATAATCTATTACAAAACCATTTTCTTCTAAATAAGAACAAATCTCATAAATACTCTCATGCTCCATCTTACTTGTAACGATATGAGAACCTTTCTTACCTACTGCTAAAGCAAGTCCAATTATCGCCATATTATTACTTTCTGTTGAACCACTAGTATAAATTACCTCATCTTCCCTTATTTTAAGTAATTCACTAATCTGCTTAGTTGCTCCATTCATTAAATTTTTAGACTTCTCACCTAATGAATGTAAACTATTAGGATTTGCAAAATAATCTTTACTAACTTTATTAAAACTATCTAACACTTCAGGAAGTACCGGCGTTGTACTACTATAATCTAAATATATCATCTTATCACATCCTTATGAGCAAAAATAAGCCAAACCTAGCTTACCTTACTTACTTTTAATATCTTCTTATGAATATCTGGATCGGCCTCTGCTATTGCATTAATAGCAAGTTCCAGTGATGTCTTATAATTTCCTTTATAAAACTCACTTTCTGCTCTACTTAATCCATTATTAATCTTCTCACTTATTGCTCTATATCTATTGCCATATACAAGAGTATTTTCTGCAAGACTTGCTAACCTAACAGCATCAGTCGTGGTCTTATATAACTTTAACACTAAATCCCTAGCAGTATCAACCCTTATATTTAAAACTTTAATACTTATTGGCTTTTTATTAAGTTCCTTAACCATTACGCCAATAGCATCCCCAGCCTCACTAGCTTCTGTATAATACTCTTTAGGTATAACCGGCAACTTATAAGAACTAATAACATTCTTACTCTTAGCTAAAATCTCATTAATCTCTGTAAGTTGTTCTCTAGCTCTATTTTCATCTTCCTTAAGTCCACTTAAATTTCTTAAAGTAAGTTCTAACTTATCTTCCTCTTTCACAAGTCTCATACTAAGAGTATTAAGTTCTTCATTTAACTTAGAATAAGAAAAACTTCTATTACGATAATTCTCAACTAAAACTTCATAATCACTTTGTATAGATTTTATATTTAAATTTAGTTCATCTATTCCTTTAACTTCCTCATCACTTAAATCAAAACTATACTTAATGTCTTCAATTTTCATCGATAAATTCTTAATAATAGCAAGTAACTTTTTACACTTAACGCCAAGTTTTCTAGAGTTTTCTTCATACTCTTTCTTACTTTCTATCTCTTTGTCAAACTCACCATATAATTCATCAAAATAATTAACAATTGCATTAAGTTCTAAAATGCTATCTGTTAAATTAAGAACGTTTAATCTGTCAAAAATATCTGCTATCTTCTTCTCTGCTTCTGTAATATTATAATCAATATTTAAATAGTCTAAGTTATATCCTTCACTAGTCATCTTCTTAGTAATCTTTGTAATATCTTTAATCTTTTCTGGAATAAGTGTCTTACCAAGTAGTATTACTCCTGGGGCATCATCAATAACCACTTTTAAATTACCAATCGCATCATCTAAAGCCTTAACTATTTTAGGTGCTTCACCATAAGCATTATTATCCATCGTAAGCTCAAAAGAAGCAAATAACTTATCAACATTTTCAAACTGTAATTCAATGGCTTTTTTAATAAGTTCATAATCATCTATATTATGATGATACTTTAAATATATTTCACGGTAGTCTTTCTTTAAGCCCGTAATAATCTCTCTATTCTTACTCTCACTTAAAGTAATCTCTTTAATATCACGAAGTAAAAACTCACTCTTACTTTTAACGTAATAAAGTTCTAATTCTAATTTAGCAATTGCTTCATTAATTTCTTTAAACTTTCTTGTCTTAAAAGTTGCTTCTAATTCATTTAACTTATCATCAAGCTGTGGAATATCTTCATCTTTAATTTTCTTATATCTACTCTGCCATATCTTATACTTTTTCTCTAAATCTTTATTATTAATTAAAGAAGATAATTTATTAAGTTCTGTTAATATACTTCCTGAGATAATAAGATTCTTATTCCTTTCAAGGTCTCTTAATATTCCATTATATTTTTTCTTGTTATGCTTATCATACATTACTAAAACAAGCACTATTAAAATAATTGCAACTACAACATAGATTATACCTAAAACTAAACTTGTTTTATCACTCATAACCATACCTCTATTTTAATTTTATCATATTTATTTTATTATTAACACTATAAACTAATAATCAAACATGATTTTAACAATAAAAATACTCTTCCATTTCGCAAAACGGAAAAATTTTTGATTTTGCGAAATGAAAATTTACACTCAAAAATATAAAAAAGCACTCCTTTAAATATAAAAGACTGCTTCTTAATAAAATAAATACATTCTATTTTTGACAGTTAGGACAAAAATAAGTACTTCTGCCACCAACTTTAATCTTCTCTATCTTACATCCACAAGTACATAGTTCTCCTTCTTTTTTATGTACTTTTAAAAAGTTTTGATAATTACCGGTAACACCTAGACTAGAAGTATAACTTCTAATAGTAGTTCCGCCTTCCTTAATAGCTAAACTTAAAATATCTCTAGCACTCTTAATTATTCTTTTACACTCTTCTAAAGTAACACTTTCACCTAATCTAAGGGGATTTATTTTAGATGCAAATAATACTTCATCTGCATATATATTACCTAAACCAGCTATTACTTCTTGCTCTAATAAAAGACTTTTCATATGTTTCTTCTTATTATGAATATGACTATAAAGTTCATCTGCATCCATATCAAAAGGCTCCTTAGCAAGTTTCACGAGTGCTGGATTCTTATCAACCTCACTTGTTTTTACTATGCACATTCTACCAAACTTTCTTGTATCATGATATCTTAAAGACAAATCACCAAAATAAATAATAACATGTTCGTGCTTTAAAATCTCATCATCACTGGGCTTAACAAAATACTTGCCTTCCATCCTTAAATGACTGATAACAGAAACTTCACCATAATTAAATATTAAATATTTACCATACGTTGTAATATCCTCTAAGGTATGACCGATTAACTCATTAATATCCATTGTGCTTTCAATAATTCTCGGATAAATAACTTTAATACCAGTTACTTTCTTACCAATAAGTTTCTTTTTTAAAACACTTGCGACAGTTCTAACTTCTGCTAGTTCTGGCATAAAATCACCTACTTTGCTTCATATAAATCTGTTCCTACATCAGTACTAACTTTTAAAGGAACATTTAAGTTAACAATATTTTCCATTACATCACGTGCTGCACTAATAAGTTCTTCCTTCTCATCAGCACAAACATCAAATACAAGTTCATCATGAATCTGTAAAAGCATCTTACTCTTAAATCCTTTTTCTTCCATAACTTTATCTAATTTTACCATGGCCATCTTTATAATATCAGCAGCAGTTCCCTGAATAGGTGTATTAAGAGCAATTCTTTCTCCACTACTTCTAACCATATAATTAGTACTATTAAGTTCTTCTATAGTTCTCTTTCTATTAAATAAAGTTCTAACTGAGCCATAAATATGGGCTTCTTTCTTAATATTATCCATATATTCACTTACGCCAGGATAAAGTTCTAAATACTTCTCAATAAACTTCTTAGCATCACTTGGATTAATCTTTAAATTCTCACCAAGTCCAAAACCACTAATACCATAAACAATCCCAAAGATAACTGCTTTAGCTGTTCTTCTCATACTCTTAGTAACTTCTTCAGGACTAACACCAAAAATATCACTAGCCACTCTCGTATGAATGTCTTCATTATTTTTAAATGCCTCAATCATCTTTTCTGAATTACTAATATGAGCAAGTACTCTAAGTTCTATCTGTGAATAATCAGCACTTAAAAATAAATCATACTCTGGTACAAATGCACGTCTTACTTTTCTATCCATCTCATCTCTAGCTGGAATATTTTGTAAATTAGGCTCTGCACTAGATAACCTTCCAGTTCTAGTCAAAGTCTGTTTATAAATAGTATGAATTCTACCATCATCTAAAATATAATTATTAAGTCCATCTAAATAAGTGCTCTTAAGTTTAGCTAAATTACGATATTCTAAAATAAGTTCAATAATTGGATGAGTACCAATTAGACCTTCTAAAACGCTAGCATCAGTACTATAGTTGGCTCCTTCTTTTTTCTTTTTTCTATATGGTAAACCTAAATGATCAAATAAGATATTACCCAACTGTTTAGGACTAGAAACATTAAACTCGCATCCAGCATAATTATATATCTCTCTAGATAAATTATCTAAACGAACTCCAGCCTCTTCACTCATCTCTTTTAAAATATCTTTATCACACCTAATACCAGCAAGTTCCATCTTAGCAAGCACTCTAACTAGTGGCATTTCAACATTTGTAAATAAATCAAACATATCATCCATTTTTAGTTTTTTTACTATATCATCTCTAGTATCATAAATATATTTAGCTTTTAAAGTTACACCCTTCTTAAGCATTTCCTCATCCTTAAGAATATCACTATAAAAAGGTGCTTCTATCCCATCATTATTCATCATAAAAGCCAAATCATCTTTCATTTGATAATTAAGCAAATATGTACCTATCATATGATCAAAATTACTTATCATATTAACATCTTTAAGTAAAACCATATTCTTCTTTAAATCATAAGTATAAGTTACTGCTTGTTTTAAATATTCACAAACCTTTTTAACTTTTTCTGGACTAACATAAAATAAGTTATCTCCATCATATACACCCATGCCAATTATCTTACCTAAATGATAATTTTCCTTATCACACTCAATATAATAAGAAACGCACTTTTCTATATTTATTTCATGAACATCACTAAGTTCTTTAAAACTAACATCAAGTTTTACTTGCTTCTTAGGTATCTTCTTTAAAAATGAATAAAACTCTAAATCAGCAAATAATTCATCTAATGAGTCGTTGCGTCCCATATATTTCATACTATCTAAAGTATCTTCTAGGGGAACTTCTCTATATATAGTGCATATATCTTTACTAAAGAAAGCACTATCTCTATCGTTAACTAACTTATCATGAGTAGCCCCCTTAATTAAATCAATATTAGCATAAATATTTTCTAAAGTACCATACTCTTGTAATAGTTTTAAAGCCGTCTTTTCACCAATTCCTTTAACACCTGGCACGTTATCTGAAGCATCTCCACTTAATGCTTTTAGGTCAATAATTCTAATTGGCTCAATTCCATAATCATCTTTAAAAGTCTCTTTATTATATCTAATGAAACCTTTTTGTTTTAAAAGTTTAACATCAACAACATCACTAATTAATTGTAATAAGTCTCTATCAGAAGAAACAATCGTTGCATCAAACTCAGGATCCTTATCAGCCATAGACGCAATAGTTCCAATAATATCATCTGCCTCAAAATTTTCTACTTCATAATGTTTAATCCCCATTGCTTCAAGTATCTTTCTAGCATAAGGCATCTGCACTTTTAAATCTTCTGGAGTTTCTCTTCTTCCTTCTTTATAATGATCATACTTTTCATGTCTAAAATTTTTACCAATATCAAAAGCAACTGCCATATATTCAGGCTTTTCTTCTTCAACAATTTTATTAATCATTGAAGTAAAACCATACAAAGCATTAGTCGGAAAACCTTTACTATTTTTCATAATATTTCCAGTATAAGCAGTCGCATAATAACTTCTAAACATTAAATTATTTCCATCAACAAGTATAACTTTTTTCATATCCTCACCTAAATCTTATTATACCCTATTTTCTTATTATTTCAAAAAAAAATAAGCACTTTGCTTACTTAATTTTAATTAAACCAGCGTCTACTTCCTCTAAAGCACGACCTAATTCCTTCTTATTCTTATAATCGCTTTCTTTCATTTGTAACCATCCAGTTTCCTGAATTTGTTTCGCTCTCTCAGCAATCACATGAACTAGCTTATACTTTGAGTCGACCTGATTTAATATTTTATCAACAGATGGATATAACATTTAAATCACCTCTCCTACACATTCTTAATATAATACAAAATTAAAAAAAGAAAAACAAAACTGAAAGAAAATATACACTAATTTGACAAACTACTTTCTCCAGTCTTGTAATCTATATCAATTCCTGTTTCTACATTATACACATAAACATGAAATTTAAGCCCAGCACCATTATCTTCAACACTTTTAGCTTCCATCTCAATTCCACTAGCAACTAAATTATCTCCATAAAACTTAGGTGTCACTCTATACATAACATGATTACCAGTTTCTTTAATATAACTAGCAACCTTATTCTCAAAATCAAGCATTGCACCAGTATTAGTCTCCCTAGTACAAGTAATCAAATTATTAGGATTGGCATTCTGTCCAGTTAACTGGTATCCAATTAAATGACACCTATTATATAAATACTTACCATCAACAATATCATACTTAACTGTATGCCACCCACTAGGCTTAACACTGCCAATTGAACCTCTTTTTTCAGTCGGCATCAAATCAGGTCCAATACTAGCATAAGCAACCCCACATCTACCAAGTGAATCTAAATCACTATAAAGTTCAAAAGAATCTTTAACAAGTTCACTAAAAGAAGGCTCATTATTATCAATAACAACATAAGGCTCCCCATTATATAAAGGAACCTCATCTATACCATAACTAACACTCTTATTACTAAATATAACAAAAGCAAATATAGCTATAAATATACATTCACATAAATATCTATAAAATCTTTCCATAAAACCTACTCAACAATATAAGGATCTTCTGAAGTGCCAGAACCACCAGAAATTGTAGTCGAAGATACAAGAGAAATGGCGGGGCGCAACCCATCGTTGCGGCCCACGCTGCTGCTGCTCAAGTAGCCCGAGCCCCAGTACCAAACGCGAGCGTCATCTCTACCGAAGTATTCAGGCGACAAAGACCACCACAGTGTAGTTCCTGTATTTTCTTGTAAATATGTAGAACGATTATAATTACCATATATTGACCCAGAAAATGCGATTTCATCGGCTGTTAATAATCCGATTTTATAACTTAAGTTACCATTTCCATTTGTTGTATCATCAACAGTAAATTTAGATAACTTTCCACCATTATTATCATTTGGACATTTTAATGTTGGTTGATTAGTAGAAGCCAATCTATTATTTGCTCCATAATATGTTACATTAGTTCCATAACCAAGATCACCACTTCTTGTACTCTTATCATTACACCATATTGTATCTGCTAGTTTACTTTCATATGATGCCAAATTATTTGTGTACCAAGTTTCTAAATTTGTAAGTATTGTACTTTTATTAGTATTTGCATGTGTACTTGCATAATCAGATGAACCAGCAGTTCCATACATAAATCCAATATATGTGTTGTCATCATAATTCGTATTAAACAATGTATTGTAAGTACTTCCAGAATATCTTGCAAATGCCGCTGTTGTACTATTATTTGCTGCTGAACAAGGATTAGCTGCTTTTGTAGTATTATCATTATGAAGAACAAGTTTTACTGCACCATCACCTGTTATTCTTACTATTCTCCAGCATTTATTTGCAAACTCTACATAGTTATTTTTTACTGCTCCTCTAAAGTAGTATGATGTACCATAATCATCTTCTGTACTAGCAAGTAAAGCCTCAGTTGTATTTTTATTTGATGTTATTCGTTTATATGTATAACTACTCGAAGTAGCACTTACTACATAGTATACACTACTTAAATTAGTTGTTGTTTTCATTGTTCCTGCTGTACTTGAACCATTACTAGAGGCTGATGAACTAACAAAATATTTACCAACTAAACTAGAATATGAATTTGCATATGTATCACTTGTCACTGCTGTTCCAGTTAAATTAAATTTCGAACCATTAGCAGTATATCCTGTACCATAAGTAAAATAATATGCTTGATATGTTGATGATACACTTGTAGTTTGGCTTTCGACATCATCTTTTGTATGTGCACTTACTTCTTTTCCTGGCGTTGTAAGTGGAGTCTTAACTTCATTATTTGCTAGAATTGATTGTCTTAGTGTTTGTTTAAAAATAGCATTGCATTTAGTACTTCCTTTTGTTATTCCGCTTGTTGTAAGAACCCATTTAGTACCATTCCATTCTACTTTACCTGTTCCTGTAGTACATTCTACTGTTCCAGTATATGCGTTAGTTGTTGGAAACGTCGTACTTATCTCGCCATTGATCGTAATTGCTAGGAGTGTATCTTTTGGTTCTATGTATTTTGCTTCATATAGTTTATCTCTATTAAATATTATTATACATATTGTTATTAGTATTATTAGTATTAAAAGTGTTTCTTTTTTATTTTTCATTAACACTTGCCTACTTTCTATCTAATAGTATTTTATAATAAAAGAATGTTTAAATCAATAGATAAACACTCTTTTAATATTCTAATTATTACTATTAAGTATTAATAAAATAAAAAAGAAAAAGCTAACAATCCTTTAAGTATTAGCTTTTTCAAAAACAACAATTTGGAGAAGCCTAACTTTCAGGGGTTAGTATTCTTCCTTAACTTGATTATACTACAAAAGGCCTGTTTTATACAAGCCTTTTTCTATTTGAATATATTTTTAATTCTTGTCCAAAGATTATCTTTCTCGGTTTCTGTACTAGTTGTTTTTACTTCTTCTTTGGCGTCTATTCCATCCATTACATAAATGAATTTAGTCTCTCCAGTAGTATTACTACCAGCAAATGATGTATAATTTTCACCTAGTTTAACTAGTTCTTTTGCTCTATATGCTGTTGGTACTAACATATTATTAACTTTATCTGTAACTGGTTTAATTCCTTCATTATCTAACTTTTTAATGCCTTCTGAAAGTTCAGTCATACCACTTGATATTTCTTGCATACCGGATGCAAGTGCTTTACCATTAGATGCCAGTTCTTTTACTCCTGCTGCAAGCATTGCTGTATTAGTTTTTAAGTCTTCGGTACCTTTATTTAAATCTTCTAAGCCTTTATTAAGAGCAGGAAGCATAGCATTAACTTTCTTGTTTAATCCATCAAAAGTTGCTAGGGTTTTCTCAATTGCTGCTACATTTTGTTCTAATAGGCCGATTATTTGTAAGTTAGAATTATAATGATTTTCATACTCGTATTTAACTGTAAATAATTCATTTTGGCTTGCATTAAGTAAGTCTATATATTCTTTATCTTTAAGTTCTGCAGTATCATAGGCTGTTTTAATTTTTTCATTATTTGTTTTTAATGAGTTAATTGTGTTTTTATCTGCTTGTAATAGCATTTGCATTTTAGCAATATCTTCAGAGTTATCTCCTAAAATATTTGATATACTTGAAAGTTCTTTAGAAAGTGTTTTAACGCCATCATCTAGTGATATAGATCCGTTACTTAAAGCAACTGAACTTTTATATAGTTTATCTAAATATGTGCTAAGTTTAATAGATCCTTCAGATGCATTCTTGGTTCCTAATTCTAATGAGCTTGCACCAGACTCTAATGCATTAATTGCATCATTTAAAGTGTTTAATTTATCTGTTACTGAAGTAATATTTGATAATGATGATATGTCACTAGAACTAATTAATTTAGGAGTTATCATCATATATACAGTTCCTAGTGAGAACTTATCTGTATCGTAAGTAATAGTAACTTTATTAAGACTTGATAACTCACTTAATTTTAAACTATCTGATAAACCTGGTGTGCTAAGAGCTGCTACCATATTAACTTTACCATTATTAATTACTTTACCACTACTAACATTAATATTTTTAGCACTATCATCTAGAGTAAATGTACTCATTACAACAAATGGTGTATACATAGTTTCTCTAGAACCATTAACATTAACACTTCTTCTAGAGTTATTAGTAAATTTAATTTCAATAGTAACTTTACCACTTTTACCTGCTAGATCTTTAAGTTCTATTTCTTTACCATCTAATTTATATGTGATGTTAGCACTAACTGGTAGTTCTTTTGAAGTTTTTCCTTGGTAGAAAATATTATTTCCTAGTCCTTCCCAAGTTATCTTATCTCCTTTTTGGTTAAATGATTCATTACCACTTAAGTTTATAATGTCTTCTAAGTTAGTAATATCATTTATTGTTCCATTACCTGTATTAAGAAGTTCTTCATTTACAAAACTAGACTTAACACTTCCATCTGGGTTTAATTTTCCATAAACGGTTTCATTTTTAGTTAAAGCGTTTGCACTAAGTGGCATCATTAAAGCTCCAGCTAAAAATATACTTGTAATAATTTTTTTATTATTTTTCATAAAATTATCCTTTCCTAACATTGTTTTACCAATTAATTTATCAAAGATTAATAGTATACTTGGCAATACTGTAATAACTATTATCATACTAAGGATTGCTCCTCTACTAATTAAAGTACATAGGGATCCAACCATTTCTAATTTTGAATATGCTCCTACGCCAAATGTTGCTGCAAAGAAGCATAAGCCACTAATAAATACTGAGCTTCCACAATTATTAAGAGTACTAAGTATTGCTTCTTTTTTATCCATAGTCTTACGATTATTTAAGTATGTTGTTGTCATAAGGATTGCATAATCAATGGTTGCTCCTAGCTGTATTGTTCCTAAAACTATTGGAGCAACAAATGGAAGTAAAACTCCACTTAAGTAAGAGATGCTCATATTCATACATATTGCAGCTTCAATTGCTATAATAAGTAAGAATGGCAAGCTAAACGACTTTAGTACTATAAATAAGATTATAAAGATACATACTATAGAAGAGCCATTAACATTATTAAAGTCTGTATCACTAGTTGTAATAAGGTCTTTCATAAGAGGTCCTTCACCAGCAACTATGGCATTTTTATCATAACTTTTAACTATTTTATTAAGATCATCTATCTCATCATTTAATTCATCACTAGCAACTTCATATAAAGAGTTTACCAAAATCATTTGATATTTATCACTTTTAAACATACTAGTTTTATCTTCAAGCATGTTTATTGTGATGCCATAATCACTTAGTTCACTAGCAGATAGTACTAAGTCTACACCTGATAACTTTTTAATTTCACTAACCATATTATTTATAGTGCCAGTTTTCATATTACTATCTACTAAAATGATTTCTGGACTTACTATGTTGTAATCATCTTTTAAAATATTATTTGCTTTAATACTTTCTAAAGTGTCTGGTAATGTCTTATCTATTTTGTAATAAACATTAACTTTATTATTAGCTAAATAAATAGGTACAAGTAATAAAATAAATATTGCAAAGATCACTTTATGTCTTTTAACTATCCAGTTGTTAAATTTATCAAATTTAGGAGTAATTACTTTATGGCTAGTTTTTTCACACCACTTATCAAATACAAGTAAAAGTGCTGGAAAAATTGTTAAAACGGTAATAACACCAAGAAGTACACCTTTTGCCATAACAATACCTAAATCTTTACCTAAAGTAAGACTCATTGTACATAATACTAGGAACCCAGCAATGGTGGTTGTTGAGCTACCAATTACTGAAGTAAATGTTTCTTTTATAGCAAGTTTCATGGCTTCTTCTTTTTTCATCTTACCTTTTTTACTTTCATAAGCATGATATAAGAAGATGGAGAAGTCTGTTGTAACACCCAACTGAAGTACTGCAACAAGCGCTTTTGTAATGTAAGATATTTCTCCTAAAAATACGTTAGTACCAAGATTAAAGATAATTGATATACCTATATTTAAAAGTAATAATAATGGTACTAAGTAACTATCTAGAGAAAGCTCTAAGACAAGTAAACAAAGTACGACTGCAATTGCTACATATATTGTTATCTCTTTTTCAGATAACTCCATTGTATCAAGAACCATTGAGCTCATACCACCAAACATATAATTATCACTGGTGATATTTCTAATTTCTCTTACAGCATCAATTGTTTTTTCATTACTAGTACTTTCTAGAAATGTAACAAATAATACATCTGTGTTTTCTTTATGAACTTTATTTCTTACTTCACTAGGAAGTACTTCAAGAGGAATATTAGTTCCAAACACATCATAGATAGAGAAAACTTCACCTACTCCATCAACACCACGCAACTTATCTTCAACTGCAAGTAATTCTTTAGCATTTGCATTTTCAACTACTGCAATTGAGTAAGAGCCCATTTTAAATTCATCAGTTAAAATATTTTGTCCTTTAATTGTTTCATAATTATTTGGTAAATAAACTAAAATATCATAATTAATCTTAGTCATCTTCATACCAATAAATGAAAATACTAATAAAACTATAGTAATAATCAAAATATTTTTACTATGCTTAGTAATAAAATCACTAAACTTATTCATTTCTTTCACCTCGCTAAACATTATATGACTACAGATTTTAAAAAGGCACTATTAATTTGCTATTTTGTATGTAATCCAACAATTTGATTGTTTTGTATACGTATTTAAGCAACAAAGTGCTAATTATCTTGCAAAAAGTATATAATTAGATATAATGTTGGTGTGATGAATTATGAAAAACGAAAAACAAGATTTAAGAATTATTAAAACAAAAAAAGTGCTTTATATGGCACTGGTTGATTTAATGAGAGAAAAAACATTTGAAGAAATAAAAGTATCTGAAATATGTTCAAGAGCTTTAGTAAACAGGTCTACTTTCTATGCACATTATGAAGATAAGTATGAATTCTTAGTTGATTTTTTGGATACATTTAAAGATAGTTTAACTTCTTATTTAGATACTAACGATAATAATTTGAATACTAAGGAATATTATATGGAAATGCTTAAGTTATTGCTTACTCACATTGAAGATAAGAAAAATATATATTCAGCAATCATGGTAAATAATCGTAATGGTGTTATGATGGATATTATATCTGATGTTGTTAATAAAGATATCAAAAAAAGAGTTCAAGAATCAGGGCTTAATAAAGGAACTATCCCCGTTGACATTGTTGCTAAATTTTATATAGGCGCAATTACCAATGTTGGCATCGAATGGATTACCGATAACAAGTATTCTAAAGAAGACATATTAAACTATTTAGAAAAACTATTACCAAACAATATAGACACCTTATAATGGTGTTTTTTATGCAAAAATTACAGATTTTAAAAGTCTGAAAACCCATATAAATAAAGGGCTTGCATGAGTTTAATGTTTGTGATAATATACCTTCTTGAAGAGTACTATGTTAGGCTTCTCCCCTCTTAAAAAAGAAGGGAGTGATGCGTATGAAACAGTTTAAATTAATTTTAGACAAAATAATAATCATACTATTCCTTTTATTTATTTTAAAGATAGCATTTGCTATGTTTAGATAAAAAAAGAAGCTACTAACTAACCTGTTAAGTAGCTTCAAAAGACTTATAATCTGGAGAAGCCTAACTTTCAGGGGTTAGTGCTCTTCCTAAATTAATTATACTACAAAGTGCTTATATTATACAAGTGCTTTTTTTCTTGGGAAAATGCAGATTTTAAAAATCTGCAAACCTGCATAAATAAGGGGCTTGTATGAGTATAATGATTATGTTATTATACCTATTAAAATAATTTTAGACAGAATAATAATCATACTATTCCTTTTATTTATTTTAAAGATAGTATTTGCTATGTTTAGATAAAAAAAGAAGCTATTAACATCACCTGTTAAGTAGCTTCAAAAACAAACAAGTTGGAGAAGCCTAACTTTCAGGGGTTAGTGCTCTTCCTAAATTAATTATACTACAAAGTGCCTTTTTTATTCAAGCACTTTTTTTAATCAATATTTACAAGTTCATACTCTCTAGAACCAATACCATGTTTCTCTGCTTCTTCTATAGTATGTAAGCCGTTTCTGCTGTTTACTCTTTCCATAAAATGTTCTTTGCCTGGATCATTTGAATTTTTTACTAAATTGATAGATGCTTCATCAATAGCTACTGGGTCTAAACTCGCAAGAATACCAATATCTTTTAAGCAAGGATCTTCAGCAACAGCGCAGCAATCACAATCGACACTCATATTACATAAAACATTAATATATACTATATTTCCATTAAAATAATTAACTACACTTGATGCTGCATCTGCCATAGATTCTAGAAATAAATTTTGCTCTGCAGCATTATCCCATAACTCTTCTTGTTTAGCAGTCTTACCCGCAGTGTGAATATATGTTTTGCCAGAGGAAGATGCTACTCCAATTGATAATTGTTTAAGAGCTCCACCATATCCACCCATTGGATGACCTTTAAAATGTGAGAGTACTAACATACTATCATAATTTGAAATATTTTTACCTATATAATTCTTTTTAATTACCTTGCCATTAGGTATATCAAGTTCTAAATCGCCTTCTGCCTCCATAATATCAACGTCAAAATATTTATTCCATCCATGTTTTTCCATTAAAACTTGATGTTTTTCGGTTGTATTTCTTGCTCCATTATACGCTGTATTACACTCAACAACAGTTCCATTAACATGATGAATTAATTCACGTACAAACTCTGGTCTCAAATAATTTTGATTACCTTCTTCTCCAGAGTGCAATTTAACAGCAACCTTGCCATTTAATTTTTTTCCTACCGCTTCATAAATTTTAACTAATCCACTAGGGCTTATTTCTTTTGTAAATAATACTTTTGACATCATAAAATTACCTTTCTAACTTTTTAATTAATCTCTTAACTTTTTTAGGGTCTTTATAATTTGTCTTATCTCTTACTAAGTTAGTAATATCTTTTCCATATGCAAGACCGATGCCACGCTCAGCGGTAACTCCGACTGCACCATAATATAGGTAATATGTGTCATTTATATAAATTATGGATGATCGATATATTCCACTGTTATCCCAATTGAGTGTTCCTCGTTCTGGTTCTAGAATCTTAATTGCATCCTTAAAATTAACTTCATCATTACTTATTGTATAGTATAAGTCCATTTTATTATGATTCTTCCACTTATCATATGCAACTACGATCATTTCATAACCTTTATCTGTTTTAATAACATCTAAATGCCATGTATCTAATTTTTCTGGATACTTAAAACTAATCTTATTTTTATCAGTCCACTTCATACCATCAGGACTTTCTGCATACCTAATTGTATTATAAACATCTACATACCACATCTTATATGTACTATCTTCATAAATAATTGCTGGGCTAACATAATCTTTTTTATGTCTATCTTTAGAATATAAAACTTTTTCTTTAGCAGTCCATGTTATTCCATCGCTGGTTTCTCTTTTAAAGATTGTAACACTGCCAGCAACGTCATCAACATATCGCCAATAACAAGTTATTGTATCCTTATCTTTATTATATACTATATGAGAATCAGAATTATATCTTTTTTTCTTGTATTTGTTTTTTACTTCGTCAAGGCTTATATTTTTTTTATTAGGGGCATACCAATTTATTAAGTCGTTTGATACTGCTATATGAGGATTTTCATAGCCTGAATTACCGCCTGGATATGGAGTATAACTCATCCAGTACTTGTACCCATTCCACTTTTTATTAAAGGTAATAACTTTTGGGTGATATGCTTCATTATCCCCATAAGAACTAATAATTTCTAGTTTGTATGTTCTTTTTTCACGATTAAAAATAAGACCATGACCCAGAAATAAAATTAAAATAATAATTATAATCATGTAATACTTAATAAGCCTTTTCATTTTCTCACCATGTTTTTCTTCGCCTAAGATTATAGCACACAAATTATTAAAACTAAAGCACTTATTAGTTTACTTTAAAAAAAAGAACCTCAAAAGGGCTTCTTAATCACAATAATGGCGTCCCTGGGCAGATTCGAACTGCCGACCTATCGCTTAGGAGGCGATTGCACTATCCTACTGTGCTACAAGGACACAATAGAATTATACCACACTAAGCATAAAAAAAATAGGAATTTCTTCCTATTTATCAGTAGAGCCAAATCCACCAGCACGCATGCCTGTTGCATTATCATCATCAGTAACTAAATACTTTTGGAAAATAACTTGACCTATTACATCACCCTTTTTAATAACAACGTCCTCATTAAAGAAGTTATAGTATGCAAACATAAAGTGCCCATCGTTATCAGGGTTACCATAATAATCACTATCAATAACACCAATACTATTTGCCATCACAAGTCCTCTTTTAATAGGATTAGAACTTCTATTAGCAAGCATAAACCATTCATCACTCTGGCAGTATGCTTTAAGTCCAGTAGGAATAAGTGTTGGTTTATCTCCTAATTTAAATGGATGAATAACAACATCTTCTGCCGCTTCCACATCATATCCAGCAGAGTTTGCAGTTTTTCTAACTGGTATGTGAATGTCCTTGTTTTCCCATCCTTTAGCAACTTCAAATCCTCTTAATTTCATAAATTATTCTCCTCTACTACTTTACCTTTTTTCATTGTCTTTTTTACATTGATAACTCTTTGATTACTAGAACCTGAATACAAAAGTTTTGGATTTTTGTTATCTTCTTCAAACTGACCATCAACAATAAAATCAGCGTATTTAGTTATTTCTTTATCCATAACGTAGTCTTCAAAGTTAAAACCAGTCCATATCCAAACACTTTTATCTGGATACTTTTCTTTAAATGCTTTTGCTAATTTTGTACTAGCATCTATATTCTTATTATGAAGTGGCTCACCCCCTAAAATAGATAAGCCAGCTATATAACTATTATTGCAAAGATTTAATATTTCATTTATTGTATCGTCAGTAAACTCTTTGCCTCCATTAAAGTCATGTGTTTCTGGATTAAAACAGTTCTTACAATTAAATGTGCATCCTTGCATGAATACTGATACTCTAACTCCAGGACCATTAGAGATATCCATCTTTCTAATTTTATTATATCTTGCCATTATGCATCCTTATTATCTAAATGTAAGACTCTTTCTTTAATTTCTTGAGTTCTACCTTTATTCCAGAACTTAGTACCAATATAACCGCATGTTCTTCTCGCAACATTTAGGGTGTCATGGTCTTTATTTCCACAGTTAGGACAATACCACTCTAGATCATCATTAATTAAAATCTCACCATCATATCCACACTTCTGGCAATAATCACTCTTAGTATTTAATTCAGCATACATAATATTATCATAAATAAACTTAATAACTTCAATTACTGCTGGGATGTTATTTTGTAAATTAGGAGTTTCAATGTAAGAGATTGCTCCACCAGGAGATAACTTTTGGAATTCACTTTCAAGCGATAACTTAGTAAAGGCATCTATTTCTTCAAATACTGGTACATGGTATGAGTTAGTAATATAATTACGGTCTGTAATACCTTTGATTATTCCAAAGCGTTCTCTTAAACATTTAGCAAATTTATATGTAGTGCTTTCAATAGGTGTTCCATAAACACTGTAATCCATGTTTTCGGCTTCTTTCCACTCTTTGCATTTATCATTTAATTTTTGCATAACTTCTAAAGCAAACTCTTTACCCTTACCATTATCAGTATGAGAGTGTCCAGTCATAAATTTAACACATTCATATAAACCAGCATAACCTAAACTAATTGTAGAGTATCCACCATGTAATAACTCATGAATACTTTCTCCCTTACCTAATCTAGCAAGAGCACCATGTTGCCATAATATTGGGGCTACATCGCTTGTTGCTTTTGCTAAGCGTTTATGTCTAATTTGAAGCGCTCTATGGCAAAGTTCCAATCTTTCATCAAATATCTTCCAGAATAGTTCTTCATCTTTATCTGCTGATAGTGCTACATCAACAAGGTTTATTGTAACAACACCTTGATTAAATCTACCATAATACTTAGGTTTACCTTCCTTATCAACATATGGTGTTAAGAAACTTCTGCAGCCCATGCATGGATAACATTGTCCGTTACCATTTTTATCAATTTTAAGTTTCTTCATCATCTTTTCTGAGATATAGTCTGGAACCATTCTCTTAGCAGTACATTTAGCAGCAAGTTCAGTTAAGTAGTAATACTTACTATTTTCATGAATGTTATCTTCTTCTAATACGTATAAAAGTTTTGGGAATGCTGGAGTAATATATACACCCTTTTCATTTTTCATTCCTTCAATTCTTTGATTTAAGAATTCTTCAATAATCATGGCAAGTTCTTCTTTATATTCTTCAGTTTCACCTAGATACATGCAAACACTTAAGAAAGGTGCTTGTCCGTTAGTTGTCGTCATTGAGTTAACTTGATATTGGAATGTTTGAACACCAGCAGTAATCTCAGTCTTTAAATCTTCTTTAGCAAACTTTTCGCAATCTTCTTTAGATAGTTTTCTATTTTTATATATTTTTAAATAACGATTGTAACTATCTCTAACAAATGGAGCTAGATGAGTAAGTGTTATAGTGCATCCACCGTACTGGCTTGATGATACTGCTGTAATAATCTGAGTGGCAATTGTCACTGCTGTTAAAAATTTATGTGGTTTTTCAATCATTACACCATTAATGTTAGTTCCATTTTGAAGCATATCCTCTAAATTAATTAAATCACAATTATGAAGTGCATTTTGAGCAAAATAGTCGGCATCATGGAAATGAATAATTCCTTGGTCATGTGCTTCAACTATTTCTTCTGGTAATAAGAATCTTCTTGTAATATCAGTGCTTGTTATTCCTGCTAGATAATCTCTTTGAGTAGTAACTATCTTGGCATTCTTATTTGAGTTTTCTGTATTCCAGTACTCATTTTCTCCATCAATAAGTTCTTTAATAGCTAAATCTGTAGTATTACTTCTTCTTACAAGTTCTCTTGTATAACGATATGTAATATATTTCTTAGCAAGTTTATATTTACCAATACTCATAAGTTTCATCTCAATAATATCTTGAATATCTTCAACTAAAATTCTCTTCTTACCCAAAGACTCAATATACTTAATAATATTCTTAATTTGAGTATTACTAGCTTGCTCACTTTCCTCAACTTCTTTGTTAGCTTTTAAAATAGCCTGTTCAATTTTTTCTGGACAATAATCTACCATATGTCCATCTCTTTTAATTACTTTCATTTTACTTCCTCCCTATATTTAACAACTTCATTATAACGTCTTATTACTAAATAGTATTGTTGCAATTGCAACAAAATTAAAATAATGATAAAATTATTTTAGGTGGTCAAAATGAATGATCTTTTTAAAAATATTCACCCCAGTAAACAAGGCATTTTGTTAAAAATGTTAGAAGCAAATACTTTACACTTTAATGTAAATGAACTTATTTTAAGTAAAATAAAAATCGATGACTTTATTGGAATCATCATAGCAGGAGATGCAAATATAATAAAGACAGATAAGAATGGAAATAAGATTATAATTGAAGAACTTAGCGAAGGTAATATTTTGGGTACTAATATTTCAAATTTAAATAATAAGGAATATGAAATTGAAGCAAAGACTGATGTTACAATAATATTTATGGAAATGCATTTTATACTAAATCCTAAGAATACTTCATCACAAATATACTCCCAGTTTCTAATAAATCTTTTAGAACTTTTAAATAAAAAATATACTGAAGCAAGTCAAAGATTAGATATTCTAACTAATAAAACAATTAGAAATAAACTTTTAGAATATTTTAAAAATTCTTATCAAGAGACTAATGCTAGAGTTCTTTATTTAAAATCAAGTTTTACTGCCCTAGCCGATTATCTTGCGATAGATAGAAGTGCTATGACAAGGGAACTTAAGAATTTAAAAGATGAAGGTCTTATTGAAATTAAAAATAAGAAAATTAAACTATTGTATTTTCCGCTTGACTAGTGTTATAATTGACATGTACTGCTCGTATGGCGGAATTGGTAGACGCGATAGACTCAAAATCTATTTCCCACAAGGAGTATCGGTTCGACTCCGATTACGAGCACCAGTGCCCAGTAGCCAAGCGGTAAGGCATTAGGCTCTGACCCTAACATTTCATAGGTTCGAATCCTATCTGGGCAGCCATAAAAAAAATAACAGACATCTTCGTCTGTTTTTTTATTGTAATACATCTTGATAATAAAACTTTAATACGTATATAGCTTCTTGTGCATAAAGCATATCTTCTTCACTTAAACCCTTACTAGTAATAAGACTATCAAGTTCACTATAATATTCTAATTTACTTCTATAATGCATCTCAACGCCTGGCTTAAACATTCCTGTATAACCCTCACTCTTAACATAAGGTGTAGGTAAATCATTAAAAGTCTTTCGCAAAAAATCATTGGCACTATAAACATAAGTTTTAACTACATCCTTAAATGCATGATAAATCTTTTCACATTCTTCCTTATTTAAAGCACTATTTAAACTAGCATTATACTTATCTAAATCAGCCTTAAACTCCCTTATATCCTTATTAATCATTGTTATCCTCCTTGTACATTGAATAATACAAATCATCACCATTATCAGGATGAAGTGTACTTTCTACCTTAGGTAAATCACTTAAACTGCCAAGTCCAAAGAAATCTAAAAAATATTTAGAAACTGAATATAAATTAGGTTTTCCTACTAAGTCACTCTTGCCACTAACATAAATAAGATCTTTAGCTAAAAGTTTTCTTAATGTATACGCAGAAGAGACACCTCTCATCTGGTCAATTTCAAGTCTAGTAAGTGGCCCATTATATGCAATAATTGCAAGCGTTTCTAAGGCTGCACTACTAAGTTCATCACTTTCAGGTCTTTCAATTAGTCTTTGATAATACTCTTTATGTTCTCTTTTAGTAGTAAGTTTAAAGTTCTCTCCTAAATAACTAATTCTAAGTCCATACCCATCAGATTCATATCTTTTTTGAAGCATACTAAGTAAGTTTTTAGCTTCTGTCTCACTAACATCTAATATGCTCTTAATATTATCTATGGAAAGTCCTTCATCACCTACTGCAAAAAGTAACCCCTCTAATACACCTAACTTATTCATTATGATAACCTCTCTTCAATATATATATCACCAAAATTATACTCCTGACTAATTACTGCTTCCCTAGACTTAACTAAATTAAGAATTCCTAAGAAAGTAACAATTACATAAGGCTTATCTACTTCATCAAACAAATCTAAAAAGTTAATTTTACCTCTATTATGAAGATAACTCTTGATGCTTAAACATCTATCTTCAACACTTAACTCTCTTTTAGTAACTGCCTTATTAACTGGTTCATCTAATTTTTTTCTATTTAAATAACCCTCAAATGCCTTAAGCAAATCATCTAAAGTAATATCACTACTTAGTTTAACACTCTTATCAGCATATTCACTTAAATTAGAAGGAAGTTTAGTTAAAACCTCTTTTCTTTTATCTTCAAGCTCAACTAATCTATCAGCAGCAGCCTTTAACTTTTCATACTCAATTAACCTATTTCTTAAATCGTCTTCTGTGTTAATTTCATACTCAGCATCTTCCTCTTCATCATTCTTATTAAGAAGTAACTTACTCTTTAAATGAATAAGTTCAGAAGCCATAACTAAATACTCACTAGCCCCATCAATAGTAAGCTCTTTATGCTCATTAATATAACTTAAATATTCTTTAGTAATCTTCTCTATATTTATATCATATATATCCATCTTATGAGCCTTAATTAAATGCCATAACAAATCTAGTGGCCCATCAAAATCATTTATCTTTATATTCACTTACAATCAAATCCTTTAGTTAACATATCATAACTAACCTCTTTAAGTGGTGCATTCATATAAAAATAATTATAATCATAATCCTCACCTAAAGTTTCCCTTATATTCTCACTTAATGGAACATCTGCATTAAAAGCAAATCCACTATCAGTTTCCTCTGTAGTACTAACTAACCCATTACTAACTAATCTATTAGATAATTCCTGATATTTCCCAAGTAAAGCCATATATGTATCAATATCACTAGTATCATTATTCGTAACATTATCATGAACACTCTTTAAAATATCTTCTTCAAAACTATAGGTAATCGTTCTGTTATTTAAAGTACACATCAAAGAACTAATACCACTAACAATTGGATAATCATCTAAAGAAAGATTAACTATCTTACCATAATATAACTCACCACTATTAACAGTAAGTTTATATAAATTATTAGTAACACTTCTAACATCAGCATTAACATTACCAGTAAGCTTCACTCTAGTAAGCAAATCCTTAGTACCATATACCTCTAAAAATAGTTTATGTTCATCCAAATTAAAATCAGTATTAGATGACATATCAAAACTTATCTTAGTGCCTTCTAAACTAAAATTAGTAAGCTTAATACCTTGATAAGAAATAGTACTACTCTTACTTAAAACATTCTTATCATCACTAGGAGCAACCGGGCTAGGCGCAGGCTCATTATCACTAGTAAAATTATTTAAAAGCCCCCTAACCCATATAGAAAAGGAATTATTATTATTGTTAATATAATCTTTAATATAAGGAAGACCGAAACAAGTCCCCAATAGTAGCATAAAACAAATAAGCACAAAAGCAGGCTTACTAGACTTCTCTTTTTTTAATATACCTAACGTAATAGGTTCATTACTATTATCACTCTTCATAACAAATCCCTTTCATTTATCTTGCAGATAAAACACATACCTAATCTCAAACGTCCAAAACCCGCGTCCACCATAAACTCCCCTAGAAAAGTCAAAGACCTCCCTTTGTTGAAAACTCGCCGCCTTTCGCATGTATAAATACACGCAAAAGGCGCTTAGGGATGTGACAAGTGGGTACTCTCCAATCGGAGAATCAGCATGCGCGCTTGCCACGCACACGTATCAAAACATCACTTATTCTATTTATCTCTCTCGCCTGTCTGTTTGTCCCTCGAAGGGTTTCTCAAAGGCATCTGCGACTGACGATTTCGACCTTTTTTATCTTCGCCCTGTTTACATACTTATTATGTATGGGGAACTACTGGTACCTTCTCCAGTTACGTTGGTCGTCGACTTAAGAGAAATCGAAGGGCGGACACCGTCGGTATCGTCCACGTCGTAGTTGACGAAGCTGCCAACGCTGCCGTTAACGTACCAAACGTCAGCGCTGCCGCCATCGAAGCCGTAAGGAGACAAGGACCACCAATAAGTATCCGTAGCATTTTCTTGTAAATATGTTGTAATATTACCACTACCATAAGCATATCCAGCAAGTGCTAATTCATCTGCTGTTATTAATCCTACTTTTGATGTTATTTTACTTAATTCTCCATTACATTTTAAACTAGGACCAGTGCCACTAGTACCTACTAATCTCTGGGTAGCACCATAATATGTTACATTTTTAGCATATCCTAGTCCATTTGGAGTTATGCTCCATGGATCATATGTTGTATCTGTTACATTTGTTTTATCATTGCACCATTCAGTATCAGCTATTGCATCAGCATATGTTTTTAGATTATTATTATACCATGTTTCTAAATTAGTTAGTATTGTACTATTATTTGTATTTGCATGTGTAGCTTCAT
>URHW01000007.1 GCA_900547775.1 uncultured Mycoplasmatota bacterium | reverse complement strand
CTCTCCGTAGCCTCTTTCTGTTTCTCACTTTCAAATAACATATCCATAAAACATTTCTCCTCTTTATTCAGCACAAAGTGCATTAATAACATTCTATATTAACTTCAAATCTTTAAACCAGCAAAACCCTCTACTTTTATTTTTTATCTCTCTCGCCTGTCATTTTGTCCATCGAAGGGTTTCTCAAAGGCATCTACGATTGACGATTTCGACCTTATAATACTTCGCCCTGTTTACATACTTATTATGAATGGGGAACTACTGGTTCCTTCTCCAGTTACGTTGGTCGTCGGCTTAAGAGAAATTGAAGGACGAACGCCGTAGGTGTTGCTCACGTTGAATCCTATGAGGGAGCCATCGATCACGTTCCAAACGTAAGCGTCACTGCCAGTAAAGTAGTCAGGAGACAATGACCACCAAGGAGTATCTGTAGCGTTTTCTTGTAAATATGTTGTTGTATTTTTTTTAGCATAAGTACATCCAGCTAATGCTAATTCATCAGCAGTTATTAATCCTACTTTTGATGTTATTTTGCTTAATTCTCCATTACATTTTAAACTTGGACCCGTGCCTCCAGCTATACCTCCATACTTACCTCCTCTTATTAATCTTTGTGTAGCACCATAATATGTTCTATTTGTACCATATCCAAGTCCTGTTGGAGTATCTCCGAACTCCGGATTATAAGTAGTATCTGTTACATTTGTTTTATCATTACACCATACAGTATTAGCGATTACACTTTCATATGTTTTTAGATTAGTATTGTACCAAGTTTCTAAATTATTTAGTATTGTACTTTTATTGGTATTTGCATGTGTAGCTGCATGTGTACTAGAACCTGGTGTTCCATATTTAAATCCTACATAAGCATTGTCTTCGAAATTATCATTAAATGTACTTGTATATGTTTCACCAGAGTATCTTGCAAAAGCTGCATTAGTGCTATTATTTGCTGATGAACAAGGATTAGCAGCTCCTGCTGTATTATCATTATGAAGAACAAGTTTTACTGAACCATCCCCTACTATTCTTACTATTCTCCAGCACTTATTAGCAAACTCTACATAGTTATTTGTTACGGCACCTCTAAAGTAATAAGATGTACCATAATCATCTTCTGTACTTGCTAAAAGAGCCTCATCAGCAGTAGATACTGCTGCTCCTGGTGTAGTTATTGGAGTTTGTACTTTATTGTTTGTCAATATTAAATCTTTTAAAAGTGGATTAGATGGAGTCCATCCACTACCTGCTTTACCTTCTACAAATATCTTTAAATGTATTTCTTGTCCTAATGCAGAATTTGGTAGCCTATATGTTGAAGCATCAGCTACCCATAATCTAAGATTATAAGTATTAGTAGCTCCTGCTTCAATTACTCCACTAGTAAGTTCGTAGTCTCCTTGTCCAGAACCTAGTGTAGATGCAGTACCATTATTTAAAGAATACCTTATATATTGATGTGGTAATAAATTACTTGTATAACTAGGGTTATTAATTACTTTTACTTTAAAATTATATGGTACTGTTCCAGTATTCTTTATAGTAAATGTATAAATATTATTAGTTTTTGATAATGCTGTACTATCAGTCATTGGATTAATATCAGTAATACTAATAGCTGAGCCCCCAGTATAGGTTACATCTAAGTTTCCTATAGTCATCTTTTGATCTGTTGCATTGCTTTTAGTCTCCTCAAAGACTGCAAAAGATGTGGTTACTGCAAGCGTTCCTACTAATACAACCGTTGCTAGAATAAGCATAACTTGTTTCTTAATTAATTTATTTATATACATATTATGACTTCCTATTCTCTATTACTATTAAAATAATAACAATATATTTAATAATTATCAATATATTAACTTGCATTTTATTTAATATTTTGGTAAAATCAGTGTTGTAATTTAAGGAAGGAGATATTTATGGCTAACATTAAGAGCGCTAAAAAAAGTGTTAAGACTGACAAAATTAAAACAGCAAGTAATACTTCTTATACCTCTAAAGTAAAGAACGGAATGAAAAAACTAGAAAAAGCAGTTAAAGAAAAAAATCTAGATGCAGCTAAAGCACAATTAAGAACTACTATGGCTGACTTAGATAAATGTTCTAGTAAAGGATTAATTAAAAAGAATACTTGTGATAGACAAAAAGCAAGATTAAATAAAAAAGTAAAAGAAATGATATAAGCTTGGATTAACATCTGAGTTTTTTTATTATCATTTTTTCTTTTAATTTAATCTAGATTTTGATATCATAATATTGGTGATACTAAGTGAAATTTAAAAACATAATAACTACTCTTATAGTTATTTTAATAATTGTTTATACATCTTTTAATTATAATAAAATAATAAACTACATAAGTTCTATCTTTAGTAAAGAGCCTAAAGTAGTTCTAAATGAACCAAATGCTTATTATAAAAAAGTAAGTTTCGATTTCGTTAAAGAAAGTGAAACATTCACTCCCCTAAGCATGCAAGATATTAAAGATATCTTCTACAGCATCCTAGATCGAGGATATGATGAATTTACTTTCTACTGTCCAAGTGAATATACATCTTGCCTAGATGATGTTAATGCTATCACAAACGATGCAGGCGTCCTTACCCATATAAATAACTTTGTAAGCCCCTTTAATAACTTCAAATCAATAAATGTAACTTACTCTCAAAGTGGCGAAGTCAACATCAAAATCGAAAAATTATACTCCAGTGATGATATAGTTACTATCAATAGTAAAATAAACGAAATTATAAATGAAAACATAACGGACGATATGAAAGTAGAAGATAAAATATTAAAAATACATGATTACATAATTAACAACACCAAATACGACACTGCTAATTCTGATTCCAAATCTTCTACTGCTTATGGTGCTCTTATAAACCATAAAGCCGTATGTGGTGGATACGCTGATGCTATGGCCTTATTTCTAAATAAATTTAATGTGCCAAACTTCAAAATAGCATCTAACACCCATGTATGGAATGCTGTATACATTGATAGCGCATGGCTACACTTAGACTTAACTTGGGATGACCCTGTAAGTAGTTCAGGAGAAGATACAATCTTACATAAATTCTATTTAATTGATACTCCATCCCTAGAAAAATATAAAATAACAGATCACGAATACGATAAAACTATTTATGAAGAACTTTCTTAATATCAGCCTCATAATACTCATAAACTGATTTAATAACACTTATAAGTGGCGTACTAATAAGCATTCCTATAATACCAAAGAAATATCCAAATACGATAAGTCCAATAAGAATAATTATTGGATTTATTTTTAACCCTTTACTCATAATATATGGATGAATAAATGATGACTCAATAAACTGTAAAATTATCACCTCAATTAAAACAACTATTCCCAGTTTCATGCTAACAGATAAAGAAACAAGCACTGCTGGAACACCACCTATATAAGGTCCTATAAAAGGAATAACATTCGTAATAGAAGCAAATATAGCAAATAAAAGCGCATATGGCATCCCAGTAATACTAAAAGTAATTAAACTCATAATAAACAAAATAACTGTATCAAGTAAAGTCCCCTTAACAAACACTCTTAAATTACTAGTAATCTCTAAAGATAATCTAGATGGCACTCTCTTACTAATAAACCTAGTTGTTTCTTCATGATTAGTTAAAAAGAAAAACGCTATAAAAAAAGCATAAAACAAATTAATAAGAATATCTTTAAGCCCTATCGTACATCTAATAAACTTCTTACCAACATCCCCTATATTTATGTAATTAATAATTTTAGAACTATATTTTTTATAAAAAGTAATAATATTAGGTAGTAAATTACTAAACTCTCTTATTATTATAGGTACTAAAAAATAACCAATAGGAAAGATAATTAAACCCATAAGTAAAAAAGTAAGTGCACTAGAAATATAAGTATTAAACTTCTTATTAAAAAAGAGCATAACAGGTTTAATAACCCATGCAATAACAAAACCAAATATACACGGACTTACTAAACTTATAATTATGCAACAAAAATTTAATATCTTACACTCCTTAATAATAAATAGTAATAATAAGATATTCGCTAAAAACAAAAATATTTTTAATAGTCTTAAATTCTTAATTTTATTCATACTATTATTATTTATTATTTAAAAATTATTATACATTAACCTACTTATTAAGTGCTTCAAAAAACTTTATAGAGAATCAAAAATAAAAAAATGTTAAATTTATTAATATTTTTTAACATATGTAAGAGATATGTTAAATTTTTCTTATTTTTTTAACATATCTTATAATTATAAAAACTGCCCATATGACAGTTTCTATCTTTTATTAACCTACTAATTTAGAAGTATCATCAATTAAGTTATTAACTTTCTTTTTAATTACTTCTTTATTTTTAGAAAGCTCACTAGCGCCAAGCATTACTGCTGCACCAAACATAGCTCCCATCATAAAACTAAAAAATTCTTTCATAAACACTCTCCTATTTGTTATTTTGCGTGTTTATCTTTAAATTATTCATAATCTTTAACTTTAAATTAGTTTTACGTACTAAACTATAACTATTATTAACACACCTTATAAAAGCATCCTTATCACCAAGAAGAACCAAACTCTTCTTTGCTCTAGATACTCCAGTATAAAGAAGTTTATTATAAAGCATTCTCGAATATCCCTTAGTTATTGGCATAATAACATGCATAAACTCAGAACCTTGACTCTTATGAATACTTATCGCATAAGCATGCGTTATCTGATTAAAATTCTCTCTTTTATACCCTACTTCATTATTATCATATTCTACAACAATAGGTTCCTTTTTAGAATTAATATCAATACTCTTAATATACCCAATATCACCATTATAAATATTATTGTCAATATCATTAACTAAATTAAGAATCTTATCACCAACTCTATAAGTTATAGGTCCAACCTTAATCTCATCCTTATTCTTATCTTTAGGATTAATAAGATCTTGAAGTACTATATTTAAATTATCAATTCCATTTTCTCCCTTATACATAGGTGCTAACACTTGCAAATTACTTAAATCAATTTTCTTATCTTGCATTTTTTCAACTATCTGCACTAAAATATTTTTAATCTCCTTTGAATCACAAGATATAAAATTATAATCATCCTTCTTATCCAAATAATCATCAGTAACATTAACATTTTTGATATCCTTAGCAAGCATTGGTATATAAGAATTCTCACTCTGCCTATAAATAGTTTCTAACTTAATATGAGGAACCCCAGCACTAATCATATCTGATAAAATTAAACCAGGACCAACACTAGGAAGTTGATACTCATCACCTACAAATATAATCTTAGTATGAATATCAATTCCTTTAAAAAATGATGATAGCAAGTGATTATCAAGCATTGATGTTTCATCAATAATAAACATATTATAATGAACTTTATTTAACTCATTAACTGCAAAAGTATTACTTTCCTTATCCCACTTTAAAAATCTATGAATAGTGCTTGCCCCAATTCCACACGTCTCACTCATTCTCTTAGATGCTCTTCCTGTCGGTGCAAGCAAGCAAACTTCTCTAGTAACTGTTTCATAACTTATCTTCTTATAAATACTATAAAGTCTTAAAATACCCTTAATAATCGTAGTCTTACCCGTTCCAGGTCCACCAGTTATAATACTAACATTATTAGTAAGTGCACTCTTAATTGCATCTTTTTGCTCTTTATTATAAGTAATACCAAGTTCTCCTTCAGTAAGTTTTATCAAATCATTAAACTTATTTATCTTCTTAACATCTCTACTCATCAAAGAAGCAATTGACACTCCATTATTTAACTCGTCTAAATAATCATCCATCAAATAATAATCTTCATTAGAAATCATTATTTCTCTTTTCTTAGCAAGTCCTTTTAAATTATCATCGATATTCTTAAAAATATTATACCTACTCGCAAGTTCCTCAACTATCTCAATTTTATCTAAATAAATATCCCCTAATTCAAAAGTCAAATCCTTCATTGCCCTAATAATAGCAGCATCTACTCTTCTATCATCCTCTGGATCATTATTTACTAAAAAAATACTATCAAGCTTAGGAAAATCTACATAATCTCTTAAGACGTAGATATTCTTATCAATAAGTTCTAAAACTCTCTTACCAAAATTATTCATAAGTTCCATAGTTTCTTTAACAGTAAAACCCATCTCTTTTAACTTAACTATCTCTTTATCCGCCTCAAAATACTTTACAACAGACTTATAAATACTATCAGCTTTTTTATCAGTCATACCACTAACTAAAAACAAATTTTCTCTGCTTTCTTTAATCTTAGTAAGTGCATCATTTCCAAAAGTCTTATAAATTTTTCTAGCAAGTACATCACCACATCCCTTAACAAAAGAACTTGTTAAAAAATCAATTATAGCATCTTTTCCTTCAGGAACTACCTTCTCATAAGTATCTACTTGAAACTGCATTCCATATCTATCATGATAAATAACATTACCATTAAATACATAAGTATCATCCTTATTAAGCAATCCAAAATAACCAGTAAATGTAATAGTCTTATTAGTGCCTAACTCTTTATCATCAGTTTCTTGAACCCTAAAAAGACCGACCTTATAGCCAGTTTCTGATTCAAAAATAGATTGTTTGTATTTTCCTTTAATGTAACTCATAAGTCAATTTTAACACAACCCCATGAAAAAAAGAAGTCATAAAACTTCTTTTTCATAATCGTTAATTAGTTTAAAGCGTCTTTTAATTTGCTACCAGCTTTGAATGATGCAACAGTCTTAGCAGGAATCTTAATAGACTCTTTAGTTAATGGGTTAATACCAGTTCTAGCAGCACGAGTTTTTGCTGAGAAAGTACCGAAACCAACTAAAGCAACTTTTCCTTCCTTCTTAAGACCTTCAACAATACCATCAGTCATTGCATCTAAAGCACGTAAAGCATCAGCCTTAGTAAGGTTAGCTTTATTAGCAATAAATTCTACTAATTCTTGTTTTGTCATAACGATTACCTCCCATTTCTAATTTATAAGGTTTATACCCTACAAATATAAATTACCAGAAAACAAAGTAAAAATCAACTAAAAAACTAGATTTTCCTTAAAAATATCTAGTTTTTTTACACTATAAGACAATTGCTATTAAATTATTCGAACCCTTGTTTACTATTTTAGTAACAAACATACAATTATTTAATAAATATATATCGTTTTTAACCCACTATTAATCATTATTATTTATCAAATCCTTCATTTCTTTAAGTTTAGTTTCTAATAATTTTTTATTAATTAATTTTAATTTATACTCAGAAATCAAAGTTTGAGACACATTTTTACTAATCGAATATTCAACAACATCTTTATCTTTCGAACTGCACAATATTACACCAACACTAGGATTCTCTCGCTCTTTTTTCACATCTCTATCCAAAGCTTCTAAATACAAATTCATTTTTCCTAAATATTCTGCTTTAAATTCCCCTAATTTTAATTCAAATGCAACTAAACAAGATAATTCACGATTGTAAAATAATAAATCAATAAAAAAATCATGATTTCCGACCTGAATTCTATACTCATCACCAATGAAAGTAAAACCTTTTCCAACTTCTAATATGAAATCTTTTAAGTTCTTTATAATCGCATTTTTTAAATCCTTTTCTGAAAATTCAGCTGGTAAATCTAAAAATTCTAAACTATAAGTGTCTAATATTTTAGTATTTGGATAATCATTTTCATCTAAAGTTTTATTAACTGTAGGTAATTTTTTACCATCTGACAGCATATATCTTTCATAATAAGCCGATGATATTTGCCGATCTAATTCTCTTTTGGAATAACAATTCTTAATTGATAATTTTAAATAAAAATGTCTTTCTTCTTTACTATTAGTTCCACTTAATATAAGCAAATTATTTGTCCAAGACAATTGCGTCACCAGTGGTGACGCAATCTCATCATCCTTATAAATACTATAAAATTGAATCATACGTTCTATATTTCTTTTAGTAAACCCTTTTATATTAGGATAATTATTCTTCATAAAATCAGATGCTTTCGTTGTAATTTTGTCTCCATAATTACTATTTTCCTTTAAGTCATATAGAAATTTTCCAATTTCTAAATACAATAAAATCATTTCTTCATTTACTTTTCTATATGCATTGTTTTTATGCTTTTCTATCATTTTAATAATTTGATTAAAACCTGTATCTACCAAATAACCCTCCATCTTAAATAAATTATTTATAATTATTAGTTATATTTTTGCATGAAATATATTTAAAGACAATAATATCTAATTACCATCCCATCATTATCTCAACTATCGTATTAACTTTATCATATATATTAAATATTTTTGCGTATTCAAGTAATAAGTCAATGTTCTTATTTTTACTATTCCAGTAATAATTTAAAACTCTATTTTTAAGTTCTAAATCAAACTCATCATTACTTCTTAACATATCACAAATGCATCTCTCAGCATTATAAATTTTAATTGGATTTCCAAGTGGACTTACCGCATCAATTATGCCTATATTATAATAATTATCAGACACCCAATGAATATTATACGCACATCTTACCGCCTTTTTTCTAGGTACAGTTATATCAATTATATCTGGTGTTCTATTTGTTAAATTTAAAATATATAATGCAGTATTATATGAAAAAACAACCAAAGGATATTTTTTCTGTAAAATATAGTATTCATCGGCTATATTAATACTATCCATGTATAATCCATGACTTACCTTTTCTATAATTTTATTATCAATAAAATTATGAATTGATGATTTTTTTATTCCAAGCTTTAATAAATCATTCGTAGAAATATAACCATGATTATTTTTTAAAAATTCTTTTAATTTTTCTTCACTATTCATTCTTATCACCTTTGCTTTTTGTACATACATTATATCATTGTGCCGTACAAAAGTAAAGAACGTTTATCAAGCAGTTCTACACATTAAAAAGAGATTCATACGAATCTCTCGAACTCTCTTTTATTATAAGACAATTGCTATCAAATTATTTGACCCCTTGTTTACTATTTTAGTAACTGTATTAGATAACTTATATCTAGTAGCTTCTGGCATCATCGATAACTTAGCTTGAATTCCTTCTTTAACAATCACATCTAAACTTCTACCAAATATTTCACTCTTCCAGATACTTGATGGATCTGTCTCATAATCTTTCATAATATAATTAATAAGTTCTTTACTTTGCATCTCTGTACCAATAATCGGTTCAAACGTGCTTTCTACATCAACCTTCATTAAATGAATAGATGAAGCTACGGCTTTTAACTTAACTCCATAACGCGATCCTTGTTTAATAATCTCTGGTGTAGATAACTTCATATCATTAAGAGTTGGATAAACTATACCATAACCAGTACTCTTCGCCATCTTAAGAGCACTCTTAATACTACTAGTCTCATCCTTATTCTCACTATACTCCATAAACACTTTAAGTAAACTACTCTTATTTATTGTAATACCACCTAAAACATCTTTAAGTACACTTTCATATAAACTATCATCAGAATCTAAATTAAGAGTAACAATACCACGAGAAGTATCTACATTACTAATATAAGCCTTAGAAATATACTCACTATCCTTATAAAAATCTATAATTTTATCTACATCCTTAAGTTTACTAATACTCATCATGCTTTCTCTAATCTTATCTAAATAATGTTTCTTAATCTCATTAGTATCAGGTAAAATATGAATCCATGAAGGAACATTTATCTCAACATCAACAACTGGGAACTCATATAATGCTTTCTTTAAAATATCATACATATCTTTCTCAGTCATCTTATCAACATTAATTGGCATAACTGGTACACCATAATTATCACTAATATTACTAGCTAAACGAATTGTATCCTTATCATCTGGATGAGTTGTATTAAGAACTATAATAAATGGTTTATTAATCATCTTAAGTTCTGTAACAACCTTCTCCTCAGCCTCCATATACTCGCCTCTAGTAAAATCCCCAATAGATCCATCAGTAGTAACAACTATCCCAATAGTAGAATGATCCTTAATAACCTTCTCTGTACCTATCTCAGCAGCCTCAATAAAAGGTATCTCTTCAGTAAACCATGGAGTCTTAACTAGACGAGGATTACCAAGCTCATCCTCATATCCATTACTAGTCTTAATAACATAACCTACACAATCAATAAGCTTAATCTTACTCTCAAACTCATCAATCTTAATAGTAGCACCCGTACTAGGAACAAACTTAGGCTCTGTAGTCATAATTGTCTTTCCACCAGCAGACTGAGGAACCTCATCTAAGCATCTTTTCCTTTCAGATTCATCAGTTATATTCGGAATAACAAGCGTCTCAATAACTTTTTTAATAAATGTTGACTTACCA
Organism: uncultured Mycoplasmatota bacterium; assembly: GCA_900547775.1. Classification (GTDB taxonomy): domain Bacteria; phylum Bacillota_I; class Bacilli_A; order RF39; family UBA660; genus CAG-533. Next base: position 35,508 of record URHW01000007.1, on the reverse strand, counting down.
GTTCTAACAGCACCTACAACTCCAAGATATATCTCACCGCCACCCCAAGTCGAGATGCTACTTATAATCTCTTTCTTTTCCATTTTGCCTTCCCTTTCAAAATAAACATATTCTAAAAAATCAAAAAAAGAACTACACATCAAAGTATAGTTCAGATATTTATAAATAATAAATTTTAGAGTCAATTAATCAAGTTATCGGCCACTTTTGGGTGTCTAGGTAGTAAAAGTGGTCGATAACTCAGTATTTTTAACACAATTACCATATATTTTACAATCATTTTCAATTGTTCGGAAATTCCGAACAGTTAAAATTTCATTTAATTCTCCATCTTCAAATATGAATTTAATGTTTTATATTAACATTTATAATCAGTTTTTTGCTATTGTTGAAAACGTGCCGCCTTTCGCGTGTATATATACTCGCAAAAGGCGCTTTGGGATGTGACAAGTGCGTATTGCTCCAAAAGGAGAATCCGCATGCGCGCTTGCCACGCACACGCATCAAAACATCACTTATTCTATTTATCTCTCTCGCCTGTCAGTTTGTCCCTCGAAGGGTTTCACAAAGGCATCTGCGACTGACGTTTCGACCTTTTAATTCTTCACCCTGTTTACATACTTATTATGAATGGTGAACTACTGGTTCCTTCTCCGGTTACGTTGGTCGTCGACTTAAGAGAAATCGAAGGACGGACGCCGCGAGTGTTGTCCACGCTGTAGTTGTCGAAGTAGCCATCGCCGCCGCGAACGCTCCAAACGCGAGCGTAGTCACCACGGAAGCTGCCAGGAGACAAGGACCACCAATAAGTATCTGTAGCATTTTCTTGTAAATATGTAGTTGTATTTTGTAATCCTCTAGCATATCCTGCTAATGCTAACTCATCTGCTGTTATTAAGCCTACTTTTGAATTTATTTTACTTAATTCTCCATTACATTTTAAACTAGGACCAGTGCCTCCAGCACTACCACTAGTACCTACTAATCTCTGGGTAGCACCATAATATGTTACATTTGTACCATATCCTAAACCAGTAACATTACTATAGCCCCATGGATTATAACTTGTATCTGTTACATTTGTTTTATCATTACACCATACAGTATCATCTATTACACTTTCATATGTTTTTAGATTATTGGTATACCATGTCTCTAAATTAGTTAGTATTGTACTATTATTTGTGTTTGCATGTGTTGCTTCATATGTTGATGAACCGACAGTTCCAAACTTAAATCCTACATATGCATTATCATTATAGTTTGTATTAAATGCACTTTTATATGTTTCACCAGAGTATCTTGCAAATGCTGCACTAGCACTATTATTTGCTGAATCACAAGGATTAGCTACTTTTGTAGTATTATCGTTATGTAAGATAAGTTTTACTGAACCATCTCCACCAACTCTTACTATTCTCCAGCACTTATTAGCAAATTCTACATAGTTATTTGTTACAGCTCCTCTAAAGTAATAAGATGTACCATAATCATCTTCTGCAGATGCTAGAAGTGCCTCATCAGCAGTAGATATTGCTGCTCCTGGTGTAGTTATTGGAGTCTTTACTTCATTATTTGCTAGTATAGTCTCTGCAAAAGTGGGTTTACCTGGCTCTGTAACAATAACTACCTGACTTAAATACGTCATACCTGCTGCTTGTTCTTTAGTCGTATCATAATCTATCCATAGTCTTAAATCAAATTCTTTGCTTTCTTTAGAGTTTAATCCTACTTCTTTAACAATATATCCGTTATGTTTATTATCAAGTACTTTAGTATTTTGAGTTCCAATTATAAGTGATGTACCATCGGTTGAGCCTTTAGTAGATATATTTGCTTTCATATATTTGCTAAGAATATAATTAGTTGTTCCTTCTTTTAAAGGATCTATTGTAATATATGCTTTTACATAGTTATTACAGTTATTAGTAATTTTAAATGTAAATGGTGTCTTTTTTAATCCATCTTCATCTTTTATTGGAAACTCATTAGATAAGTTTATCGCACTATTTTCTTCAGTTAAAGTTGAAGTAAAACATGATAATGCTGTTACTGAATTATTATCAGTTTGTCTTAAATATAATACAAAAAAAGCATAAGAAACACCTATTATACATATAACAGAGACTAATAAACTTATATATATTTTTCTTTTATTAATATTCTTTTCTAATTCTTCCATATTAAGCACCTATCCTCTAAATTAAATTATAAAATAATATAAAGTTTTTTTCAACATAAAAACCACCTATTCGTGGTTTTCTTTTGCTTTTTTAACTAAGGCATTAATCTTTCTAAAGTGATGATTAATCCCTGACTTAGTTATTGATTTATTAGTCTCCATTGTAATAATCTCTGCTAGTTCTCCTAAACTAGTATCTGGATATTTCTTCTTATATTCTATTATTTCTTTGCTTCTATCATCTAATAGCATTAATAAATCATTATCTTCTAAATACTTAATATTATCTAATATAGTTTTACTAGATTTTAAAGTTCTTTCAACATTAGCCTGCTCACAATTATTTAATCTATTAACCATATTCTTATGGTCTTTATATATTCTAATATCTTCAAAATAAAATAATGCATTAAATGCTCCTAAATACTTAATAAAATCAGAAATATTCTCACTAGATTTAACATATACCATGTATTCTCGATCTCTTTTTAACACTTTACTTTTAATCTTTAAACTATTAAGTAAATCATCTATTAATTTAGCATCATCTTCTTCTTTTACTAAAAACTCTAAATGGTATTGATTCTTCTTAGGATCATTAATACTTCCACAAGCAAGAAACATTCCTTTTAAAAAAGCCTTCTTCTCTTCATCACTAGATGTACTTATCTCTTTAAATATATTATCAATATCTTTATAAATTAAATCTAATTTCTCTTTAACCTCTAAAATATAAAGGTTTCTTGCTTTAAATCTTTTCATAGTTCTTGTTGTTAGTTTAATTAATACATTATAGTTAGTTTTTAATAACTTAAATATCCATCTTGCTACTGAAGCATTAACAACCATAACTGTCATCTTATCCTCTTCTAAAGTAGCATTAAACTTTAAATAAGTACATAGAGATGTTAAATCTTCAATATTATTATTTTCTTCTTTAGTAATTTCTTCTTTTATTTGAGTCGTAAACGTCACTTATTATCACTCCTCATTAAATAAGAAAATATCAAATAAGCCGTCTTCAAAGCATCATGTCTTATAATATTATCTTCTAAAGTAAAAATATCATCAGAAATAAGTAGAGTACCCATCTCTTTAACTTTTTTCGTATCTAGCTTAACCTGATCCTTCTGCTCTTTAGTCATATATGTTTTAAGTTCTTTGCGAGGAAGTTTAGCATTATTTGCTATAACTGCATCTACTCTAACATATTTCTCTAATACTTTTAAATGATCAGATACCCCAAAATTATCTGTTTCTCCTGGCTGAGTAAATAAATTACAAACATACATAGTTTTTGCTTTACTATTATTTATTCTCTCAGCAACTGATGGAATAATTAAATGAGGAAGAACACTCGTATATAAAGAGCCAGGACTAAATATTATAAGATCTGCTTCATCTATCGCCGTAAATACCTTTTTATTTACTTTAATCTTTTTATTATAAGTAAGTTCTTTAATCGGTTCACCATTCTTAGTTATCTGTTCTTCACCAACAATCTTTTTACCATCATCATAATGTCCTACTATTTCAATAACATCATCACTAATTGGTAAAATAGTTCCTTTAATATCTAGTAAATTACATAACACTTCAACAGCATCAGTTAAATTTCCTTTAATATCATACATAGCTGCTAATAAAAAATTTTTTACTGCATGATTTTCTAAACTACCATTTTTAAATCTATATTTAAGTAATTTTTTTACATCTTCATTAGTATTAGCCATACTAGTCATAACAGTACCAATGTCCCCTATTGCTGGAATATTTAATTCTTTCTTTAAAATACCAGTTGATGAACCATTATCACTTACAGAAATAATTGCGGTTACATTTACTGGAAATAGTTTTAATCCTTTTAAAATATGAGACAAACCGGTCCCACCGCCAAATACAACTACGTTTTTCATTTTTTCTTCACCTATTTGTATCATATAATAATATTATGCTTTTAGCAAGAAAATAAGCAAAATTAAGCGTAAAATAAAGTGTTTATTTTAAAGTTTATGAAATACATTTCTATAATTTTGTTGCTATCTACCTTACTTGTACTAGTAATAAAAAAATAGACACTCATTTTAAATGAGTGTTACCAACATTAAGAGGTGACATTCACTTGCAAAATCAAATGTTCCTCTTTTTTATTTTATGCAAGTTTCCTTGCTTACATACTAATAATAACATAATATTATGCTATTGTCAAAAATATATATTCTGTTTAAAGCATTATTAAAATTAATATATAAAAAAGTGGTATTATCTAGAATACCACCATTTACCTTTGTCTGGTAATTTAGCTACATCTTTAGAATCAATTAAATGTGCTAAGAAACTACTATATGATAAATAAGAATTTTTATCTCCATACCAACCCGTTGCTACCGAAAAGTGTAGATGTGCTCCTGTAGAGCAAGTCTCCCAAGCCCATGTGCCTCTACCACCACCAACAGTACCAACTACTGTATTAGAGTCTACTTTATCACCAATACTAACATTAATTGTTAATAAATGCATATATAAACTTGTATATTTCTTACCACCAATAGTATGCCATACATAAACCTGATTACCACCACAGCTAGCTTTTCTAATTATCTTACCAACTGTACCATTTGCTGTTGCATAAACCTTAGTTCCCTCTGCATTACCACCAATATCAGTACCACTATGGAATTTAGTTCCTTTACCAGTTAAAGGATTAATTCTATAACCAAAATAACTAGTAATAGTTCCCTTTACTAAAGGCTTTCTAAATGTTGTATCACCTTTAACAGATATACACTCATAAATATTTTGATTCTCACCACAACCTAAATTAACATAATAATTTAAAAGTTCCTGTGTTGAATCAATTTCATCTTGAATATCCATAACTATATCTGAATACTCACTTAATTTATTTCCTAATTTATCAATATCACTTTCATAAGAAGCTACCTTATTATTAAGTTCTACTTCTTTATTTGCTAAATCTGCTTGTAACTGTTCATTATCACTTATTTTATCTTGCCATATAGCAATCTGGTCTTTATTATAATCTATAACTTGTTTAATAATAGTATATCTATAAACAAAGTCAGCATAGCTCTCTGCTTTAAATATATAATCTAAATAAGCATTATCAGCACTATTTATTTGTTCAAAATTAAGCAAATTCTTAATATTTTCTTCCCCATCTTTAATATCTTTATTCAGTTTTTCAACCTGAACCTTTGCTTCTTCTATTTGCTTTCTTCCCTCAGTAATCTCATCTTTCGTTTTATTTAACGAATTAGTTGTAGCATTAATCTGACTTTGCGTCTGACTCTTAGCACTATTCTGTGCTTTCTTCTTAGCTTTTAAAGCCGCAATCTCCTTTCTAAGTTCAGCAATAGTATTAGCACTACTAGAAGCACTAACATTAATATATGGGACAAATAAAATAAACGCTATAATTAAAACTAATATTTTCTTTCTCATACTGTCAAATACTTTCTAACGGCTTTAACACTACCAAACATACCAACAACCGCACCAATAATTAATATAAATAAACTTGTTTTATATACAATAAGTTCTGGACTAGTTAGTTTTATTATACTTAAAATATTACTTGTTCCTAGAGAAGATACTGCATTATAAATATATGTATAGCCAAATATTGTAACAAGAATTGGAATTATAGCACCAAGCACACCAATAAACAAACCTTCAAATAAGAAAGGTAACTTAATAACTGTATTACTAGTACCAACTAATCTCATTATATCAATTTCATTTCTTCTTGAAAAAATAGTTATCTTAATAGTATTATTAATTAAGAAAGCCGTAACAAGAACAAGACCAACTACTAAACATATAGTACCAGTCTTAATCGCATCAAATATATTAATAAGTTCACCTACCATGCTCTCACTATACTTAACAATATCAACATTATCTAAATTTTTAATAGTAGTAACTGTCTCATTAATATCTCTTACATCCTTAACACTAACTATATATGAGTCCTGAAATGGATTATTAACATCAGTCCATGACTCCATCATCTTAGAAAACGAAGGATACTCACTAGCCATATTATTTTTTATATCATCTTTTGAAGTATACTTTACATCTGCTACATTATCTATCTTACTAATTGCATCTTTAGTTTTATTAAGTTCTTCTTTAGTCGTTTCTTTCTTCATAAAAACAACAATAGTAAGTTCTTTTTCAATATCTTTAGTTATGTTATTTACATTATAAGATACTAAAACACCTAAGGATACTAATATCAAAGTTATGATTGTACAAGTAATAGATGCCATACTTAAACTAAAATTACGAGCAATACTCTTACCAGCATTAGTAATACTTCTACCAATTATTCTAATTACTTTCATTTACTTTATAACTTCCTTTCAAGTAGTCTCCTTCAATAAGTCCATTAGAAACTACTACTACTCTCTTCTTCATCCTGTTAACAATCTCTTTATCATGTGTAGCCATTACAACAGTTGTCCCAAGTTCTTTATTAATATTTTCAATAACATCCATAATTTCTTTACTTGTCTCCGGATCTAAATTACCAGTTGGTTCATCACATAAAAGTAACTTAGGTTTATTTACAATTGCTCTAGCAATGCAAACTCTTTGCTGCTCACCACCACTAAGTTGATGAGGAAAACTTCTAGTCTTATCTTTTAACCCAACTTGTTTAAGTGCAGCAAGAACCATTGGTCTAATTTCTGATGCACTCATACCATAACTCTCTAGTGGATATGCTACATTTTCATAAGCAGTAAGTTTTGGTAGTAATTTATAATCTTGAAATACAATACCAATCTTTCTTCTTAATTTATAAGTTTTATTATTCTTAAGTCTAGATACATTTACTCCACCAACGTATACTGAACCTTTAGTAACTTTTTCTTCTCTATATAAAGTTTTAATAAGGGTACTTTTACCACTAGCAGTAGAACCAATTATAAAAACAAAATCACCTTTTTTGATTTGTAAATTAACTCCTGCAAGCCCAGTAACACCATTTTTATATACTTTATAGACATCTTTTAATTCAATAAATTCCATTATATCTACTCCTTATATCACAAGTATATCATAAAAAAACCAATTACTTATAGGAAATAATTGGATTTTACACTTATTCTTTATTTTCTAGTTCTAAATTAACATTACTAATTGAAGCAAAACGCTTAGTAATTTTCTCAGTTGTTGTATGAATATCTTCTGCATCTTTACACACTGTATTTAAACTTCTAGATAACTTATCCCATCTATCACGATAACGAGTAAATTCAGCTCCTAGCTTATTAAGTTCTTCATGAATAACTTTAGCATATTTATCTCTTTCCATATTTTTTAGAATCATTCCAATTGTTGTAAGAGTACTCATCAAAGTTGTTGGACTACAGATCCATACTTTAGATTTGTATGAGTATTCGATTAAGTCATTATGATATGCGTTTATCTCCGCAAATATTGCTTCAGCTGGTAAAAACATAATGGCCTCACTAGCAGTTTCACCAGGAATAATGTATTTACTTCTAATCGCATCAATATGCTTTTTAACATCAGCTTTAAATGCCTTAGTGGCTGCATCTCTTACAGATTTATCTTGTTTAATATCAGTCATAATTTGATAATGTTCAAGTGGAAACTTAGAATCTATTGCTATCGTTCCTAAAGGTGCAGGTGCAAAAAGAATCGCATCAGCAATATAACCATTACTCATTGTATACTGAGTTCTATAAATCTTATCATTAACTCCAAAAACACTATCTAAAATATAGTTAAGGTTTGTCTCACCAAAGATACCTCTCGTCTTTTTATCAGTTAAAACACTTTGAAGAGAAATAATATCATTTGATAGTCCATCTATCTTCTTCTGTGCTTCATCTATCTTACTAATTCTTTCTAATATCGAAGTAAACGTCTTATTAGTTTTCTCAAAATTAGTATCAAGTCTTTCATTAACTTTATTACTAATTAATTCCAATCTTCTTTCAATAACCTCATTAAGACCTTTAAAATCCTCTTCTATATTTTTACTAAAACTATATTTAAACTCACCTATTTCTTTAGTTAAATCAGTTTCAAACTTACCTAATCTAAATGTTATCTCTTCATTGTTATTCTTTTTAGCAATAAGTACTATTAATAATATAATAACTAAAGCAAGCATTCCAATAATTACATACTCCATCTTTATCACCCTGAAAATATTATAACATAAGTACAAACAAATATTCACTTATTTTTATAAAATTTACACCATATTTTTATTACTTTGATTGGCATTTTAAAGTTTAAATTTTCAAACCTACGCAATTACCCTGTTTTCCTAGGATTAAATTGAAATTTGCACCTTTTTGCACCCACTTTTCTATTTTCGGTAAAATTTTCTACATTAGTTTATCAAAAAAAACATGTATTTAAACATGCCAAACTTACACTTTATCTATTTAGTAGAAAGTCAATAATATTTTTATGAATAATACCATTCTGTGAAAAATCAAATGTGTCACAAGAGATAACATATTTAGGATAATTATCTTGTATATTCTTATAAACACCAAATTCTCTTTCTATTATATCATCACTTAAATGGAACGTAACTTGATAATATTCCTTTTCTTCAAATCTTGTTGCAATAAAATCTATTTCACCATTTTCTAACGTACCGATATTAACATTATATCCTCTAGCAACAAGTTCATTATAAACAATGTTTTCTAAATAAGTACTAATTTGTTTTTTCTTACCATCATTCAAAATATTGGTAAATCCTAAATCAGTTAGATAATATTTATATTTTCCATTAAGAATTCTTTTTCCACGTACATCAAATCTATCAGCTTTATTTATGAGTAATGCTCTACACATATATTCTAAATAGTTATATACAGTCATTTTAGAAACATCAATATTTTCATTAAGTAAATATTTAGTTAAACTATCAGCAGAAAATGTCTGAGATGGTGTTGTCATGATAAAAGTTAATATTTTATTAAATAAGTCAAGGTCTTTAATTTTAAATCTTTCAATGATATCTTTAACGACAATTGAATTATATACATCAGATAAATATGTTTTTATTTGCAATTCATCATTCATTAAAAATCTCTGAGGCATTCCACCCCAAATAATGTAATCATCAAAAGTTCTTTCTAATTCATATTTATCTTTATCTTTAATATCTTTAAGTTCACACACTTCATCAAATGTAAATGGATAAATTTTAAAGCTTACATATCTTCCAGCAATATGTGTTGCTAATTCTCCAGAAAGTAAATCACTATTAGATCCTGTAATAAATATTGAAATATTCTCATTATATTTAGCTTTAAGGGAATTTACGACTTTTTCCCATCTATCTACATTTTGAATCTCATCAAAAAATACATAATATTTATTCTTATTAATTAATTTTTTTTCAATAAAATCATTGAACTTCTTAGCATCGTTTATGTCTATATAATATGTGAATTCAAAATTAATATATATTATCTGTTCATCTTTTACCCCGCTTTGTCTTAACTCATCCATTATTTGATTTAATATAACTGATTTACCGCATCTTCTAATTCCGGTTATTACTTTAATTAAATCTTGTTCATAAAATGGTCTAATTCTTTTTAAATACTTTTCTCTTTTTATCATATTATTCATCACCAACTACATTATAACTCTAGATATTTTAATTGTCAATTTTGTACACTGTACTATACAAAATTACTATTTTTACCATTTTTGTATAGTAGAATTATTTATTCTTATCTTTAGCTATATTAAGAATAATACCAACACTAGCCATAGTAACTAGTAAAGATGAACCACCATAAGATAGAAATGGTAAAGTAACCCCTGTTACAGGCACAAGCCCAATAACAACGCATATATTTAAAACAGCCTGAAGAATTAATGAGATAACTAACCCAAATGAAAGATATTTTCCAAATAAATCATTACATTCTAAGCTTACTTTAAGTGTATTATAAAATAAAGTTAAAAACAAAAAAGCAATTACTAATATTCCAATAAAACCAAACTCCTCACTTATAATAGCAAAGATAAAATCTGTTTGAGGCTCTGGCAAGTAAAAATGTTTCTGAATAGAATTACCAAAGCCTTTGCCAAAAAGACCTGATGGTCCAATTGCATATAAACTTTGGATAATCTGAAAGCCCGAACCCAAAGGATCACTCCAAGGATTTAAAAATGATAATATTCTTGCAAGCCTATATGGAGCCACTATAATAAGCCCAGCTATCCCACCAACACCGAGAACTCCCATTATACCAAAAAAAGTAAGTTTAGTATTTGTAATAAATAACATAAACATTAAACTAACAACAATAACCATACCTGTACCAAAATCAGGTTCTAACATGATTAGTCCAAAAAAGAGAAAGATAACAAGTAAAATCGGCATTATTCCCTTCCTAAAAAATTTAACTTCCTTCTCATGATTAGATAAATATTTAGCAGTAAATATAATTAAAGCAAGCTTAGATAGTTCACTAGGCTGAAACCCAAAAGCACCGATCCCAAACCAACTTCTAGAACCATTTCTAACTTGTCCTATTCCGGGGATTAATACAAGAACTAATAAAATTAAAGAAAGCAAAAGAATCTTACTAGCGTGTTTTTTATATAATTTATAATCAACTCTACTTAATACATATATTCCGATTAAACCAACTAAAAAAAATAATCCCTGATGTTTAACATAATGAAAAGTATCGCCAAACCTATAATCACTCCAAATGCTACTTGCTGAATAAATCATTAAAACTCCAATGATTCCTAAAAAAAATGCAGATAAAAAAATTAGTAGGCTTTTTTTCACATAATCACCTACTAATATCTTATAACCAAACTCCGTAAATAATTCCAATCATTGCTAGGAATAAACCTACTACCCAAAATAATTTAACGATATCTGTCTCTTCCCAGCCTAGTTCCTCAAAATGATGATGGAGTGGTGCTTTTAAGAACACCTTTTTATGGAACTTTCTAATTGCTATAATTTGAATCGCACTTGATAAAGTTTCAACAACAAATACCCCACCAATTAAAAGTAATGAAAGTTCATGCTTCGTTAAAATTGCAATTGTTGCAAGTGCTCCACCTAACGCAAGAGAACCAGTATCACCCATAAATACCTTAGCTGGATGTGTATTAAACACTAAGAAACCTAAAATTGCTCCGCACAAAACAAATGCAAATATTGCTATTTCTTGATATCCACTAATCCATTTAGACCCCCAAGCAATAACACCATAAGCCATTATTGCAACGACACTTAAGCCGCCAGCAAGTCCATCTAATCCATCAGATATATTAACCGCATTTGTCGTTCCAACAAGAACAAGTAAAATAAATAAACCAAACGCCCAACCTAGAGATACATTAATTCCAAGTGATGATATAACTAAATTAGAATCTCCACCGTTATTTCGATAAATAATATAGAACACTACTGCAATAACAGTTTGAAGTAAAAACTTAACTCCTATACTAAGCCCATTATTATTATGATATTTAACCTTAAGAAAATCATCAATAAATCCAAGTGCACCATATGCCAAAAATACAAATATCAAGATAATTAAATTAGAATTAAACTCAATACTACCTCTTAAATATAAAATAAGCATAATAAGTATCGTTGGAATAATAAAGATTAAACCACCAATAGTTGGTGTACCATCTTTCTTTAAATGCCTTTCATTTATAAGTTTACTAACACTTTGACCTACATGAAGTTTCTTTAGAAGTGGTATTAAAATAACCGCTGCAACTAAAGATAAAACAAAGCCAAGCATCAGTCCTAAAACGGATTTTGCTAATATTAACATTTCCTTCACCTCAAACCCATTATACTATTTTTATTTTTTTTAGTAAACAAATTTTACATTTTTGTGTTAATATAAAACATCCTTTACAATTAAATATATTATAAAGTCTTATATTCTTTGATAAGTTCTTCGTATTTTTTAGTGTAACTTGATTGCTGAACTTCACAAATATGCTTAGTTCCAAGCAAAAGCATTAATACACGTGACTGACCAATACCTCCACCTATTGTATAAGGAAGTGCCCCTTCAATAAGCATTTTATGAAATGGATAGTCCAATCTTTCTTCAGCATCTGCTTTTTTTAGCTGACTTACCAAAGACTTTTCATCTACTCTAATACCCATAGATGTTATCTCAATTTCTTTATCAAGAACTTTATCCCAAATAAGTAAATCCCCATCTAATGCCCAATCATCATAATCAGGACTTCTTAAATCATGAACTGAACCATCTTTAAGTTTATCCCCAATTTGCATAATAAAGACTGCACCATATTTTTTCGTAATTAATCTTTCTCTTTCTTTAACACTCTTATCTGGATATAATGAAAGTAATTCACTACTTGTTATAAATGTTACTGTCTTTGGAAGTTCTAAAGCTAGAAAAGGATACTTCTTTTTTAATAAAATACTTGTTTGTCTTAAAGCTTTATAAATAGATCTTACTGTCATCTTTAAATAATCAATAGTTCTATCTGTTTTAAGAATTACCTTTTCCCAGTCCCACTGCTCAACATACATTGAGTGAACATCATCAAGTTCTTCTTCCTTTCTGATTGCTTTCATATCCGTATAAAGGCCAGTATGAACTTCAAAACCATATTTACCTAAAGCATATCTCTTCCATTTAGCTAAAGAGTGCACTATTTCAAAATACTCATCATCTCTTTTAAAACCTACAGCTGTCTCTACTCCTGATAAATCATCCTGGAGTCCAGAATCCTTTCTTACGAATAATGGACTACCTACTTTTGTAAGTGATAGTCTTTTTTCTAGTTGTTTTTCAAATATTTTCTTTGTATCATCAATCATTTTAATTTTTTCTAATAAACTAATTTCCTTTTTCATTTTTTATCCTTCTTTCTCATTTTTTAAGATACTTGTAGGACATATCTTTTTTATCTCACTTTCTTTTTTATACTTTGTAAAAATTCTTCTTTAGTAAACGTTGCTTCTTCCTTTAAACCAGTGCTTGCATAATATGCTGGTCTTTCTTCAAGTGATTCACCCTTAAGTAACTCATCTACCATGATATAACTAACCGGCAAACATGCACCCATAAAAATACGTGTTTTCTCTTCTATATCAAGCAAATGTGCTTCATCCTTTTTTATAAGACTAGCTTCCGGTATACATTCTGTTACTTTATCAAATGTATAATGCTTTCTTAAAATCAAACTTTCAATAAAGGAGCAAAAGCGCTTACTATAATCTTGAAGAGTACTTACTTTTAAAGCATCTTCATCATACATTTTCTGATGCTCGCTGCCTTTTTTCTCAATATAAGATAAATATTTTTCAAATGTATCATCCTTCATACCATAAGTTTTAATAAATAACTCAAGTATATAAGGTAGTTCATACTCCTCAAATAAATCTCTTATATATAAGTACCAAATACTTCTTAGAGCTTCATCAGTTAGAAATGGATACATCTTATAAATTTCATATATACCTTTAATTGTATCTTTATCTACTAAAACACTATAAGGTCCCCCAAAACTTTGAAATTGTCTTATAAAAAGTTTATAAGTATCTATATCTAAGTAAGCATCTCCCAAAACCTCAATTAAATATTTAGTTCTTGCAAGTCTATCACTTTCTTTAAATATTTCTTTTTTAAACATATCATCACTCATTTTAAGATAATCACTTAATAAGAATTTTTCTTTTTCTTCTTTAGTAAAATACTTCATAATGTCACCTCTTTTCTATATAAAAATACCCGTATCATCCTACAAATAAGGACGAATACGGGTATCCGCGGTGCCACCTTAATTTATTACTATATATACATATATTTATTAGTAATCTCTTTTTTCAGTTCCAACAAACCTAGCAATAAGATAACGGATTGTTTCCCGAACTAGTCTACTAAGCACAAGCCTTTCGGTAGTTTGCTCAAAGGTGTTCTTTCACAAAAAGCTTATAATCAGTTTCCACTATACCTGACTCACTAGTATAAGAGTTAATGTTACTTTTCCTCTTCAACGCACATTCATAGTACCACATTTGTTCGCGTTTGTCAATTTTTTCTATTCTTCCAAGTATAACTTTACAATTCCTGTTTCTTTTACCCATCTGTTTTCCGGTTCCTGATAACCCACCTTTGTACCAGTACCAGCATACTCAATTTTAAAACCTTTAAGCATTTTTTTAGCGCTATCTAAATCCATACCAACTACACTTGGAACATATTTATACTTCTCATCAAGCCATGTATATTCTCTTGTTTTATCACTAGGCGTAGCCTCATATCCCATAATGTCAATCAAACTTAATAGAACATTTTTTGCAATAGGAGCTGCAACTGTTCCACCATACTGAGTAACACCCTTTGGATTATTAACTGCAACATACACTACATAATCAGGTTTATCTGCGGGAAATATTCCAATAAAAGATAAAATATAATTACCAACCATATATCTACCATTACTTACTTTTTGGGCTGTACCAGTTTTCCCACCAACCCTATAATTTTCAATATAAGCATTCTTACCAGTACCATTAGCAACTACACTTTCTAAAGCATACCTAACAAGGTTTGAAGTTTCCTCACTAATAACCTGCCTAACAAGCTTCGGCTTATTTAAAACTATCATCTCATTAGTTTCACTTTCACTAATACTTCTAACAATATAAGGAGTATAAAGATTTCCCCCATTAACCGCGGCACTAACTCCTCTTATTTGCTGAATTGGCGTAACACTTATTCCTTGACCAAAAGAAGTCGTTGCAGTTTCAACTGGTCCCATCTTATCCAAGCTAAACATAATTCCCTTAGCTTCTCCATTAAGATCTATACCTGTTTTTTCACCAAAACCGAATTTATTTAAATAATCATATAAAAGTTCAGTTCCAAGCCTTTGTCCGAGCACAACAAACCCTGGATTACAAGAGTTTTCAACCACATTTAAAAAAGTCTCTGCTCCATGTCCTCCAGCCTTCCAACATTTTATTTTTGCATTTTCAACAGATATACTTCCACCATCATAATATGTATCAGTAAACAAGTTAACTTTTCCTTCATTTATCGCACTAGCAAGAGTAATTATCTTAAAAGTACTACCTGGTTCATAACTCATCCAAATTGGTAAATTACGATTAATTGCTTCTATATCATAACTCTGATAATTATTAGGATCAAAATTAGGCCTACTACTCATTGCAATAATCTCCCCTGTATTGGGATTCATAACCATAATAAGTGCATTTTCTGGATTATACTTAGTAACAACATTATCAAGTTCTCTTTCAATAGCTTCCTGCACTCTAACATCTATCGTAAGAGCAATATTATTTCCACTAACAGGTTTATCATAAACCTCACTCATATTTAACCTTAAACCCTTACCATCCGAATAATACTTAATACCACCATCCGTACCTTTTAAGTATTTGTCATATAGTAACTCAATACCACTTAACCCTTGATTATCAATACCAACATAACCAATAACATGTGAAAGCATTTCTTTATAAGGATAATATCTTTTAGATTCTTTAAGTAAATATACTCCATCATAATTAAGAACACGTATCTTTTCAGCAACATCATAAGATAATCTTCTTCCTTCAGGATGAATTCTTTCAATAGAAGTATGTTTAGTTAAATGTGAATATATATTTAAATAATCTGTATTAAGAATACTTGCAAGATTTTTAGCAACTTCTTCTTTATTTTTAATCTGTACAGGAACTACAACTAGACTTGTAGTTGTAATATTATCAGCAAGCACAACACCATTACGGTCAGTAATCTTTCCCCGATCTGCTAATATAGGAAGATTTCTACTCCAAAGACTATTAGCAAGCTCATCAAGCCTATTCTGACTAAAGACTTCAATATAAAAAATACGAATAATAATTACTAAAAAAATAAAAAACATTAATACTCCAACAATTTTTATTCTTTTTTGCACCACATAATGAAACATATAATCACCTACTAATTTTATGCAAATAAAAACCTAAGTATTATTTCTTAGGCATTGACTTTTTGTAGGAAAAACATTACTTTTTTCCTACGTTTTATATTTTATTATTTATTTAATATATCAATAATTAAATTTAAAGCTTCTATGGTATCTTTAAAAGTTATTCCGTTAGCATATGGATTTTTTGAAACATAACTCTTCCATAAACTACTCATATTTTCGTCTTCTTTAAGAATATCACTAACTTCTTTAATATTTTCAATATCAACTATTGTTTCTCTTTTTTTAAACGTATTATATATTGCTTGTTTTAAATTATTATCATCTATATCATTCTTTTTAAAATTCATAAGAACATATATGTCATAAAAATCCTTTTGTCTAGTGTTAAATACCCCGCGGGTAATAACAGATTGAAATTTTTCTGCCAAAACTGTTTCTAAAGTATAGGTTAATAAAGGAATTTTCTTATCTTCAAATATAGAATTATAATTATACTTCATCTCTCTTGGAGTAATAACATCACCAGTTGTAAGTTCTACCGCAATATAAGTTTTGTTATTACCAAATTGAGATAAAATATTTAGTCTAAATCCACCATATTCGTCTTCTAATCGAATATCTTTAATAGATATTATTTTAAAAGTTACTCCATCACATAAATCTATATTTAGAATTTCTTCAAATACTTCTTGAACATCATTTCTTGTTAATGGTATTCCTTTTAAGGTTGCATCCATATCTTTAGTTGTTCTTTCGTCATCACCAATTATTGAAGTTAATAATAACCCACCTTTTAAAATAATTTGTCCTTTATATTTACTTATTGATATTCTTTCTAAAATTTTTTCAAAATAATATAATTGATAGTACTTTTGTGAAATATCACTATCTCCTTTTGATTTCTTAGATATTATATTTTTTAATTTATCTGTATTTATAATAACACCTCCATATACTCGATAATTTTCTTTTCAATTTTAAATTTTTTTGCATATTTCATTAATTTGTTTAAATCTTTTTCTTTTAATTTTGAATACTGTTTAATTGCTTTGGTAAAAATTTCTCTATCCATGTATTCACGATATCTAACAATATCGCAAATAGTTCTTTCTAAGTCATAAACTTTTATATTCATGCCAAACGGTGACTTTATCATAGTAAGCCCTAAATTTAAATATTCTTTTTTTACATAATGAAGAACTACATTTTTATCTTTACTTAAACTTCCATTATATCCATTGGGCACCGTAATATCAAAATATAATGGTGTTCTATCTGACAAATCATAAAAATATAGTGCTGTTGCATGTGAAAAAATAGCATTTTTAGATTTCAATTGGCACCTGTAATACTCGTCATTAAAAGAACCTTTAAGTACATAATAACCCCTTGAAATTCTTTCTAATTTATTTTGCTTTATCAATCTTGTTAGTTCAATAGTTGGAATTCCAGATTCTTTAATCATTTTAGTAGTTACGTAGCCATTATTTCCATTGGCAATTTTAATTACTTTATCTGAATTAATCATAAATTTCACTCATCCTTTATTATCTTAATTCTATCATTTATTCAGAAACAAGTAAATATTTTTTGTTGCTTTCTAACGCATTTTTAAAAATATTTGCGTTAGAAAGCAACATTATTTAACTAAACTTAAAAAGCTCAAATTAGTCTTTGGGCTTTAGAAACAACATTAATATAAAGGAAAATACCACTGCTGCCACAACACCTGTACTAACTTCTGCTAACATTCCACTAAATAGTCCAATAAAGCCATCTTTCATAAAACCCTTATATGCACCATTTGTAAGTGAATTACCAAACGATACTATTGGTAAGTTAGCTCCTACTCCTACAACGCTTGCTATCTTATCATATATACCAAATATACTAAGAATAGCTCCAACTACAACAAACATACTTGTTATATGACCAAAGGTAAGCTTACTATTATCAAAAATGATCTCTCCAATTAAACAGATAATGCCACAAAATAGAAATGAATATACAAGCATCATCTTACCACCTCAATCTCTAATGCATGTGTTACTGAAGGAATACTCATCTTTTGATTAACTAGTAAAGGACTATGAAGTGAACCTGTTGCTAGTAAAAGAATTTTTTTATATTTCTTATTATGCACTACATTATTAAATAAAAATAAAGGAAGAACAGCTGGTCCACTTGCTCCAGAACAATCTATTTTTTTATAAAAATTTTCTCCAGCGTCCATATATTTTTTTAAATTATATCCCTCACTTTTCAGCACTCTTTTAAAAATTTTACTTCCACATGCCCCTAAGTCACCAGTTAATATCAAATCATAATCTTCTTCACTTTTACATCTATTTTTTAAATGCTCTTTAAAAGTAGCAATTGCACTTATTGCCATAACGCCACCCATATTAAAAGCATCTTTTACATAAGAATCTTTAACCTTGCCTAAAGTAGCACTAATTATTTTTATCTTACCAGAAGTATTATTTAAACTAACCCCAACTGCTCCAGTTGCTGTAAAAGTACTTCTTTTTGGTTTTACAGCACCATACTCAATAGGAAATCTAAACTGTTTTTCGGCAGATAAATTATGACTACTAGTAATATAGACACCTCTTTTTACTCCCTTACTTTGAATCATATTTGCTATACTTATTACACCAGAAGCAAAACTTGCACAAGCATTATAGACCCCAAGAAAAGGAATATCTTCTTCTTCAGCCATTAAGTTAGATACTATCAGTTGATCCATTAAATCACTAGCACAAACCACATCAATTTTAGAAGATTTAAAATAATTAAGAACAAACTTTTGCATTCTAACTTCAGCTTTCTCAATAGTTTTTTCATTAAAATAATAATCGCTTAATGCTAAATTATATTTTTTTAAATTACCATCACTTTTTTCTTTAGGACCAATTATACTATACCAATCATCTATATAAATATTTTTATAATTAAACATTAATTATCACCTTTATAATTCCACATATAAACCCACTTAATATGCCATATAATAATACACTACCAGCAAGTTTAAAAAAGTTGGCTCCTATACCAGTTATTAAACCATCCTTTTTATAATCTAAAGCACTACTCATTATGGAGTGAGCAAAACCCGTTATAGGTATAACAATACCACATCTAAATTTAGAAACAACGTCATCAAAAAATCCTAAACCAGTACACAAACAAGATAAAAATATCATAATAATAAGAACATAACTAACTGCTTCACTTACCGGTAAGTAATAATAATTTGTACATATCATTTTAATACCTTCACCAAGAAAACCAATTAATCCACCAATAGTAAAGGAATTGATGTAGTTAATTAATTTTTTATCTTTAACAGTACATTCATCCACTACTTTTAAATAATTTTTCCTATTCATCATAATCACATTCATATTATGAGAACTAAATTAACAAATTATGCAGCTATATACTCTTTTATTTTTTTCTTACTTTTATTTTCTATTCTTGATACTTTAACTTGACTTATACCAAGAACTTCTGCAGTTTCCATTTGTGTTAAATCTTCAAAATATCTGATTTTAATAACTTTTTGTTCTAAATCATCTAAACTATCAATACTATCACTAACTACCATACTAGTTATATAATCTCTGCTCTCACCTACACACTCTTTTATAGGTAAACGATCACCATTTAAAGTTTGATATTCATCATCTAAACTCATCATCTTACTTGTTAGTGATATTACTTCCGCATAAAGATTAGAATCTATTTCTAGGTATGAACATATTTCACTACTACTAGGCATTCTTCCTATTTTATTAGCAAGCATCATCTTAGCTTCTTCAATTCTTTTATATAATTTTAAATATGCTTTATTAAGCTTAATATCTCTGCTTTTATTAGCTAAATCATACATTTCACCAAAAATATATTTATAAGCATAATTCATAAAAGGAACAGGAGATGTTTCATCATAATTTCGATATGCCTTTATTAAACCAATACACCCAGCCTGATATAAATCATCAAGTTCTACATTATAAAACTTTCTAGCTATTTTATATATTAGCTTCTCATATTTCAATGTGAGGCTATATTCATCCATTAGATCACCTATATTTTAATTAATTTTATCGCACTTAGTTCATCTTCTGTAACTAAAGCATTTTCAAATTTAATACAAGTATTACATATTATACCTTCACCTAGATTCTTTCTTACCGCATTAATTCCCTCTAATAGAGACTCTTTTCCCTTATTATCTATAACCCTAACATTACCTAAATTATAGACAATATACTTAATTCCTTGATTACCTATAACGGGAAGTAAATAATCATTTAGACACTTATATGTAACCCTAGTTAAGTTACCACAAGGCCTTACAAATAATATTCCCTTTCGGTATTCCATATTTATTTTTAACATACTCATCTCCTATTCTAATATAAATACAAATAGTTTTTATTTATACCCTTTCGTCAAAATATACCTATTTTTTCTTATTAAAAACAAATTAATTAAACATAATAATATTATTATTAGTTTATATACTTTATAATTACACCCTCTACATACTTCACACTTAGTTTTCTCACATTTATTATTAAGAACTTCTACTTTATTATCATTTTTATTTTCTTTAGAATTCTCATTGTTTAAAACCTTATAAATTATCTTTTCTTCAATAATAGGTTCCTTAACTAAAACATTAGGTATAGTATTACTTCCAACATTAACATCTAAATTAGGCTTATTATTACTATCAATATTAACTTCCACGTTATGCTTTTTATCATTAACATAAAACTCATAAATTCCATTTTTACTTAGATCAATATTTGAATTACTAACCTCAACATTACCTTTAACTAAATTTAAAATATCTTCTTTACTTTTAATAACATCAATTACCTCATATTTAGTTCTTTCATAATAATCATATGTTATGATATAATCTTCAAGTTCTAATTCATAACCATCTTTTGCTACCTCACTATATAAACCACTCTTAATAACATTTTCTCTTCTGCAACCATAATAATAAACATCATTATAAAAATAACTAATAGCCTCCCGATTAGAAAATGAAAACTTCAAACTATTTAATAACCTATCATACTCTTCATCACTAATTACCTTAATTAAAGTATTACTTACTCCTTTTTTCACATAAAAATTATTCAAATAAATATCCGTAAAAGGTACAGTATAACCAACTGGCGAAAAGAATAAAGTAAAATTTTCATAATCAGTTTCAATGCTTCCATCATATATAACATTAATAGATAAACCTTTAAAATCATAAATATCCATTAAATCAATTATTAAGTATGATTTTTTACCCGAAAAACTATCATAAACATTATCTAATTTCTTGTAATTTATCTTCTTTCCATAACTAAAAACTTCCATACTAATAATATCTTTTGGCATATTATAATCATACAAAAATATATATCTTACTTTTTTATAATCACTTTCTCTTAAATTAATAACTGGAATATACTCCGGACTATAATCACTATAATAATTTCTCTCAACTTTATAATCGTCTTTAATTATCTCTCAATCACAAAGATAATCCTCAACATAATCATATGTTATTTCCTTTTTAACATTATGATATAACTTAATCTCCTTTCTTTTTAAAGTATCACTTTCTTCATAATACTTATCAGTTCTTTCTTTAAAACCATAATCAGTATAGTAAGAACTACCAAAAACTTTAAATGGCATAAGTAGAACTAACATTAAAATAATTTTTTTCATCTTACCCTCCTATTAGTTATTGTTGTAAGAACATCCCTAATTTCCTTTTTTTATTTCACTTTTTCATGGTACTAGACTTTTTATCATATTTGTTATATAATGATTAACAGAAAAAAAGCTTTTCTTTTTATTTTTTTTACGAGGAGGAATTATATGAATAATAACGAGAAAGTTACGACTATTTTTGCCTTGGGCGGCCTTGGCGAAGTCGGAAAAAACATGTACGTAGTTCAGCATGAAGATGAAATAATCATAATTGATGCTGGAGTAATGTTTCCAGAAAGTGAACTACTAGGAATAGATTATGTTATTCAAGACGTAACATATCTAAAACAAAATGAAGATAAAATAAAAGCATTATTTATCACTCACGGACACGAAGATCATATTGGTGGTATTACATTCTTACTTCAAAATATTAATATACCAGTTATATATGCACCTAGAATTGCTTGTGATTTAATTAAAAATAAGTTTTATGATCGAAATATTGGTTATAAAAATCTAGAAGTATATGATAAAGACAGCGTATTTAAATATAAATACTTTGAAATATCTTTTGTAACAACAACGCACTCTATCCCAGATAGTTTTGCAATTGTAATTAGAACCCCAAACGGTATCATTTTTGAAACAGGTGACTTTAAATTTGATTTAACACCAATTGGTCCAATGGCTGATATTCATAAAATGGCTGCATTAGGTAGTGAGGGTGTCAAACTATTACTAAGTGATAGTACAAACGCTTTAAGCCCAGGATTTTCAGCAAGTGAATCTTGCGTAGATGAAGCACTAAGTGACGTATTTGCTCGTCATAACTCAAGAATAATCTTAGCAACATTTGCTTCTAACATTTATCGTATTAAGCACATTGTTGAAACTTGCCGTAAGAATAACCGTAAAATTGTTACATTCGGTCGCTCTATGGAAACTGCAAAAGAGATTGCTTTAAAAAATAATCTTATAACAGATAAAACCATATTTATTGAAGCAAGCGAAGCAAAAAATTTAAAAAAACATGAAATATGTATCTTATGTACTGGTTCTCAAGGTGAACCACTTGCTGCCCTATCAAGAATAGCAAATGGTACACATAAACAAATTGAACTTATGCCAGATGACATTGTAGTATTTTCTTCATCACCTATTCCAGGAAACCGTGCATCAATTAACCGAATAATCAATAAACTATACTTAAAAGGTGTAAAAGTCTATACAAATACAGAACTATCTGATATTCATACATCAGGTCATGCTAAACAAGAAGAACAAAAATGGATGCTTAGAATTATCAAACCTGAGTACTTTATGCCAATGCATGGTGAATATCGTATGCTTAAAACTCATGGAGATTTAGCAATTGACTGTGGTATTCCAAAAGAAAATATCTTCATTTGTAAAAATGGTGATACTGTTGAACTTACTAAAGACGGTGCGAGACTTGGCAAAAGAGTTCAAGCAGGCGACGTATATGTTGATGGCTCAAGAATTGGTGACATTGGTTCAGTTGTAATTAAAGACCGTAAACTTATGAGTCAAGATGGTATCTTAGTAACCATTCTAAACATAAACCCAATAACTAGAGAACTTCTAATAAAACCAAACATTACAACAAGAGGTTTTGTCCTAGTAAACGAAAATACTGGTTTAATTAATAAAATTGAAAATAAAGTTACCGAAATTGTAAATCGTACAATTAAAAATTCATACAATTATATAGATCTTAAAAATCAAATCATCCTAGAACTTAACCCATTTATAAATGAACTTACGGGACGTAGACCAATAATCTTACCAGTAATTATGGAAGTAAAAGACAACTAAGTCTTTTTTCTTTTAACCAAAAATACACACCTTGAATAAAATAAAATATGATAAAGTTTTTTAGTGAAATAAATCCAATTATTGCTGCCTTTATTATGGGGCTTGTAACATTTACTATTACATCACTAGGTGCTGCAACTATTTTTCTATTTAAAAAAATCAATCAAAATATAATGGATAAATTACTAAGCCTATCTGCTGGCATCATGTTATCTTCTTCAATATTTTCCTTAGTTGTCCCCGCAATAGACCATGCAAAAACACTTGAATTAACTCCGTGGATAATATGCTCAGTCGGAATAACACTTGGTGCTCTACTACTCTACATTACAGACAAAATAGAAGAAAAACAAAAAAATAAAAGAATTGACAAATTACTTTTATCAATCACAATTCACAACATACCAGAAGGTGCTGCTATAGGTGTAGCCTTTGGAGCATTAGCACTTAATAATAGTCCAGAATCAGTAATGAAAGCTTTAACCCTAGCAATCGGTATTGGAATCCAAAACTTCCCAGAAGGCCTAGCTATATCATTTCCAATGCTTAAAAAAGGTAAAACTAAACTTAAATCATTCCTAATTGGTAGTTTAAGTGCTATCGTTGAACCCATAGCAGCTATTCTTGGAGCTCTTCTAGTAATCAAAATGCAGTTTATCTTACCACTACTACTATCAGTAGCTGGTGGTGCAATGCTTTACGTAATTATAGTTGAGCTTATTCCAGAAAGCATGGCAAACAAGAAAAAAGAGCTAATGGCTCTTTACACAATAATTGGTTTTATAATAATGATGATATTAGATATTTCCCTAGGGTAATATCTTTTATTCATTTAAAGCACTAATCTTTCTCTTATAATCATCTATTTTATCACTTAACTCTCTATTATTTCTTTCTAATTCATCAACTTGACTTTCTAACTCGCTAATCTTCTTTTTATAATCATATATATCTTGATTATTTATTTCTTTTTCTTCATCTTTTTGCTTAGTTTCACTATTCTTTTTTATTGTGCTAATATTTTTCTCACTAGAAGTAACAACAATTCTAACTCCATCATCTAACGTATAATTATAAACAACCTTATTTTTCAAGTCTTTAACAAAAACATCAAAAATATCACTAAAGCTAAATGAATCATCACTTTGTAAAACAGATAAATAAAGTTTACTACCATCTAACTTAACATCATAACTAGTTCTATACTTACTATTAACAACTTTAACATTAACCACAGCACTTAAACTATCATCAACTTCATAAGACACATTATAATAATTAAGAATATCACTATCCAAATACATTTTATCATTATAACCATAAGAATAATTATTACTTATTAACAAATCTGCACTCTCTTCATTATGATACGTATACTTAGAACATTCAATAACAAATAAACCACCAGCTACACCTATAAACGCTAAAGAAGCTATAATTGTTATAAGCATTCTTTTAAAACACTGACTTCTATCAAAAATAAAATTGTAAATAAACTCTAAAGCAATCTCATTAAGCATAATAACGCTTACTAAACCTATAAAAATGCTAAAAAAGAAAACTCCTCTAAACATAAAATAGATTAAAATAATAAGTGCAAACATAAAAAATATAAATAAGAAAATAAGTGGTATTGCGCCAATTAAGAAAAACATTTTTATAAAAAAGATCACAATACTTACTAAAGCATCAAATATTGAATATTTTTGTTTAGTTTTAGTACTATTAATACCTTGCACTTCATTTGCATGTGCACTTTCCTTATCCTCTTTCACATTATAAGTTAAACCAGCGTCTTTTTTATCTAAAAAACCAATCTTAAATACATAAGCAAGTACAAATAACTTTAAACTATAATATAAAATATTAATAATTAGATTAAAAAAACTATAACAAAAATTAAGTACTTTACCATCCATAAATGAATTAAAGAAATTATATAGTCCCCCTTTTAAAGCATCAAAAGGATACTTACATAAACATAGAAATAAATAAACAACAAACATTATAATTAAACATTTAAGAATATCTTTAAATGTACTTCCAGTAAAATAATGATAGGTTTTTTCAATAAATTCCTCAACACTACTAGCTATATCACTTACCTTACTCTTCTTTTCTCCAGCAAACTCATTTAACTTAATTGTATCATTAGTAAGTTCTTCCAAAGTGCACCCAAATATCTTACATATTGCAAGTAACTTATCCATTTCAGGATACGTCTGACCACTTTCCCACTTAGACACACTTTGTCTTGTAACATCTAACATATCAGCAAGTTCTTCTTGACTATACTTTTTCTCTTTTCTTAACTTTTGTAATTTTTCATTAAAATTCATTTCTTTCACCTCACCGTCAATATACTATGAAACCCTGTTGCGTACTACCAAATTTAAGTAGAATTTTGTTACTTTTTAGTTGCACTTTCAAATATTTTTTTAAAATTAGCTGGTATTTCATCTTCAATAACTATATTTTTACTACTAACCGGATGCTTAAATTCTAAATAATAAGCGTGTAGTCCTAATCTACCAATTGGATTCCTCTTAGCACCATATTTCTTATCTCCAATAATAGGGTGACCTAAACTAGAAAAACAAACCCTAATCTGATTACGTCTTCCAGTCTTAATTAAAACATCCATTAAAGAATAAGCTGATGACACTTTCAAACATTTATATTGAGTTATTGCAAGCTTACCTTTATCACTAACATATACCCTTAACGTCTTATCTTCACTTAAGTATTGCTTAACTTCACCTTCACCATTTAACTTACCACATACAACAGCATAATATTTTCTTATAACCTTATCCCAGTTATCCTGCATTATATTTTTAACACGCTCACTTTTAGCAAATAACACTAAACCACTAGTATCTTTATCAAGCCTATGAACTACAAAAACTTTTTGATTTTTCTTATGCAAATAATCATAAACCTCACTATACAAAGTATTATAACTTTTACCATCACTTACAGTAAGAACCTTATCATCTTTTCTAACTACCAATAAATCTTTATCTTCATAAAGTATTTTCAATTTCTTCATAAACATCACGCTCATATTATAACATAATGTAATTTAAAAGCCATAAAAAAAGTGTACTTGATCAAATTAATGATTATAGTACACTACTACTTATTCCACTAAAAATTTTTGCCGTTTCCGTCACTTTTTTTTCAATGAAAATAATCCAACTTAAAAAGGATTACCGAAGTAATCCTTAAAATAAACTTAACTGACTAGATTCTGGCATATTATCTAAAACATGCATAGAACGTAGTTTTTCAACTAAAGTTTGACTGACTTTACCACGTAACTGAAAGTCTTCAACGCTTATAAACTTACCATTTTCTCTTTCCTTAACAATTTGCTTAGCAACTGTTTCACCTAACCCATCAACTGATGAAAATGGTGGTCTAATACTTGTTTCATCATAAACTCCCCATACACTTGCATTACTATCATATAAATCAATTGGTAAAAATTTAATACCTCTAGCACACGCCTCTAAACAAACCTTTAAACTTTCAAGTAAACCAAGTTCTTTATTAGTCGCTTCAAAACCCTTAGCTTGAATTTCCGTAATTCTTTTCTTTATTCCTTCATATCCAAGCGTCATTGTTTCAACATCAAAATCTGTTGCTTTACTAGTAAGCCATGACGCATAAAAATATACTGGCATATGAACCTTAAACCAAGCTATTCTGAATGCTGAAATAACATATGCTGCTGCATGCGCTTTCGGGAACATGTATTTAATTTTATGACAGCTCTCAATGTACCAATCTGGAATATGATTATCAATCATTGTTTGTTTATGTTTCTCCCAAGTTTCTTTTTCTTTAGGTTTACTAGCTTTACCTTTACGAACAAACTCCATTATTTTAAATGCTTTAATAGGTTCAACGCCTTGTTGCATCAAATAAACCATAATATCATCACGGCAGCCAATAGTTTCTTTAAATGGAACTTTAATATTGCCATTCTCATCGGGCGTACATAAATCTCTTGCGTTACCTAGCCATACATCAGTACCATGTGAAAGTCCTGCGATTTTAATAAGTTCGGCAAAAGTTGTTGGTTTAATTTCATCAACCATACCAATGGTAAAGTTAGTACCAAACTCTGGAATACCTAAAGTACCAGTTGGGCACATAATTTGTTCATTTGTTACGCCTAGCGCTTTAGTACTCGAGAAAATACTCATCGTCTCTTTATCATCAAGTGGCACTTTACTTACATCCATCTTAGTTAAATCTTGAATCATTCTTAGCTGTGTTGGATCTGAGTGACCTAAAATATCTAACTTAAGTAAACATTCTTCAATTGAGTGATAACCAAAGTGTGTTGTTCTCCAAGCACTTGTTACATCGTCTGCTGGATACTGGAATGGTGTAAAATCATAAACTTCCTTATAATCAGGAACAACAACGATACCACCTGGGTGCTGACCTGTAGTTCTTTTAACACCAGTACAACCAATAGCTAATCTTTCTATTTCAGCATTTCTTAAGATAATACCTTTATCTTCAGCGTAACCTCTTACAAAACCAAATGCTGTTTTTTCTGCAACAGTACCAATCGTACCAGCACGATAAACATTATCAACACCAAATAGTACCTTAGTATATTCATGAGCACTTGCTTGATTTAAATCAGAAAAGTTCAAATCGATATCTGGAACCTTATCTGCATTAAAGCCTAAGAATGTTGCAAATGGCATATCATGACCATCTTTATATAATTTCTCACCACATTCACAAACTCGATCAGGTAAATCAATTCCACATGAGTAATTTAAACTTAAATCATTTCCTTCTTCATCTTGGAAATAACTTCTTTTACACTTTAAGCACCTATAATGCGCTGCTAGTGGATTAACTTCAGTAATACCCATCATCGTAGCTACAAATGATGAACCTACTGAACCTCTTGATCCAACTAAGAACCCTTCATCATTAGAGTGTTTAACAAGTCTTTGAGCAATCAAATATATTGGATCGAATCCACCACCAATGATACCGCCTAAACTCTTCTTAACTTTTTTATCTAGTGCAGAATCACTCATTTCACCGTCTTCTTCACTCCAGTGCTCTTTAACATAATCATGAACCATTTCTTTAACATAATCTACACCAGTATAAATACTTTTGTGTACCTCATCAAAAACAGTTCTTTCAAAAGATGGATCATCAGAACTCATTGTTGCACTAACTTTTTCTTTACAAATCTTATATACTATATCACCATATAATTCTTTACCAATTCTCTCTTCAATAATAATCGGAAGTTCCTGTCCATACCAACTAGTTGCTCTATCATAAACTAAATCAGTAACAACTCTTGGACAATCCAAATAAGTCTTACCATCATCAGCCTTAACTCTTGGAGAAAAAGGCGTTCCACCAGTATCTGGAATAACTTCAAACTCACTAACCAGATCAGCAATCTTATTAGTATTCTCAATAACAATTCTCTTAGCAACATCTTCACCTAAGAAACTAAAATCATCAAGCATCTCTTTAGTAGTTCTAAAATGCATAGAAGGTATCTCAGTTATACTACTCTTAGCAAGCGGATGTCTTCCGCCACCAGGAACCTTTTGATTAATAATAATCTCACGATAAATCTTATCTTCCCTAAAGAAATGATGAACATCACCAGTCGCTACCATTATCTTACCCGTAGTCTCTACTGCATCAACTATTTTTTTTATATGATTAATAAGTTCAGCACTATTTCCAAAATCACCAGTTTGCAGCAAATGTCCATAAACCTCAGGTGGTTGAACTTCTACATAATCATAAAAACGAATAATATTAGATAGTTCTTCTCCATCTTTACTCTTAGCCTCCATAAAGACTTCACTCTCAGAGCATCCACTACCAATTAATATACCTTCTCTTAATTCATTCAACTTACTTCTAGGAATTCTAGGTGTCTTATATAAATAAGTAGTATTTGCTAAACTAACTATTTTAAATAAATTTTTAAGTCCTTCCTTAGTTTTAACGATTGCATTAAAATGATAAGTACGCCCAAATTTATAAATCTCATCCTTACTAATTAACTTATCTAAATCACTTATTACTTTATAATTTTGACTAGCAAGTCTCTTAAGCATTTTATAAAATACAAGCGCCGTTCCTTCAGCATCATAATCCGCCCTATGGTGTGCATCTTCATCAAAATTTACATCATATCTTTTAACAAGTGCTGACAAACTATGACGAGAGTGTTCCTGATCAATTGCTCTTGATAACTCCAAAGTATCTACTACCGTATTTTTAAACTCTCCCAAATTATACTTTTTCATGGACATCTCAATAAAAGAAATATCAAACTTAGCATTATGAGCAACCATTGGAGCATCTCCACTCCACTCTAAGAAACGTTTAGTAACATTTTCTTCATTATCCTTACCCTTTAACATATCATCAGTAATATGCGTTACCTCAGTAATCTTAGAAGGAAGAGACCTACCCGGATCAATAAGTTCATCAAACCTATCTGTTATCTCACCATTACAAATCTTAACCGCACCAATTTCAATCATTTGATCTCCACCACCGGCATTAAAACCAGTCGTTTCTGTATCAAACACTACAAACTCTGTCTCCATAAGAGATAAATCACTTGGTCTAACAACAATATTAACTGTATCATCAACAAGAGTTAGTTCAGTCCCAAACAAGCCCTTAAATCTTTTACTCTCATCTTCCACTCCCTTATTATGATTTTTAATAATCTCATAACATATAGGAAATGCTTGGCAACCATTATGATCAGTAATCGCCACAGCCTTATATCCAGCATTAATTGCATTCGTAATAAGTTCACAAGAATGCTTATCTAAATCGAATTTCGTAACCGCAT
This sequence comes from uncultured Mycoplasmatota bacterium, assembly GCA_900547775.1. Taxonomy (GTDB): domain Bacteria; phylum Bacillota_I; class Bacilli_A; order RF39; family UBA660; genus CAG-533. Next base: position 4,855 of record URHW01000007.1, on the reverse strand, counting down.
CCATCTGACTCATCATCGTATGAGCATGAAGTTCTACTCTCTTCTCTTCAGCATCATCTTTAAACTTAACAGTCTTATCAGGTATTTCATTAACATCACGTATATTAAAAACCAAATCCTTAGCGAACGTATCATTTTTAATATAACCCCTAAACTTATACCATTTACCTTCCTTTAATCCACTCTTATACTTATTAAACTCTTCTTCATCCCTAGAAAAAATCTTAGCAAGAATACTATCAGTCTTATCACTAATTTTTAAAGTTAAAATTCTAAAATTACTTTTATTAGAAACAAACTCTTCAACACCAAAAATATATGCCTCACAAGTAACATTATTTTCTTCTCCTAAAATATCCTTAATTTCAGTAATAGTTTTACTTTTAATCTCTTCTCCAACAATAACTTTATACTGAGGCTCTTCCTTAATCTTAGGTTCTTCTCTTTTTTGAATCTCTTTCTTAACACTACTACTTGCTTCATCACTAACAATAGAAGTTATCTCATAACCCTTAAATCCTGCATTACTTAAAAGTTTCAATAACTTAGAAGCATGACTACTAAGCAAATCACATTCCATTCTACTAGATAAAGACATATTAATAACTCTATCACTAATATTAACTACACCATCAACTAAACTCATTAATGAAGGATTATCTGTACACAAACTATTTAAATAAAACAAAAAACACTCTTTAACATCATCATCACTATAACTATCATAATCAGCAATAATATTAATTGTACTAACATCTTCAATACCCTTAGACGCCAAAAGAGATAACTCATTTAATGCATTTATATCTAAAAAACTAGGAGCATGAATATATACTTCCCAAGAATCATTTTTATTATTAACAACAACCTTAACAACTTTAGCATCTTTAAATGTTTCTCTATTGTTAAAATCTATCTTATTAAAAAATCTTTCTAACGCATTATCCATAAACTCCTCCTGCTTACTCACAAATATAATTATACATTATTTATCAAAATAAAAAAACACTTTAAGGTTCATTTTCAAAAGAAAACTAGAGTGTGCTCTCTAGTCCTTTTTAAAGTACTAATAATAAGAATAATAGCTAATTTTTCATTCATAAATTTTATATTCAGAAATACTTAACAGCCTATCCCTTTTAAAGGTTTAACATAAACAGTACCACTATCATTATTAACCTCAGTATGATTAAAAGTATGCACAACTAAAAGTAATAAAATAACAATAAAAATTAGCATTGCACATATCACATAAATAATTCTTTTAAGTTTATTCATACTCTCACTTAACTTTCATAAGCGTCTGCATCACACTAGTTAAATACTTATATACTTTAGGATCAATACCTTTCATATTTCTTATTATTTCCCATATTTCACTCATACTTAAATGAAAATCAGAATCGTAATCTACACCTAACCCCTTACATAATTCCTCTATTGTTTCGCCTAACTGTTTCTTATCAACAGCATCTAAATTTGTTGTAGTCATCTCATGAATTTGCTTACTAACTCTAGACAAACTAGTCTTTACAAAAAACTCGCCAAACACATCCCAACCAACTGGATAATGCTCACCAAAAGCCAAATCTTTACTCTTAACAGACTTAAAATTATCATTATACAAACACATTCCCACAACAGAACCAGTCGGTACTATATTAACAACTTTCTCTTTAATTAAATTAAATTTCTTCTCATATTCTTTCTTTAAAAAACCAGGACCATCAAAATTATAAATAACCTTAACTTTATCTCTTAAACCACTAGGTATTTCCATCCCCGCACACATTGCAAGATTACCACCCTTACTATGACCTACTAAATAAACATTCTTATCACTATCTAAAATATTATCCTTAGCGTACTTGATGCCCTTGTTTTGTGTATAAGTCGGATACTGATAATTAAGTCTTAAATTCTCAATCCAACTAATTAAAGAACTATCACTACCCTTAAAAGCAATAAGTAGATTATCATTAAACCTAACACTCATCGCACCAAACTGCGTATCATTATTTCTAACGTTTTTAAAATTACTAATTATAATATTTTCATATCTCTTACTAGTTTTAATTTTATTTAAAAGAGCAAAAGAACTAGGTTTCATAACACCACTATAATCATCTTTATAAAATGTATAAGCATAAGAAACAAAATCTTTATAACTTTTATTTTCACTAAAAGACTTTATCGGTAAATAAACTAAACAAGCAAAAAGCATTGCATCCATTTGATTAAATCCAACTTCCTCAAAAGAACAATTCTTATAATAATCTAAATAATCATAAATTGTAAACATACTACACCTCTAACTAATTTTATCACAAATATATAATTAATTACACCTAGAAAAAAAGCCCTTATAACTTATCATACTTCTTTTAAACATTTCTATATCATATTTAACCAAACTACTTAAATGCTTACCAACCCTTCTATAAGTTGCATTATTAACCCTTATAACTATCTTATTAGATAGTTTATAAGTATAACCTAAAAAACTAAAACCTCTACTTAACTCATGAATCCCACTCTTACTATTTAAAGCAAGACCATACTCGTTCATCTTTCTACTAACCATATTATAAACAAACTTTAAATACTCAAAATCACTACCTAAAATAATCAAATCATCCATATATCTAATATAATACTTAACACCCAACACCTCTTTAATAAAATGATCTACCTCACTTAAATAATAAACTGCAAGTATTTGACTAGTCATATTACCAATACCGAGCCCCTTACCCTTATTATATAAAGGAATACTTAATAACTCCTTTATCTTCTTATCCTTTTCTTTATCAATAATATTAAGTAACTTAACCCTCTCTATTTCCTTATACCTAACCCTATCTATATCTTCATTAACATAATCTTCATCAGTACTATCAATTACCTTAAAAACAATATCTAATGCATCTTTATCCTTAATATCTTGCTTAAGCATTCTCTTTAAAATATCATGATCAATATTATAAAAATACTTCTTAACATCCATCTTTAAACAGTACACTCGCCTATGCTTAAGTAAGATATTATTCAAATATTTCATTAACAAATCATTAGCAAGGCCACTACCCTTACCAACTCTAGTCGCAACATTACTATATATTAACTTCTTATCCAAAGCCCTAATTAATATAGTACTACTAATTAAATGATTAACCACCTTATCCCTAATATTCTCACTCATAATAAGCCTATACTTAGGCTCATTAATAATAAAAATGTTATACCAACCAAGCTCATACCTCTTATAATGCAAATCAAACAAAATATTATACAAATTAATATTTCTGTGCAAATCAAACCTCAAAATAATTCTTTTGTTTCTACATTTACTTCTAACAACCCTATAAGCCTCATTAATATTATCAAAACTCAATAAATTATTATACAAATAACCGACCCTTTTTATTTACTCCACCCTCTAACCATAGTATCTATATTAGATAATAACCTAACAATACTACTATACCTTCTACTAACCAAAATCCCTAAATCATACATATAACCAACAGTAAAATCTATAAAACTAATATTACACATAGCCTCAACCTGATACTTTCTCTTAACACTCCCATCAGTGTTATTAGCACGTACAATATTCATATATAAACTCTTACACTCATCAAACAACAATACCTTCAAATGCTTCTTATTCTTAGGAAAATTCTCACAAACATACCCATCAACATACACCAATAACTTCTTAACTTCAGACAATATCCTAAACTCATCCTTAATACAACTATAACTGTTTTTCATCTAACATTTCCTTTAACTCCGCCAAAATATTTACTGCATCTTCTGGTGTAGTATTACTTAAATCAATACCCCTAATAATATCAACCACTATTTTCTCAGGCCCACTATCATCACTTATCAACTCAATATTTTCCTCTTTAAATAAATATAAATACTTTTCAAGCGCACTTACTGGAAAACCACATTTAACACTATCTCCAAAAGCAGTTAACTTAAACCCACACTTATTATTAAAATACTCAGCATCCTCAGCTAAAAAATAATAAAATATTCCTCCCTTAAATAAATAATACTTATCAGGATTATTAGCCTTAAATCTCTTATAAATATCCAATTGCTTACCCATCTATACTCCTCCTTATCCGTAAACAACAATTATAAAAAGCACGCATTTGCGTGCTTCCTACATATATTAAGTACATTACAGCTCACTTTCGAAGGCAAAATACCCCTACTAACAAATCATAACTCCTAATATAATATTCGAAGATCACCTGTACTAGCGTAATCTAAAGGAATATGCTTGTTTCTCTATCATGTGGTCTTGTTCCCTAATAGACATTGCCATGAACTCAACTTTAATTTTAATTTAAGAGAAAATAAGGACGGACGCCGTTAGTGTTGTTCACGTTGTTGTTGTCGAAGTTGCCATTGCTGCCGTTAACGTTCCAAACGTTAGCGTTGTCACCATTGAAGTTGTTAGGAGACAAGGACCACCACCAAACCAATGGACCCAAGCACAACATAGCCCGTACTTTAAATAGCATAATTCCTACTATAAATCTATTCACATAGTTATAGCCCGCATAATTATATTTCTAAACCGTTTTTGCTCGTTAAACACTTGCAAAAACTAAAATTAATAATATGACAAGCGCATGCCTATCACAAACGTCCAAAACCCACGTCCACCATAGCACCCTGAAAAAGTCAAAGGCCTTTCAAATGTTGAAAATGTGCCGCCTTTCGCGTGTATATATACTCGCAAAAGGCGCTTTGGGTTGTGCCAAGCGCGTATTGCTCCAAAAGGAGAATCCGCATGCGCGCTTGCCACGCACACGTACTAAATCCCCACTTA
>URHW01000006.1 GCA_900547775.1 uncultured Mycoplasmatota bacterium | reverse complement strand
CTAACTGCACTAGAATCTCTAATAAATCTTTTAACCTCACCAATAATTAAAGGAACAGCATACGTTGAAAACATAACATTATATTCAAGTGAGAAATTATCAACTGCTTTAATAAGACCTAACACTCCAACTTGAAATAAATCATTCATATCATATTTTCCATTATTATATTTTTTAATTATACTAAGAACAAGTTTTAAATTACCATTAATTAACTCTTCTTTAGCCAGCATATCTCCATCATTATATTTCTTAAAAAGCTCTAACATTTCATCATTTTTAAGAACTTTAATATTATTAGTATCTACAAAAGGAATATCAACTTTATATTTACCCACTATTTTCACCTCTAGTTTATAGTGGAAAAATATGTTGTTATTTATTCAAGTAAAAAAATAGGATTCTACAATTAGTATAGAATCCTTACAAAAATGATTTAACGTTTTTCCATGCACAATCAATAAATCACATAAATTTTAAACGTATTAACTTATTTTTACAAATAACATATTAAAAATTTTTAATTCTATAAATAAAAATAGGACTCTACCGTTAGTATAGAATCCTTACAAAAACGATTTGACGTTTTTCCATGCACAAACAATATATCACATAAATTTTAAACATGTCAACTTATTTTTTAATATTTTTATAATTTTTTTCAATAATATTTTTAAAATATAAATAAACTGACTTTAATAATTAATTATTATTATAATAGTCTTTATGCAGAACTATTCTATAAAAGAATAATTTATTTATCTCTTTACAAATATTTTCTTTAATTCCATCACTGGTCACTACCTTATTAAACATATAAAGAGTACATGTTATTTGTCTAATTCTGGAGTTATTTAATTTATTTTTTCTCGTTGTTTTACCTATATTACAATCTTTTAAATATTCCATTATATTACAAGTTACAAGATGAATATCATCTCTTTCAGCAAGCTGAGATAAAATACTTGTATTATGAGCCACCGCATTTCTTAATTTAACTATATCTTTTAAAATTTGCACATACTGATACTCTTTTTTTAAATTATATTCATGAATAAAGAAATCATAAAAACGAATTAGTTCCCCAAAAGTAATTATTTCCAAAAACTCCCATACTGGTATGTTTTCAATTTTCCTATTTCCATCAAAATCATACTGAATAAATATATCTTTATAATTATTATTTGTTACTTTTCTTCTTATGCTGTCATTAACATTTTTTGAAATCTTAGAATTATTATAATCATATTTCAAGTACGAGTTTACTATTTTATAACCATCTTCTTCATCTATTTCTTCTATAATATTTAATATTCTAATTTTTAAATAATGTTCTATATCAATCACCATTTTAAATAATAATAATCTGACTCTATAATCAATAATTGCCATATCTTTTAAATATGCAAAATCTAAATCTTGATATAAGCCTTCATATTTCCCAGCCGGTGAAGGATATTTAGCAAAATTATGCCTATATGCTGTAACATTATAATAATTATTATTATATTTTAAATATCTTAAAGCATCATCCTCACTCATCTTTTCAAACTTAATATTCTTATGTTTTAAATGAGAAACCATTTCCGATGTTTTCATCATAGGTTTCAAACTACCTTTAAACTCATTATTAATCACTTATTACCACCATCCTATACAAAAAAAGAGAAGTATCCCTTTTCTTTCCAAAGAAAGGAATACTTCCCGCATGAATGCCTATAATTATCGCTGTTAAATAATTATAAACCCTAGTCGACCAAATTAACATATTAACACATAACAGCTCAAAAATTAATACAACCATATAATACCAAATAACACATAATAAATAAAGTAAAACATCACTTTAAAAGTGCACCTTGTAACTTCTTAACAACCTTCTTCTCTAATCTAGATATATAAGACTGACTAATGCCAAGCATCTCTGCTACCTCTTTCTGTGTATAATCATCAGTTCCATTAAGTCCATATCTAAGTGTCATAATAAGTTTTTCTCTATCACTTAAAGTACTAAGTTCATTACTTAAAGTTATCTTGTTTTCTTTTTCACTAAATTCATCAAATACCAAATCTCCTTCAGTTCCAAGAATATCTTCTAAATGAAGTTCATTTCCTTCAGCATCATAGTTTAGTGCATCTTCTAAACTGACCTCTGCCCTTCTTTTCTTATTCTTTCTTAAATACATAAGTATCTCGTTAGCAATACATCTAGAAGCATATGTTGCGAGTTTGATATTCTTATCTGGCTTATAAGTTTCTATCCCTTTAATAAGTCCAATTGTCCCAATACTAACTAAATCTTCTAAATCATAACCGGCACTTTCATATTTTTTAGCGAGGAATACTACTAATCTTAAATTATGTTCAATTAGTTTGTTTCTTGCTTCTATATTCCCACCTCTAGCAAGAATAACATAATTGAGTTCTTCTTCTTTAGATAATGGTGGTGGTAAAACATCCGTACTACCCAAAAATAAAATATTCGTATCAATCTTTAGTAACTTACAAATCAAAACCCATAACCTTTTCATAAAGCCTCCTTATTTAAAATAATATTTACTCCCTTATAATTAACATCACTAATACCTACTAATACTTTTACTTCTTTGCCATCAATAACTACCTTATCAGGTTTAAACACTTTAAGTAGTCCACTACCTCCAACAACCTTATAAGGCATATAACTAAATAACACATCACCCTTAACTAAACTACCATTAACAAGAATAACTGGCTTATTAAAATACCTCAAATTATTACCAGTATCTACAAAACCAGTCTCACTAATAATTAAATCTTTATAATATATGCTTACATCTAAATAATTAGAATTATTACATCTATAACTCTTAACATACATAATATACTTAAATAAAATAATTAAACCAACAGGTAAATAGAGTAAAACATTATATCCAAAAGTACCTTTACTAAACACCAGTCCATTACTTTCTAAAGTAATCGTATCATTAAGTAAATATAAAGAACCACCTAAAATAATACTTATAATATATAACCAAAACAAATTCTCTTTAAAATAATCAAATCCCTTATAACCAAAAGCAATTATAACTAAAAAAATACTTATAACAAGTTTATATGTTATCATCAAAAAACTACCTTTAATGATAAATAATAAAAGTGTAGATAAACTACCAATTAAAGAACTAATAACAATCTTTCTAAACTTAGTATGTCTTTTTAATAACATATCAACACCAATTATAAGAAGCATATCAATAACAAAATTAAGTATTAAGACTACATCTATGTATATTGTCATGGTATCACCTATATTATTATAAAAAAAAGACATCTATAAAGATGTCGAATAAAGTTATAAACTAAAAATTATCTCTTTCCCTTAAGAATGGTGGAATATCAAAATCACTTTCTTCTTCTAATTTTGGTCTTCCTTGTGCAGGTGTGTCTGCTTGTGGTACATCATCAAATCCAGTTGCAATTACGGTAACAATTACTTCATCATTTAAGTTTTCATTAATAACTGCACCGAAGATAATATTAATATCTGTGTTACTACTTTGTCTTACTACTTCAGCAGCATCTTCTGCTTCAAAAAGTGTTAAGCTTGTTCCACCAGTTACATTAATGATAGCATCTGTTGCTCCATCAATACTTGTTTCAAGTAATGGACTAGATACGGCCTGTTTAGCTGCTTCAATAGCTCTATTTTCTCCAACACCTAAGCCAATACCAATAAGTGCTGAACCACGTTTTGCCATTACTGTCTTAACATCGGCAAAGTCTAGGTTAACTAAACCAGATACAGCAATTAGGTCACTGATAGATTGAACTCCTCTATGAAGTACGTTATCTACTTCTTTAAAGGCATCAATCATTGGTGTGCTCTTATCAATAATTTCTCTTAAGCGGTCGTTTGGAATAACAATTAGGGTATCAACATGTTTCTTTAATTCTTCAATACCAAGTACTGCTTGTTCCATACGTCTTTTGCCTTCAAATCTAAAAGGTTTAGTAACTATACCAACAGTAAGAGCTCCTAAATCTTGAGCAATCTCAGCAATAACAGGTGCTGCTCCAGTACCAGTTCCACCACCCATACCGCAAGTAACAAAGACCATATCAGCACCTTTTAAGGCTTCTTTTATTTCTTCTTTGCTTTCCATGGCAGCGCTTCTACCAACTTCAGGATTAGCTCCAGCACCAAGTCCACCAGTCATGTTAGCACCAATTTGTAACTTACAAGCAGCTTTACTAGCATTTAATACTTGTAAATCAGTATTAGCAACTATGAACTCAACACCTTTAACTCCTGACTCTATCATTCGGTTTACTGCGTTATTTCCGCCTCCACCGACACCAATAACTTTTATCTTAGCGATTTGATCCATCTCTAATCCAAACATTTATATCTCTCCTTTAATTATCAAAAAAGTACCCAAATACTTTTCCAAGTATCGAATCGTTTGTAACTTCTCTAGCACCATTTACTAGGGTATCTATATCATCATCAGTTATCATACAAAATTCTTTATCTCTAAGTCTTAACTTACTATAAAAGTATAGAAGCATTCCGATGCATGTACTATACCCGTTATATCTTGCACCAACATAATTAATCATTCCTAGTCTAGCTTTATTACCAAACTCTTCATGAATTACTAATGGTGCATCTCTTAGTTCAGTCAATCCTCCTGTTACAATTATATAACTAATTTCTTTCTTTGTTAAGTGGTTAATTGTCTTTTTTGCAAGTTTTAGTACTTCCTTAAGCCTATTTGACACTAACTCACTTACATCTCTTTGACTAATTATTATATTTTCACCATTTTTATCTGTTAATTTCATCTGTTCTTTATTACTAGCATTCTTCACACTTGCTAAGGCAAACTTTTCTTTAACCATCTTTGCATCACTACGTTTTAAATTATATTTAAGGCCAATATCCCTATCAAGTTCATATCCACCTAAATTAAGAATCTCACTATTTATTAGAATGCCTTTACTAAATATACCGACTGACGTACTAGTATTACCTAAATTAATAAGTGCACCCGTCTTACTATCAAGTGATGTATCAAAATTTGCATAATCTGCTAAGGCACCATGCATAATATCTACTACTTCGATACCTGCTTCACTTACGACTTTTATAAATTCGTAGATAAATCTTTTATCTGATGCTACTAGCATTGCTTTAACAAATAAGTTTTCTCCCTTAAGTCCAAGCGGAGTCTTGCTTTCCTCACTATCAACCCTAAACATAACAGGTATTGCTTGAATAAGTTCTTCATTTGCTGGAATATTACCACGGGCTGCATTTTTTAAAACATTTATAATGTTATCACTTGTTACTCGGTAGTCTTCACTAGTAATTTCTTCTTTTCCTTCGGTATAATAAAAATCTGTATAAGTTACCGGTACAGAAAGCAGCACTTTCCTTATATTAAAGCCAAGCTTTTCACTACACTCATTAACAAGTTTTTTTATGCTAGATACAAGCTCATCTTTATCATTTATAACATTATTCTGATAACCTAAAGAATAAGTCTTCTCTGCACATAGAACATTTAACTTACCATGAATAAATTCACCACATACAAGTTTGATAGAATCTGATCCAATATCCAAAGCTGAATAAATATTTCTCATATACTCACCTTACTTACCCTTTATATTTAAAATTATACTATAAAGTAATGTACAATTCAAACAAATACTTTGTAAAAATAACAAATTATTGTATAATTTAAGTGGTGATAAATAATGAAAACAACTATTCAAATACTAACATGTAAACTAATTACAAATGTATGTAAACTATTTAAGAAAAATGGAACAGTCTATCCTGGAAGTGTTGCTTTAAAGATGAATGGTAAAGTTCTTGAGAGCATTAAGTATCCAAAATATGTTATCGGAGTTACTGGTTCTTCTGGTAAAGGATCAACAACAAGTATGCTTTCCCACATCCTAAAAGATAATGGATTAAATGTTGTCTGGAACTCTTCTGGTTCAAACGTTTTAAACGGAACTGCTACATTAATTTTAAATAATACAAATGCTTTTACTCATAAATTAAAGGCAGATGTTCTTCTTCTTGAAATGGATGAATCTTATATTAAGAAGACGTTTACTAAAAGTACACTTACTCATCTAGTTATTACAAACATTACAAGAGATCAGCCAGCAAGAAATGGTGAACCAGAAATTATCTTAAATAAAATACTGTCTTCAATTGATGAGAATACTGAAGTAATTATTAATGCTGATGATCCATTCGTAAATAGATTTTCATTCTTACATAAAGGCCCAGTATGTACATACGGAATTAACAAAACATCTTATGATTTAAAGAAACCAATCAGTAACAATGTTGATGCAGCCTACTGTCCAATCTGCCATAAAAAACTTAAATACACATCTTACCACTATGGCCACCTAGGCGTATATTCTTGTCCTAATAAAGACTTCATAAGAAAAACTGATTTTACTGGCGATAATCTAAATCTAGAAAACAAAGAAATGATTATTAATGGTAACAAAGTTAAATTAAATAAAGATGTCTTCTTTGCTGCGTACTACACACTAGCCGCTTACTCAGCTGCTTCTGAGATAGGACTAACCGATACCCAAATAATGCACGCCTTAAACGAAAATACTCTAGAAAGTAAAAGACTTAAGACTTTAAAATTAGATAATCGTGAAGTTGATATGCTTGAATCCAAAAATGAAAACAACCTAAGTTATGTTCAATCACTAAATTATATTAATAATCATAAAGGACCTAAAACTATTATTATGGGCTTTGATAATGTAAGTCGTAGATATAAATATAATGATATTTCATGGTTATATGACGTTGATTTTAAAATTCTTAACACTGATGAAATAGATAAAATATTCTGTATTGGTAGATTTAGATATGACGTTGAAGCACGATTACTTCTTGAAGGTGTTCCAAAAGACAAAATCTTTATGGTAGATAACATTAATTTAATAATAAAATATTTAAGAGAGAACTCAGATGGCACAATATTTACAATGGTATGCTTTGATATGACTGAGGTGTTGAAAAAACTATTTAAGGAGGCAAATACTTATGAAGGTTAAGATTGCTCATTTATATTATGATTTAATGAATCTTTATGGGGAACAAGGTAATATTATTGCTCTAAAAGAATCACTTAAAAATCAAAACATTGAAACTGAAATAGACTTACTATCAATTGGTGACGATATTAATTTTAAAGATTATGATATTTTCTATATTGGTACAGGATCAAAAGAAAGCTTACTTCTAACCTTAGAAGATATTAAGAAATATACTAAAGAAATTAAAAGTGCTATTAAAGGTGGAAAAGTATTTATCTCAACTGGTAACTCACATGAATTATTTGGTAAGTCATTAACTTATAATAATACTGAATATGATGGCTTAAACCTATTTCCTTACTACTCAAGGGAAGCAAATGAAAGAATAACTGGTGAATGTACTATGCACTATGATAATCTAGAAGATAACATTATAGGTTTTCAAAACCGTGCATCTCTTATTCAAATAGATAATAATCATTTATTTACTCTAATTAAGGGAGATGCCGATAATAAAAAGAGTACCTATGAAGGTTATACTGAAAATAACTTCTACGGCACCTACCTAATAGGTCCTCTACTTATTAGAAATCCCCATTTAACTGACTACATAGTAAAAAAACTTCTGGAAGAAAAAGGAATGAAATTCCATGAAGATAAAGACACCCCATTATATAAAGCATACTTGGAATATAACAAAAACTTTCCAAACTAAAAACGTTCTAAATTGAACGTTTTTTTATTTATTCTAAGATATCTTAACCATTTTAAATGTTCCATTAGAAGTTTGAACGCCATCAGTTCCAGTACAATTTTTACCATTACAGAAACTATATGTAGTATAACTAGAACCATTCCAGCCACCACCATATGATTGGTTATCATCTTCACAGCCTCCGCCGCCAAAACCACCTGTACATGTACTTGAACCTCTTGTATATGTAGCACCTTTTAAATTGTAACTAATCCACTGACTTATACCTAATACACTTGATACTGCTTGACTTGATGTTCCTGATATAGTAGTTGTACTATAAGAAGTATAATTAGAACTTGAGTAATAAGTAGTAGCAACACCATTTTTACCTGCATAAGAAGAATCATTACTTCTATATCCGATATCTCCTGTTCCACCACCACCAGCAGCGACAATTAAAACTTCATAATACGCTCCGTTTTTAGTAAACTGAATATTACTATTAGATACGCTTGATACTTTCTTAAATATGAAAGTACCACCACCTCCAGCACCACTAGCACCATCTCTCGAAGTACCAGTTGTTGATGATCCCATACCGCCAACATTAATATATAAAACATCACCTTTAGCAAATGTAAAATCACCATATATTTGAGCGCCTTTACCAGCTGCTAAAGTTGAACTCGTATAACCATATTTATTACCCTGTGTACCAGCAGCACCAGTAACCGTTATTCTATATGTTCCGGCTTCATCAATCGTACGAGTTACCTCAGCACCACTATAAGCAATATTAATTTCTGGAACAAAATAAACATTACACACTGTTCTACCAGTGTCAACGCCCGTTATATTTACGTTCCACTTTGAGCCATCCCATGATGCACTACCACTAGCATTACTTGTTCCGCCACCATCTATTTGACATTTTACTGATGCACCATAGTTAGAGCTAGTTGGAAAAGCATCCTTTTTTGTTCCATTTATATAAGAATAAACAGTTAAATCATCTTCATTGTATGGACCAGTAACCTTCTTTTCTAAATTAAGTGTATTATGGGTAAAGCCTGCATTCATTCTAAGTCTAATATATACATCACTAGATGCTGTGTTTGTAATAACAACTCTTATATTAACAGTACCTGTTGCTGCTATAGATCCTGTATGAGCATCAGTAGTTCTTGAAGAATATTGTACAGTTAATGTGCTTGGTTTAGTTATCGTTGAAGAACAAGTTGAATCAGAGCATACATCATAGCTAAGTTCATATTTACTAGACCTATCATTAGATGCAGTAAACGTTGTATTAACTTTAGTTAAACCATTTTTATTAGCTTTAATAATTGTTCCACTAGTACCATTTAACTTAACAGAATAAGTCATATTTTTAACGTTTAAATTAGCGGCCACTCCACCAGCATTACTGGTAAATGCACTAAAGGCTATATTTAATGCTAAACAAAATAATACCAAAACAAAAGAAACTAAAAGATACCTTGCTCTTTTATTTTGAAGGACTTTAACGATTTTATTTTTCAAAAAATCACCCTCTATTCTATTTAATTATAAAATATTTACGCTCATTATTCAAGAAGAAAAGATACGTTCAATAAAAAAGATTTAAAATATACATAGTAATACAAATTAATTACTACATTATCTTGAAAATTAATTAAAAATATTATATAATCAACTGGCTTTAAGGAGGAATTAAACATGAAAAAAACAAAAATAATAACAAGTATTGGACCAGCATCTAATACCATTCCTGTATTTACAAAAATGGTTGAAGCCGGTGCTAATGTTGCAAGAATAAATTTTTCTCATGCAACAATTGAAGAAAGAGAGCAAGCAGTAAACACTATAAAAGAAGTAAGAAAAACCACTGGTAAAAATATAGGTATTCTTTATGATACAAAAGGTCCTGAATTTAGATCAGGTATAACTCAAGAAGAAGGCATTAAACTAACTATCGGCAAAACAATAAAATTTGTAAAAGAAGATGTAATTGGTACAGAAGAAAGTTTAACTTTCAATCATAAAAGTGCCATTGATGCAATGCAAATTGGCAATATCGTTTTACTAGAAAATGGTTTAATGAAAACAGAAATAATTGAAAAACACAATAATTATGTTGTTGCTAAAATAATTAATGGTGGAACGCTTTATTCTAAAAAAAGTTGTGCCGTTCCAGGCGTAGATTTGAAAATACCATTCATTTCTGAAGAAGACAAAGAAGATATTATTTATGCATGTAAACACGCTGGTGATTATCTTGCTGCATCATTTGTACAAAGTGCAGAAGACGTACTTGCAATCAGAGAAATATTAAAAGAACAAAACCGTGAAGACATGAAAATTATCTCTAAAATAGAATCACAAATGGGAATGGATAATTTAGAAGAAATCATTAATGTAAGTGACGGAATAATGGTTGCTCGTGGAGACTTAGGTGTAGAAATCCCATTCGAAGAATTGCCAGTTTGTCAAAAAAAGATTGTTAAAATGTGCAGAAAGCATAAAAAAATTGCTATAGTTGCTACTGAAATGTTAGAGTCTATGAAACATAATCCTAGACCTACAAGAGCAGAAGTAACTGACATTAGCTATGCAATTTATAACGGAACTGATGCCATTATGTTATCAGGTGAAACAACAACTGGAGAATATGTAGTTGAAACTGTCGAGGCAATGGCAAAAATAGCCGAAAATATTGAAAATTCAATCATTTATAAAAATATCTTTGCTGAAGAAAAAGTAAAAACACCAACTGACGCTATTATGAAATCAGTTGCCGAAGCAACAAATAGTTTAAATGCAAAATTAATCATTACACCAACAATAAGTGGTAAAACAGCAAGATTAATTTCAACATTAGAACCATCATGTCCTATTCTAGCACTTGTTAGAGACGAAAAAACTGCTAATCAACTATCTCTAAACTATGGTGTATATGCTAAAATTGTTGAACTTAAAAATGATATGGACGAACTAGTTGAACTATCAATTGAAGAAGCAAACAAATTCATAAAATTAGAAAAAGGCGACAACATTATCGTAACAGGTGGCCTAGTCGCTGGAAAAATCGGTTTTACAAATTTAATGAAAATTGAAACAATAAAATAAGTTTAGAAACAAAAATCTAAACTTTTTTTATTGAAACAAAAAAAGAAGAAACATTTATTTTGCTTCTTCTTGTGCTCTTGTTTCTCTAACAACAGTAATTTTAATTGTTCCTGGATATTGCATTTCTGCTTCAATCTTATCTTTCATTTCTCTAGCAATCTTAAATGAAGTTAAATCATCAACCTCTTCAGGTTTAACGATAACTCTTACTTCACGTCCGGCTTGCATTGCATAAGTTTTTTCAACACCATCAAAACTATTACCAATAGCTTCAAGTTGTTCTAATCTCTTAATATAGTTTTCCATTGTGTCATTTCTAGCACCAGGTCTTGCAGCAGATAATGTATCTGCTATTGCAACTATAACACTTATTACATTAGTTGCTTCTGTATCACCGTGATGAGATGCAATTGCATTTTGAACTACATCATTTTCCTTATACTTCTTAGCAATATCTAAACCGATTTCAACATGAGAGCCTTCTACTTCAAAGTCGATTGCTTTACCAATATCATGTAATAATCCGGCTCTTCTAGCTAGTGTTACATTCTCGCCTAACTCTCCAGCAATAATACCAGATAAATAAGCAACTTCTTTAGAATGTTGTAAAGCATTTTGTCCATAACTAGTTCTAAAATTTAACTTACCAATTAAGTTAACAAGTTCTGGATCAATCTTTGTAAGACCTAACTCATAAACAGCTTCGTTACCAATCTCTGTAACTCTAGCATTCATATCTCGGCAAGTCTTATCATATATTTCTTCAATTCTTGTTGGATGAATTCTGCCATCCTTAATTAAAGTCTCAATTGCTTGTTTAGCTATTTCTCTTCTAAATGGGTCAAATGAAGAAATAACAATTGCCTCTGGTGTATCATCAATAATTAAATCAACTCCAGTAACAGCTTCAATCGTACGAATATTTCTTCCCTCTCTACCAATTAATCTACCCTTCATTTCATCATTTGGTAAATCAATTGTAGATACTGTTTGAATAGTTGTCACATCATTAGCATACTTCTCCATTGAATTTACAAGTAAATTCTTAGCTTTCTTATCAACTTCTAATTTAGCCTCAGCCTCTTTGTCTTTAATAAATTCGGCAATCTCTCTAGCCATTGAAGTCTCAACACGCTCCATAATCATATCATGGGCTTTCTCTCTAGAAAAATTAGCAATCTTCTCTAACTTTTCCATTTCTTCCTTTAAAAGTTCATCCATCTTTAATTCTTTTTCTTGTAATGCTTTGCCAGCAGCAGTTAAATTATTATCTTTAATTTCAAGCAAATTATCCCTATTCTGTAGTAATTCTTCTCTTTTGTCCAAAGATTTTTCTCTTTGTAGTAATCTTTCTTCACTACTTTGAATCTCTGCTTTTTTTTCTTTAACTTCACGATCAGTTTCTTGTTTTAATTTAAAAGATTCTTCTTTTAGTTCAAGAATACTGTCTCTTTTAGCTTTATCTGCTTCTTTCTTAGCGTCATTAATAATTTTCTCTGCTTTTTTTCCAGCACCAGCACCAGTTAAGATAATAATTGCATAAATGGTGCCACCACCTAAAACAAGTCCAATAAAAAGAGTTAAAATGGAAGCTGCATTAAAATCCATAATGTCCTCCATATCTATATAGAATATAATTTCTTATTACAATCTACAATTCAATTATAAAATTTTTTACTTATAAAAGCAAGAAAAAAGTAAGCACTCACGTCTTACTGTTTAATACAATCTTTATATGCTACAAAATATTGGATACCAGAGTATATTGATAAAAGTGTAGCTACTATGACTAAATAATAACCTAAATTAAAACCAACTAAACTAAATGGAATATCTGAAAAGAATACAAATGATACCCCAGTCATCATACAAATAGTTTTAAGTTTACCCCAAATGCTCGCACCAACAGCACCTTTTTTAGATCCGGCAATCATCTTAATACAATCTACTGCTGTATCTCTAGTAATAATTATAACCGGTATTACTACAGGAATTACACCATCACATGCAAGAGCAATCAAAACACCATTAACTAAAATCTTATCCGCAATTGCATCTAATACTTTACCTAAATCTGTAACAAGACCTCTCTTACGAGCTATGTTACCATCTAGAAAATCAGTTACACTAGCGATAATAAATAATACCCCACAAATGATATATTTTAAACTTATTGTCACCTTCCCCGCAATTAAATACTCTGGAAAAGTAACTCCAACTTCATAAAATGGGAAAACCATCAAAATTAAAACAATTACAGATAAAATAATTCTTCCTAATGTAATTTTATTTGGTAAATTCATAATTCCTCCTACTTATTAAAATAACTTGCTATATTCGCACCTGTACTACCAACAGTTATCTGTTTAATACTCCAAATAATTGCAATAACTATTAAAACTACTATTAAAACCAATATAAAAATAAATTGTTTATTACTTTTAATTGGTGCTGCCTTTGTATAAGGAGAAGCAATTCTATTACTTTCACTTTCTTCCTTCTCTTTTTCCTTAACAGCTTTTTCAATCTCTTCCATTGGTATCTTACTAGTCTTTTCAAACATATACTCATTAAACTCATCAATTACATCTTCATAATCCAAGCCAAGATATTTAGCATAACTCTCTAAATAATCTTTTAAAACAAATATATCTTTAAAAGCACCAATATTACCATCTTCGATCTGTTCTAAACTAAGAACAGGTATCTCCAAATCCTTACTAACTTCATCTAAAGTTAGCCCTGACATTTCCCTAGTACTCTTAAGTACCTCGCTTATATCGTTAATGTCGGTCAACTCCTAACTAATAAATAATAAATATTTAATAAGCCATGTTCTGTACCTTAAAAAAGGTGGCAAACATTTATCTTGCCTAAGCACCCTCTAATCGTTTCATTTCACTATAGAAAGCTCCCCTACCAAAATTTGGGTTTCTCACTCACGGGGTTTACCACGTTCCACTCTACTCGTTTCCAAATAGACTCGTCTCTTTGGCACTTTTATATCTAATCTAGTCATAGTTACCCTTAGACTATTTCGAAGCCGTTAGCATAAGCTACCTAAGGTTATTTTTTCCCTTAGCGTGAACATTAAAGTCATCTCAGACTTTGTGAGCATGGACTTTCCTCTACATTATTAAATGCAGCGTTTGCCTAAAATATTAATTATCTTTACCATATACAATCTTTTCTAAATTAGATAATCTTCTAAGAACATCAACATTAGCATTCGCACCCTCACTACTAGCACTAATTGCACTTTTAAGTTTACGATACTCCATTTGAAGTTTCTTATTATCTTCAATCAAATCAAGATTATCCTTCTCTAACTTTTTAATTGTACGTAAGAACTCTGTATAATCGCGAATAACCATATCAAGAAATTTATCAACTTCTTGCATACGATAACCTCTAGCATCAATCTTAAATTCTTTATTTAGAATTTCTTCTGGTGTTAAAAATAGCTTATCATCAATCATACAAACCAACCTTCTTACAAACAATATTTTATTATTACTTATCTCTTTTGTCAAGTAACATTACATCTCTCATGACTAAATAAAACTTAAAATATCTGCAATCATCCATCATCTCATTAAATATATTATTCACCCTATCACCAAGGCTATTTTAGCACAATCTAGTGTCACAAAATGTCAAAATATTTAAGTATACTATCAGCAAGTGTTTTACCAATAAGTTTCTTATTACTCATAATCCATAAAGCATCTTCCTTGTAATCATGATGTGCCACCTCAACAAGTAATCCAAAAGGAAAATACCTGTCATTAGCTTCACCTAAAGCCCCATTAGCATACTTAACTCCACGATTAGCTTTCTCATCATCTTTATTATAATAAATGTTCATTAAATCTTCCTGAATAATATTGGCAATCGAATAAGACAAACTTCCTTCTTCATCTATCCACGTTTCAATACCATATGTATTATGAGCCCCACTTGCATTAGAATGAATTGCTATCTTAAAATCACAATTATAATACTTAGCTTCACTATTCCACAAATTAATATTCCCATTGGGATTATTACGATATACCTTTACCCCATAATTCTTAAGCTCAGCCTCCACATAATCAGCAACATCATTCATCTCTTTAGCCTCATTTGTAAAACCAACCTCTTTAACCCCAATATTAGCATCTTGATTAGAAGGAGATAAATAAATTCTAAGTTCCGGTTTCTCTTCTACATGTAAATTATAAGTCGTAACTATACTATCATTCTTTTTATTCGCTTTAACAACAGCCTTCAAAGTAAAATCTGTATTAACAGTTATTGGATCATCATAAATAGCTCCACTTACTGCCGGATCACTTCCATCAGTTGTATAATAAATCTTACCATCTCCATTTGGATTACTAAGTGTTATTTTAGTTCCCTTCTTAATATATTTAGGATAATTACTAATAAATACTGGTTTTAAAGTATCCTTTTCATTCATCTGAAAATTAACTGTCGTAGTTTTAGTATAATCCTTATATTCCTTATACATTGCACTTATCTTAATAGTATACTTCTTACTCTTCTCGAAAAACTCTGAAGAAATAACTGCTCTATTACTTCTTAAGGGCTTACTCTTAATAAGTCTATTTCCATTATAGATATCGAGCACTACCTTATCAGCATTCTCTGCTCCCTCATACTTAAAAATGATGTCGTTATAGTTAAGAACTTTTCCTTCCTCTGGAGAGGTAATTAAAACATCTCCAACCGGCGACATATTACTATACAAACTAATCTTGTTAATTTCACTAACCCCATCAAATAACTTAACATCTAACTTTTGACTTAACCCAGAATATAAATTAGAAGGTATAACATATTCATTACTAGTTACCTTATCTTCAAATATCTTATAATCCCCATCATTAATCGTAATCTTATAATTTTTATTAGAAACATCCCCATCTATTTTCAAAGTATAATCCTCATTATTAGTAAGCACCAGATTATTATCCTTACTAAATGTTGGTTCAGTATAAGTAAACGTATAAGGATTGCTAACTGTCATTGTATCTCCATGTTCCCCATTCGCATAAATAACTAACTTATATTTACTATCATAAGTAATATTAGGTAAATCAATCTCATTAACAAGCTTAGTTGTATTCATAGTATAAAAAACACTATTATTCTCATTATATATTACAATATCATAATCTTTTGCTGCTCTTGCCCTCTCAAACCTAATCTTATACTTAGTACTAACATTATCAACACTCACAATACTAAAACTAGTAAGTATCTTATCACTATGAAGTATAATATATGAAACCATAAAAGTTGTTCCAATAAACACCAGTAAAATCATACATATACTAACAATTAACTTCTTCACTACTATCACCTATCATAATTATAAACTAAAAAAGACATAAAAAAAAGCCCGAAGGCTATAGTTTACTAAATACATTTTTTTTGCGTAACACTAAATATCCTAAAATACTAACTCCCATTACTATTCCAAGTGGCAAATAATAATCTTCTACTCCTGTTTCGACGTTTTCAGGCTTAGTCGTGGTAGTTTTTGGTTTACTATTATTACATAAGATGTACTCTTTCTTTACAACTACAACTGGTCTTACAGCACACTTAGGATTATTAGAAACATCACCAATAGTTTTACTTTCTAGGGTAGCATATACTCCGTTAGACTTATCTGAACTAGCAGTAACACAATATACCTTAGGACTATCTGTAGTACTATCCTCAGCAGCAGATTGTGTCCAATAATTATAATCTTCCGGAAGTAAAACACTACTCTTAACTACTGGAGCAAGCCAAGCATATTCTTTAGTAATAGTTTTATCAAGACCAAGTTCTTTTAAATCATCAGTTGTAAGAAGTCTTCTAGACTCTACTCTCCAACTCTTAGTACCCTCCATTAAAGAATTATAAATATAAGCTTTTTCTAAAATAGTTGTAGGTTCATGCTCTCCAGGCATAACCTCATCATAAACAACTGGACTAGTAGGAGCTCCATCACTTCTTTTTTCATCTGCAGTACCATCAAATATTAATGTAACAGTTTCCTCTCCAGCAGCACTCGCTTTAAGCACATGAAATGCTCTACCACCAGTTTGCTCAGTATCTCCTTCTTTTAGGGCTACTACTACTTCATCACCAATATCAAACGTTTCACTGGTAGCCATCGCATTAACGCCAAAAGGAACGGCAAGTGCTAAAACTAATAAAAATTTCTTCATAAATCATACTCCCTTTTTTATTTTGCCTTCTATCATAATAAATATAACACATAATTTAATTTTGAGCAATAATTTTAATTTACTTATTTACTAATTCGTGCTATATTTTAATAAGAATAGGAGTCTATTATTATGAATAAAAAGGTTTTAACTTACATTATATTACTAGCATTTTCATTATTACTAAGCATTATTGTTTCTGGCAAATTATTATATATTGCGCCTCATCTTACCATAAGCACTTCACTTCTAGCTTATGTGTTTACTTTTCTTTTTACTGCTAAACTAAACGAAGAAACAAATATTAATAATACCAAAAACATCTTAAAAAAAATAGTTATCGGTATTCTTATATTCTATTTATTTATGATAGTAATAAACTCTATAAGTGGTATGACTAGTACTAAAGAAGTAACTGAAAGTTTAAGAAACATCTTTACACCGAATAAGCTTGCTATTAAAAGTATAAATATTTACTATCCAAATTTAATTAGTTTGATATCAGCAGTACTTATCTTTTACTTAACGCATAACATCTTCTCAATAACATTTGAAATAACTAAAGATTATACAAGCAAAACAATATCATTTATTATATCAATCTTAATATCATTCATTATTGACCAAATGATTTACATATCAGTAACAAGTTTTATCCCTCTATATAAAGAAAGTATTAAATTAACAAACTATATTGAAAACTTAACTGCATCATTTATCATAATTATCTTAACATCAATTATAATGACTATAATTTATTCGATAATCCAAAAAAGAAGCAAAAATTAATGCTTCTTTTTATTTACTCTTCTTTTCTTTTTTAGATTCATCTTTAGGTAAAGCATCTTTTCTAGATAAGTTAAGTCTTCCACGATTATCATATCCTAAGGCTTTAACAACAATCTCATCGCCAACTTTAACAACATCCTTAGGACTATTTACTCTCTCATGCGCTAGTTGTGAAACATGTACTAAACCTTCACATCCATCCCATAATGATACAAAGCATCCAAAATCTTCAACCTTAACTACTTTACCAGTATAGATTTCTCCTTCTTCAACTTCCCTAGTAATATTCTTAATTCTTTCAGCAGTTCTCTTAATGACATCCTTATCAGTATGATAAATAATTACTCTACCATCATCTTCTAAATCAACCTTAACTGCATCTTTATCACTAACAGTCTTAACACCCTCTGGAGAGCATTCTAAAATAATTTTAGTAATCATCTCTCCACCACGGCCAATAACATCTTTAATCTTTTCTGGATTAATATTAAACGTCTCAATCTTTGGCGCATACTGACTTAGTTCAGTTCTAGGTCTAGCGATTACGCCTTCCATAACATCTAATATTTCCATACGAGCTTTTTTTGCTTGAGCTAAAGCCTCTTTTAATATTGCTTTAGTAACTCCCTTAATCTTAATATCCATTTGTAATGCTGTAATACCACTTCTAGTTCCAGCTACTTTAAAGTCCATATCTCCCATATGATCTTCAATACCTTGAATATCAGTTAAAATAGTATACTTCTTCCCCTTAGTAATAAGTCCCATTGCAATACCAGCTACTGGTGCCTTAATTGGAACACCAGCTGCCATTAAACTTAGGCATCCAGCACAGATACTTGCTTGACTAGATGAACCATTACTCTCTAAAATTTCAGATACAACTCTAATTGTATATGGGAACTCTTCTTCTGAAGGAATAACTTGAAGTAATGCTCTTTCGCCTAAGGCACCATGACCAATTTCTCTTCTTCCTGGAGAACCATATCTACCAGTTTCACCAACACTAAAGTTAGGAAAATTATAATGTAACATAAATCTCTTAGAATCTTCTAAACCAAGACCATCTAAAATTTGATGTTCACCAATAGCTCCTAATGTAGTTGTAGCAAGTGCTTGAGTTTGTCCTCTAGTAAATACTGCAGAACCATGAGTTCTTGGAAGTAAATCAATATAAGCAGATAATGGTCTAATTTCATCTAGTGCTCTTCCATCTGGTCTAACATGTTTATTAGTAATTAAATCACGTACAACTTCTCCCTCAATAGCATCTACAACCTTTTTAGTTATTTTCTCAATACTCTCATCTTCAGGATATTTCTCTATAAAATGAGCTACAGTATCTTCTTTAACTTCATCTATCTTAGCATAAGAAGCAAGTTTATCTTTAATTTGAACAGCAGCAAGCATATCTTCTTCTGCATATTCTTTAATTTCTTTTTCTAGTTCTTCTGGAATACTAGCAAGCTCTACTTTCTTCTTTTCTTTACCAACTACTTCAATAATACTTTCTTGGAATTCGCATAATTCTTTAATATGTTTTTGTCCGAACATTAAAGCATCAAGAATATCACTTTCACTAGCTTCGTGAGCTCCAGCTTCAATCATACAAATATCATTTTTAGTACCAGCAACAGTTACTGTAAGTGAACAAGCATCTAACTCTTCACCAGTTGGATTAATAACAAATTTTTTACCAATCTTACCAACAATAACCCCAGCAACTGGTCCATCAAATGGAATATCAGATACGCCTAGTGCTAAACTTGAAGCAAATAAAGCCGTAATCTCTGGTGAATTATTTGGATCAACAGATAAGATAGTATTAATTACTTGTACTTCATTTCTAAAGTTCTCATCAAACATTGGTCTAATTGGTCTATCAATTAATCTAGCTGCAAGTGTCGCAGATTCACTAGGTCTTCCTTCCCTTTTGATAAATCCACCTGGAATTTTTCCTACTGAATATAATTTTTCATTATAAACTACAGTAAGTGGGAAAAAATCACCAGTTCCAACATTATCACTCATAACACTTGCTGATAATACTACAGTGTCTCCATATCTAACTAAAACAGCACCATTAGCTTGTTTAGCTAGTTCTCCTACCTCAACAATAATTTTTCTTCCTAAAAAATCAAAACTAAATTCTTTTTTCACTAACATCATCCTCTCACAAATATAAAAAAAGACACTAAAAATAAAGTGCCCTATTTTCTTAAATTTAATTTCTTAATTACTTCACGATAACTAACTACATTAGTTCTCTTTAAGTAATCTAATAAGCTACGTCTTTTACCAACTTTCATTAAAAGACCCCTTTTTGAATGATAATCGTGCTTATTTTCTTTTAAATGTTCAGTTAGATTGTTAATTTCATCTGTAAGAATAGCAATTTGAACTTCTGTACTACCAGTATTCTTTACATCCTTACCGAATTCTTTAACTAACTCAGCTTTTCTCTCTTTAGATACAGCCATCTTTCATCTTCCTTTCTAATAAATCGGTTATACCCTAGTTATAATCTGGAAGAAAATTAAAACTAAGATAAAACTTCCCTAAACATTATATTATATATTTGACTTAAAATCAACCAAAACTTCACGCAAAAGAGAGTAAAAACCTACTCTCCATCTATCTAAACACTCTAAAGTGTACAATATATTATATTAAATAATACTAATATAAGAATAATTAATTAGCCCATATATAGTTTTTAATCAACTTTTTTATAAACGACAATTATCAAAAAGAATAAGCATGCTACAATCGTTCCGGCACTGTCTACTTCTTTATTTAGTAAGCACTAATTAGTTTTTTGGTCGCCACTGGCGACCATTTTATATTTGAAAAGACTTCTTAAAATCATCTAGATTTTTTACTTTAATCCTTAATATTTAACTCAATTTTGACCACATTGTGGTCAATTTTTTAAACATCAGTTAATTCATTATCTTCTTTTTCACCTAATTCTTCTAGAAAATTAGAAATATCTTCTTATATCAGTTTTTGTAATATCCTTCCTGATATTATTTCATTGTTCAGCTTATTTTCTTTTAGAAAGATTTTTTTGATAACTTGATTAATATAATAATCTATTTCATTAGCATTATTTAAAGAAAAAAGAAATCTGTAATGTTACATTGTTAACTTTTCCGACAACGTCGGGACTTTTTCAATATTAATTGTGTCCACACTGTTGACACTTTTTCATCACTAAATATATTGTAGAATTGTTTCATCCTAAATAATATTCTTCTATTATATTTTTTTGCCTACTTCTATAACTAATTTTTCAGAATATCTATCTATAATATTAACACCATATTTGCTGCCTGCTTCATTAAGCAGTTTTTCTATTTCAAAGAATGTAATAACTTTATGTTTTTCTTTTGAATAATCTTTTACCCTTGAATATACTTCATCATCAATTAACTTATTTTTTAACGTCATCTTTTCATATCATACTAATTCATATTCTCTAACTGCAATTCTTCCATCTGAGCAGTATTCTATTACAAATCTATTTTCTCTCTTACATATTAATATTCCCATGGTATTATTGTTGTTAATTTCTTTTACATTTTTATCTATGTAATTCATATATTTTTGAACTTGTGATATATATTCAACCTTAAATTCGGTTACTTTTAATTCTACAACAACATAACAGTTGAATTTTATGTTAAACAATAACAAATCAATATGATGATTTCTGTCTACCATTTTAATGTTATATTCACTACCTATAAAGCTAAATGAAATTCCAAGTTCTTTCATAAAAGATTCAATATTTTCTAATATTAAATTATGTAATGCTTTCTCAGTAACTATTTCAATATTATTTTTATTTCTAATTAGTATAGGATTTGGCACCAAATCTTTTACTTCAAGTTTATCATTAAGAATCAATTTATTTTTAGTTTCAATTGGTAGTCTTTCATATTCATTCACGATAATGGCTCCAACTCAATTGTGAACGCAGCGCGTTCACTTTTTTATCTCTAAATAACAAATAAAATTTTCTCATATTCATAAGATTTCTATAACTATATTTTTTATCATTTAATTCTATTATTAATCTTTGTGAATATTCTTTTATTAAACCATCGCCATATTTAGCTCTTTTTTCTCCACCTTGGGCTTCAATAATTAACTTTCCGACATTATAATATGTTTCAACATCACTCTTGTTCTTACTATAATCCTTTACTTTCTTATATACTTCGTTGCTTATTAATAATCCTTTTATTTGATCATAATAATTCATATCTAACTCCTTTCTTAATTGTGTCGCATTTTGCGACACTTTTTCTATGAACTACAAGTCTTAATTTTTAATTTATCATTTTTTATCTTAAACATAATACTACCATCTTGGTCTGTTCTATATACTTTAGATTCTTTTAAATCGTTTAATACTTCTTTATTAGGATGTCCATAGCCGGTTGTTCATACCTACACTGATAATGGAATACTTCGGATTAATTTTATTTATAAACGTCCTTACACCACTTGTCTTACTTCCGCGGTGTCCTACTTTTAATACATCAATATTAGATAGATTATACTTTTCTAAAATTTCTTTTTCTTTCTCTACTCCAGCATCACCCATAAACATAAACTTATAACCATCAAGTTTAGTATAAATAACATTACTATTATCATTCTCATTATCGTACTCTTTGGTTTGTAAGAAATGCAACTTACTATTATCAATATTTAATTTTTTAATACATGAGTAATATTTAATATTTTTCTTTTCTAACATCCATACTTATATTTCTGCTGCATTATATCAAAGTAATTCATATTCCCTAGCAATTATCCTATTATCTGAACAATATTTAATTACATATTCATTATCTTGTTTACAAATAATGATTCCTACTGTATTATTTTCTTCAATTGTTTTTATATTTTTATCAATATAATTCATATAAGTCATAATTTGACCAGTATGCTCTTTCTTAAGTTCTGTTATCTTTAATTCTACGACTACATAACACCTATATTTAATATTATAAAGTAATAAATCAATATAGTTGTATCTATTACCTAATTTAATTGGATATTCACTTTTTATAAAAGTAAACCCTATTCCCAATTCTTCTAAAAAGTTTTCAATATCTTCCAAAATTAATTTTTGTAATACTTTCTCAGAAAATATATCATATTTATTACTATTTTTAATCAAAATTGGATTCTTGATAAAATCAACTATATCTGATTCTTTTTGTTCTACTGATTTATTTTTAGTAGATTCCGGAAGCCTTTCATATTCATTAGATTTTATTCTTTCTCTTAACTGTCTAACTGATAAATTATTATTTTTAACTAATTCTATGTAATAATTAATTTTATCAGTATTCTCAAAAGATAGCAATTCACAATAATGCGACCAAGACAATTGTGCAGACAGTGTCTGCACTTTTTCATTCAACTCATAAAACTTTAACATTAACCATAGATTTCTCTTACTATAGCCTTTACCTAATTCATATGTTAATCTCTTCGAATATTCTTCTATTATTCCTTCACCATAATGATTACCTGCTTCACTTAACATTCTTCCAACATTGTAATATGCATCCAAATCGCTCTTATTAATTGAATAATTTTTAACTTTCCGATTTATCTCATTATTTACTAATTCATTTTTTATCTCATTGTAGTAATTCATATCTACTCCTTTCTACAGACTATATGTCTCAATTCTTAATT
This sequence comes from uncultured Mycoplasmatota bacterium, assembly GCA_900547775.1. Lineage (GTDB taxonomy): Bacteria > Bacillota_I > Bacilli_A > RF39 > UBA660 > CAG-533. Next base: position 23,839 of record URHW01000006.1, on the reverse strand, counting down.
TATTTTTTTTAATCTTAAACATGATACTACCATCTTGGTCTGTTCTATAAATTCTAGAACCATCTAAATTATTTAACACTTTTTTATTTGGATGACCATATCTATTATTTTTGCCAACACTTATAACACTATATTTAGGATCAATTTCATCTATAAAATTTTTATCACTACTTGTCTTACTTCCGTGATGTCCTACTTTTAATACGTCTATGTCTGATATATTGTATTTATCTAAAATATCTTTTTCTTTATCTACTCCAGCATCACCCATAAACATAAATTTATATCCATCAAGTTTAGTATAAATAACATTACTATTATCATTCTCATTATCGTGCTCTTTTGTTTGTAAGAAGTGTAGCTTACTATTATCAATATTTAATTTTTTAATACATGAGTAATATTTAATATTTTTCTTATCTAATACTTTGATTAATTCTTTTTCTAAATCATTAAATTTACCACAATTAAATATTACTTTATCCACTTTAAAATTTTCTATTACATTTATCGCATCTCCCATGTGATCAAAATCGCCATGAGTAAGTACTAGATAATTTATCTTACTTTTGCCAGTACTCTTTAAAAACTTTATTGTATTATCACTAACCTTTATATTATCCTTACCACCAGTATCAATAAGTATAACTTCACGATTGTTATAAATTAAAGAACTATCTCCCTGTCCTACATCTAAAAAATAAACATACGTATTAAAATCTAATAAAGGTTTTACTTTTAAACACATAGTAAAAATAAATATAAGTAATATAAACATCTTACGATTTGTCTTTAAAAACATAAATAAAAATACATAATAAATAAAATAAAAAATAAGGTTTACCTTTGGCACAATAATATTAACCACTATTAAATGATTACTAATAAACTTAAGAATACCTATAAACATATTTAAAACTGGCTCTAAAAAACGAAAGACAAATGTTAAGATAGTAAGCGGATATATGATCACACTTACCAAAGGAACAATAATAACATTATTTATAATCTGCATTAAATTAACTTCATAATTATAATAAAGCGTTATTGGTAAACTAAATAAAAAAGCAATAAAACTAGTTAAAAACATATTAACAAAATAATTCTTTTTCATATACTTATTAAATAAAATGAGACCTAAACTAACACTTACTGAATACAAAAATCCCATATCATATATAATTAATGGATTAAAAATAAGTAAAGTGCAAACTACTAATAAAAGAACATTTACTGTACTTATTCTTAAATCTAACTTCTTATTTAATATTATAAAAATAAATAATAAAAGACTTCTATAAATACTTGCTGAATAATTAGTTATTATGCTAAACAAAATCAAGAAAATGCATGCTAGTGTTTCTTTAAATCTACTTTTCTTTAATACAAATAAAATAATTCCTGAAAGCAAACTTAAATGCATACCACTAATCGCAAACAAGTGACTTACTCCATTTTTTTGAAACAGACTATAATCATCCATCTCACTTTTATCACCAATTAAAAATGCTTTAAAGTAGTCACTATGCTTAAACTTTTCACTTCTCTTAATAATATAATTTTTTATTTTATATTTAACACTTCTAGTTTTAGAAATAACCTTAATATTATCAATCTTTACTAAATAATAGATATGATGATTATATAAATACTTTCTATAATTAAATGTATTTGGTATTGTGTTATTTTTAGGTTTATTAAGAGTACCTGTAAAAGTTATCTTATCTCCCAAAGATATATTAAGTGGTTCTTTACTATAATATGAACCTATTATTTTTTCTTTAGATTTAATCGTAATCTTATAATAATCATCACTATTCTTAATCTCATCTACAATACCTATAAAAGAAGTCTCGCTGCCATTAAACTTTGATTCATTATGAAAAGAGTTTCTTATAAAAGCCAAACATAAAACCAAGATAACTAAAATTATATAAAAATAATTATACTGTAATAAAGTCTTTAATCTTATCAAATAATGCGTCCCCTATACCAGAAACATTCTTAATATCTTCGATAGTCTTAAAATCACCATTATTAGTTCTATAAGTTATTATTGCATCGGCCTTACTTTCTCCAAGCCCCTTTAACTTCATAAGTTCCTCTTTACTTGCTTTATTAATGTTTACCTTATCACTAGTACTAGTTTCATTGTTTTCTTTATTGTCAGTACTTGCATCATTATCAGTACAGTTATTAACCGTAATTGTCTCACATTTACATGGCACTTCACTTACTGCTTTAGTAGTTATTTCACTCTTAGTAAAAACATAAATGACCATTTCATTACTAACAACTTTAGATAAATTTATATTATTAGTGCTTGCATTACTTTTTAGACCACCAGCCATCTTTATTGCATCAACTACCCTATCACTAGAGTTCATCTCATAAACCCCAGGCTTTTTAACAGCTCCTTTAACATCTACAAATATTTTATCTCGTACTTTTTCACTAGTAACAAACGTCGTACTAATCACATTACTATCAAATTCATCTAGTACCTCATCACTTTCATTAAATACATAATAAAAAGCCACAAATACAGTAAGTAATATGATTCCTCCCGTAATCAAAAACAATTTCTTCTTATCCATAACTTCCTCCCTCTATTATTTATTGTTGTAAGAAGAAGGCTCATTTCCTTTTTTTATCTTAAATTTTTGCACAAAAAAACTAAAACATAATTAAAGGTTTTAGTTCTTCTTCATTAAATCGGGTATAAAAAGCAATTTCTTTATCCCCATCTTTATATAATATATAATTACTATTTTTGTCTTTTACTATATTTCCATTATAAATCTGTTTATGATTATCATCATTAATATATCTAACATCTAAATCAAAGATATCCTCTAACCTATAAAGTTTATATTTACCATTACTTATATCATCTAAAGAATAAGCATCGCCTATATCATAATCACCTAACTTAGTTCTAACTAAATCAGTCATTACCCCATAAGTTCCAAGATAAGCACAAATATCTCTAATTAAAGCCCTTATATAAGTTCCTTTACTTACCTTACACTTAATCTTAACTTCATCTTCAAATGAAACAAGTTCTAACTTATAAATCGTTACCTCTTTTTTTGGTAAAATAACATCTTCATTATTTCTAGCATAATCATAAAGTTTCTTACCATTAACTTTGACTGCTGAATATATTGGTACTTCTTGCATATAAGTAAGTCCATTAAAATGCTCAATAGCACCCTGCATATCTTCTAAACTAATTATTTTATTATCAGTCTTTAATACTTTACCTTCACTATCTAAAGTATCCGATAAAACATTTAATTTAAAAGTTGCAATATATTCTTTATTATGATTAACCATAATACTGCCAAGTTTCGTGTACTTACCAATCAAACAAACTAGAACTCCCGTCGCCATTGGATCAAGAGTCCCAATATGTCCAATACTTTTAGTACCAAACACTTTAACAAGTTTATTTACTACATCTCTACTAGTAATACCTTTAGATTTATTTACTACGATTACCCCATTCATCTTTCTTACCCTCAATACTCTTTGAATAAATTATCTCTTCACCGGTAATAGTATCTAAATTAAATCCCATATCCTCAAATAATTTAAGCATAAATTCTTTACTATGTGGAGCAGAAACTACAATCTCACCAGCACCGCTAGATTCAAATTCTCTAACTAAACTAGTCATTAAGTTTGCAGATAAGCTTCCTTTTTTATACTCTGAAAGAAATCTTTCCCTAAACTCTGGCTTAATATACATATTATAAAGTTCCCCATTACCTTCATGTACATGAATACATGCAAAACCAACAAGTACCTCTCCATCATAAATACCAATCGCTTTAGAATTAGTCTCCTTATTATATAAATCATTTAGATCTGCTCTTGCAAATGCTTTACTTCCTGTAAAATAATCACGCACTGCTTTAAAAGGAATCTTACTAAAAACTCCACCATATGTTTCATCATAATAACTATAAATAAGTTCCTTTAACTCATCTTCATGCATCTTATCTGTTATATTTCTTACTACTATCATTTAAAACCCCCATACCTTTCTTACTCTCGGTTTTCACTATGAATTTCTTGTAAAATTTCATCAATATGTTCACCATATAATGTAGATTCATCAAATTCAAATCTAAGTTCTGGTGTATTTCTTAAATCCATTCTTTTGGCAAGTTCACTTCTTAAGAAAGGACTTGCTTTCTTAAGTTCTTCAGCCATTTCTTTTCTGTCATAATCACCAATATATGTATAATAAACTCTGGCCATAGACAAATCACTAGTAACTCTAGCTTCCATAAGTGTTACACTTTTAAGCATTTCATTATCTACTTCTTCAAAAATAATATTTGATAAATGTCTTAACAACTCTGAAGAAATTCTTTGTATTTTAATACTACTCATCTTTTAACCTCTACATTTTCATATACTTCAAAGATATCGCCTTCTTTTAAATCATTGAAGTTCTCAATTGTAATACCACACTCAAGACCATTCTTAACTTCTTTAACAGTATCTTTTTCTCTTTGAAGTGATGCAATAACGCCGTCATAAATAATTACGCCATCACGAATTACTCTAACTTGTGCCTTATTTTTAATAATGCCACTAGTAACAATACATCCTGCAATAGAACCAACTTTACTAAACTTAAACATACGCTTAATAGAAGCAGTTCCAAGTACCTTCTCCTCATATTCTGGATCAAGCATACCATTCATTGCAAGTTCCATCTCTTCAACTAACTTATAGATAATTTGATATAGTCTAATCTCAACACCATACTCTTTAGCTACATCCTTAGTTATATTTGATGGTACAACATTAAATCCAATAACAACAGCATCACTAGCATTAGCTAAAATAACATCACTTTCAGTAATACCACCAATACCAGATCTAATAACTTTAATCTTAACTTCATCAGTACTTAACTTTTCAAGTGCGCTCTTAACTGCTTCTTCTGATCCTCTAACATCACACTTAAGAACAACTTTAATCTCTTTAGCACCGCCCTTAATCTTATTAAATAAATCATCAAAAGAAACAACTTCTTTTTTCTGCTTTTGATTTTTAGCTTCAATCTCTCTCTTTTCAGCTATCTCTTTCGCTTCTTTCTCACTTTCAAAAGCCATAAACTTATCGCCAGCAGCTGGGCTTCCATTTAAACCAGTAATCTCAACTGGAGTACTAGGCCCTGCAGAAATAATATTAACGCCTTGATCATTTTTCAAAGTACGAATTCTACCATAAACTGTGCCTGCAACAATTGGATCTCCTAGTCTTAAAGTACCATTTTGAATTAGTATGCTTGCAACACTACCTAAAGCCTTATCAGCACGAGTTTCAATAACTGTACCAATTGCATATCTATTTGGATTGGCTTTAAGTTCACTAACTTCAGCAATAGCAAGCACAGTATCAAGTAAGGAGTCAATACCAAAGCCAGTAACAGCGCTAATATTAACAAATGGAATATTTCCACCCCAAGCCTCAGGTGTTAAATTAAGTTCGGCCATCTCCTGCATTATTTTATCAGGATTTGCACTAGGTTTATCCATCTTATTAACTGCAACAACAATAGGAACTCCAGCACTAATAGCATGCTCTACAGCTTCCTTAGTTTGAGGCATAACCCCATCATCAGCAGCAACAACAATTATAACAATATCTGTTACACTAGCACCTCTAGCACGCATAGCAGTAAAAGCCGCATGCCCAGGAGTATCAATAAATGTAATCTTAGAACCATTATAGTCAATTTGGTAAGCACCTATTGCTTGAGTGATTCCACCGGCTTCACCAGCCGCAACATGACTCTTTCTAATATAATCTAAAAGTGTTGTCTTACCATGGTCAACATGACCCATTACTGTAATAACTGGAGGTCTTAAAACTAAATCTGCCTCATCATCAATAACCTCATATTCTTCAAAATTAGAAATATCTCTAGTTTCGCTTTTCTTTAAAGTCTTACCATAATCAAGAACAACTATTTCAGCATTTTCAAATGAAATAACTTGATTTAAATTCATCATTAAGCCTAAACTAATAAGTTTTTTAATAATATCTGGTGCACTAACTCCAAGTTTATTTGCTAAACTAGAAACTGTTTCTCCCTCTTCATAAAGAATAATAGAATCATTACTAGCATCATTACCCTTAAGTTTAGTCTTATTCTTATACATAGCTTTCTTCTTATTTAAATAATCATTATCTTTACTACTAAAATTATTACCTTTTTTCTTAAGTTTTTCCTTCTTGATTATTGGTTTAGAATTAATTTCCTCTCCCAAAATATTTTCAACTGCTTCATCTAAAGCATCATTATCTTCAAATGTAGACTCAGTATTAGTAGAAATAATATTAATCGCATTATCTAAAACAATAATATCATCATCTTCTAAGAAAGAATCCTTATCACTAGCCTTAATCCCTAATTCTCTACACTTATTTAGTATCTCTTGTACAGTACAATTCATACTGTCAGCATATTCTTTTATACTCATAAGAGCCTCCTTCTATTTCTATATTGAACTTCTTAACTCATCATATATCTCGTCCGGAACGCTTTTTTCAAAAACATTATCAAGTATTTTTTTCTTTTGTGCGGTATCTATAACACTTACATCTTTCTTTAAATAACAACCCTTACCATTAAGTTTTCCACTCTTATCAACAGTAAAAGTATCATTAAAGTAAACTACCCTAATTAAATCTTTCTTAGGCATCTTCTCTCTAGTTACCACACACATTCTCATTGGTATCTTTTTCAATTTTCATTACCCTCTTCTGTAATCTGAGCAAGAGTCTTAACATTAATTCTAAATCTTGTAAGCTTACTAGCAAGTTTAATATTAATACCTTTCTTACCAATCGCTAAAGATAAATTCTCATCATTTACAATAGCTAAAGCTTCTCTATTCTTAGTATTATCTATTATATTAACAATAACATTCTTAGCAGGACTTAATGCATTAGCAATAAATGTACTTTCATCTTCATCATACTTAATTAAATCAACCTTTTCACCATTAAGCTCAGCCAAAATACTAGCAATTCTAGAGCCTCTTTCACCAATACAAGTACCAATTGCTTCTACTCTTTCGTCTGTTGAATAAACAGCAACTTTACTTCTTACTCCTGGCTCTCTAGCAACATTGTAAAGAACTAATGTGCCATCCTTAAACTCAGGTATTTCACTTTCAAATAATCTCTTAACAAAACCATTATTTTTTCTAGAGCATAGAATAAGTGGTCCTTTTGAAGTTGATTCAATCTTTTCAATATAAACTTTAATACTGCTTCCCATTTTAACTGTCTCGCCAGGTATCATTTCGCTTTTAGGAAGGATTCCTCTAGTTCTACCTAAGTCAACATAATAGTTTTTATTATCTTCCATAGCAAGCATACCAACCATTAACTCATCTTGTTTATCACTAAATTCTTCAATAATACTATTTCTTTCTGCTTCTCTTATCTTTTGTGTTAAGACTTGTTTAGCTGTTGAAGCTGCAACTCTACCAAAATCATGTGGAGTAACTTCTTCTTCAATAGTTTCACCAACTTTAATTCCCGGAACAATTTTTTGAGCATCTTCTAAAAGAATTTGGGCATCTTCATTAATCTCAGGTTCTGTATAAGTGATGTTACCTTCTTCATCAACAATCTCATCACCTTCAATATAATCATCTACAACAACTAAATATGAATAAACCTTAATATCACCTGTCTCACGATTAATTGTTACCTTAACATTAGTCTTAGAATCAAAATTCTTCTTATAAGCAGTAATTAATGCCTGCTCCATAGCATCAAAAACTATATCTTCACTAATACCCTTTTCTGCAGTAATATTTTTAACTGCCTTAATAAACTCTTTACCGTTCACTTTAACCTCTCTCCTTACTAGAAATATCTAATACATATTCTTCACTAATTAAATCATACTCATCAAGTAGTGGATTTATAATATTAGTGGCTTCAACAATAGTATCTAAATCAATACCATTTACCTTATCAAGAACAATCTTTAAAAAGTTGTAGTTGTTCTCTTTTTCGTAACTAACACTACAAACAATAATATCTTCCTTATTCATAGCTTCAGTTACAATTTCTTTAATCTTCTCAATCGTACTTTGCATAAACCTCCTATATAAATAAAAGTGGGAAATTTCTGTCCCACTTAAATCTGCAAACATATTATAACATAACTAAACTCAAAAAGTAAAGACCTTCAAAAAATCTTAGATTTTAACTACAAAAGTGTCAAAATAAAGTAGATAATTCTAGCTTCAATAGAAGATACTCTTTCTTATATTCAAGTATACTATAAAGTGTTTTTATAAATTACCAGTTAAAATGTTACCAAACACAATTGCAATTATTACAAAGATAACTACAAAAATAATAATAAAAATTGCTTTTGAGATCTTAAACATTGGGTCATTATTAAAGGCATCGTTTACCATCTTAAATTGTTTTTCAAACTTTTCACTGGATGCATCCAACATTCCCTTATGGTATTTATAGGCGCTGCTATATGCATCCTCTATATCGTAACTAGAATTACAATAATCACATACTACCCTATAAGTTCCTTCAGGAACAATTAAAGTGGCACCACAATTTTTGCATTTTAATTCATTTGTCTTCATATAAATTTTCTTTTCTCCTAATCTAAACTACCTAAAATAATTGTTGGGTCTTTTGCTTCTTCCTCACTAACCGCAGCATACTCATTTACAAAATTTCTAATCAAATCTAAATAACTCTTATCATTGTTTGTATACTCTATCGCAGGAACATACTTACCAAAAGTCTTAGGGACTGTATTATTAAATGAAAAATATAATTTAGGAGTACTTACCTTACTAACCCATTTAAGTTCCAACTTTTCAGTAAAAGATGGCGTACTAACCTCACAAACAATCAAATCAGCCTTATTAATTAAATCCTTAGAATACTTCTCCTTATAAGCATTACTCATTGGAAGCATTAACTCATGCTTATTTAAAACACTATCAGTAAGTAAATCTCTATAAAGCATATTGTTATAATCATACTTTAAACTATGAACAAAATATATCTTAAGTCTTCTCTTCATAATTTCACCCTAAAATAATCATATCACAACCACTAAAAATTTGCTATAATAAAAAACAAAGGAGGCACCTATGGATATAATTGGAGTAATTACAGAATATAATCCTTTTCATAATGGGCATATTTATCATATAAATAAGATTAAAGAACTTTATCCTAATTCAATAATTATTTTAGCTCTGAATGGATATTTTTTAGAGCGTGGTGAGATTAGTATTATGACTAAGGAAGAAAAAACTAAGATGGCGCTTGATTATGGAATTAATTTAGTTGTTGAGATACCATTTATTTATGGAAGTAATTCTGCTGATACATTTGCTGAGTGTGGGGTCAGAATATTAGATAGTTTAGGTGTCAATAAAATAGTTTTTGGAAGTGAATCAAATGATGTTTCACTTTTAACTGAAATTGCTAAGAATCAGTTAAATGATAATTTTAATAAACTTTTAAAAACAGAATTAAAAAGTGGTACTAATTATCCTACTGCATTATCTAAAGCACTTAATACTAGTGTTTCTTCACCAAATGATTTACTTGGAATTTCATATATTAAAGCTATAATTAAAAATAATTTTAATATTACAGCAGTTACAATTAAAAGAACTAATGATTTTCATGATAAAGTTAGTGTAGAAACTATTGTTAGTGCATCTAATATTAGAGAGAAAATTAAAAATAATGAAGATATTTCTAAATATACACCTGTAAGTAATTTTGTAAGAATTAATGAAGATTTATTATTTAATTTACTTAAAGTAAAAATTTTAACAGATAAGGATTTATCAAAGTATTTAACAGTTGATGAAGGAATTGAATATAAACTAAAGAAAGAAATTATTAATGCTGTAGATGTTGATGATTTAGTTTTGAAAGTTAAAAGCAAAAGATATACCTATAATCGAATTAGAAGAATGCTTATACACATACTTATTGGATTAACTAAAGAGGATAAACGAAATTATAGTTTAAATTATATTAAGGTTCTTGGATTTGATAAAACTGGTAAAGATTATTTAAAAACAGTTAAAAGTGATTTAATCATTCAAAGAAAAATAAGTGATAACGACATAGCCCAAAAATATGAACTAACAGCATCACTTATCTATGATATGTTAACAGACTCAAGTACATACAAATTTGAAACAAGTAATAAACCAATAATAAAAACATCGGCTTAAAATGAGTCGATGTTTATTTTTACTCTCTTTAATTCATGAATATATGCATAAGCCTGAACTAAAGTTCTGATACTACTTGCCATCTTTCCAGATCTACCAATTACTGCTCCCATATCAGATTCATGAACGATAATCTCAAGCATAATCTCTCCATCATCACCACTAAATTCTTGAACACTAACCATATCTGGTTCCTTGCAAATACTTTTAACTAAGTTTTGTGTAAAACTAATTAGTTCTTCGTGCATAACTACTTCTCACTCTTCTTATTTTTAAACTTAGCCCAAACTCCAGATTTTTGTAAAATATTCTTTACTGTATCTGTAGGAATAGCACCATCGTTTAACCACTTCATAGCTTTTTCTTCATCAACATTTATATTATTTTCTTTATAAATTGGTTGATAAGTACCAACTACTTCAATGAATCTTCCATCTCTAGGACTTCTTGAATCAGCAGCTACAATACGATAAAATGGTCTAGACTTAGCGCCCATTCTTTTTAATCTTAATTTAACAGCCATATATATGCCTCCTTCAACTACAAGTAGTCTATCAAAAAAAAAATTAGATGTCAACTATTTTTGGTTGACATCATTTAAATAATCTTCATTTATTTCTATATCATCATCTTCATCATAATCATCATAATCTTCCTCAACACTAACTCTTACCTTAGCATCTCCAACTATCTCAGCACCCATCTCTTTTTCTACCTTTAAATTAACTGTAGTTCCAACTGCTTCTGCCTTACTAACATTAGGTGCAGTAAGAGCTCTAACTATAATATCACTTGCATTACTAGGATTCTTTAACTTAATATTTAGTTCATCATCATAACTAAACGTCTTAACAATTACACTCGTCTTCGTATTATTATCATAAGAATACCAAATATTAACGTCATAAGAACCACTAATAGTAACTTTGCCATTATCATTTTCACCTTCAAAATGATGATTTATGATCCAGCAACCAAGTATTTTATCAATCTTCTCTCCAGAAGTAAAAGATAAATCAGTAGTAGTCTTCTTCTTAGCCTTACCAATTACAGCCTTAGTAACAATCTCTTTAAGACTAGCCATACTATATTCCCCCTCAATTTAGTCTATGCGACTCTTAGGAAAAATACACTACTATTTTAAATTAATTGGTGTGTTCTTCGCCATCTGATACCCTAATGCAACTTCCTCAGGATAACACTTTGCAAGCATCGGAATCATTCCTTTTAAATCAGCAAGCTCTATTGGAGAGACCCCATTAATATTTCCACTAGCAATATTCTTAATTAAATTAACTACGTCTTCTCTTATTACCTTATCAACACTCTTACCAGTATATCTCTTAACAATCTTACCAAGTAAATTTTGATATGGTTCATAAAGCTTAATCTTATCTAAAGGATTCTCTCTAGGTGAGCAGTTACCATTATCACCAGGAGTTAAATTCTTACCACCAGAAGGTCTATCCTCATAAGAAAAAGCACAACCATCACTAGTTAAATTGACACAAGTAGTCTTCATAGAAAGTAAATCAATAATATCTCTGCCTTTATTTCTAGCTCTTAAATATAAAAATGGCATATTACACATTTTCCCATTAATCATCTTAAAATTCATAAGAGCAACAATTGAATACTTCTCACTAGCAAGTAACTGAAGCACACCTTTAAGAGTCTTATCCTCAATGTCATCTAACCATAAATCACAGCCACTCTTCTTACAGCACATTCCTCCACACTTCTTACAAATATCTAAATTCTCATTCTTTTCCATAATATCCCCCTTAAAAACAAACCCTATAATAGCACAAAACCCATTACTTCACAATAAAAAACTCGGATACCAATATACCCGAGATAATAAATCTATTTTACAACATATGGATCTTCTGATGTACCAGAACCTCCTGATATTGTAGTTGATGACGTAAGAGCTATAGCGGGACGTAGGGCATTTTTTGTATCATTAACACTTCCAATATTCATGAAACCATGTCCAATAATCAAATTCCAAGCATAATTACCTATATAGCCAGCAGATGACATAGTTGACCACCATATGTTTCCTGTATTTTCTTCTAAAAAGGTAGAATAATTATATGAATTAAACATTCCACCAACAAACTCTACTTCATCTGCAGTTAATAATCCAATTTTATAAGTTAAATTACCATTGCCATTAGTAGTATCACTTACAGTAAATTTAGATAGTTTCCCACCGTTATTATCATTCGGACAAATTAAGCTAGGCTCAACATCATCTTTTCCACCCTCACCTTTAACTCTTTTAAAAGCACCATAACCAGTAAGATTCGTTCCATAACCTAATCCAGTACCATATGCCGAACCACTAGCATACGTTGTAAATGTACTTTTATCATTGCACCATATTGTATCTGCTAGTTTATCAGCATATGATGTTAAATTATTTGTGTACCATGTTTCTAAATTTGTTAGTATTGTACTTTTATTTGTATTTGCATGTGTACTTGCATAATCACTAGAACCAGCCTGCCCATACATAAATCCTATGTATGCATTATCATCATAATTTGAATTAAAAGCACTAACGTAAGTTGAACCACTATAATGAGCAAATGCAGCTTCGTCACTGTTATTCATTGATGAACAAGGATTTGATGAATTTGATATATTATCATTATGAAGTACTAATTTTACTGAGCCATCACCTACTATTCTAACTATTCGCCAGCATTTATTTGCAAATTCCACATAATTATTTTTTACAGCACCTCTAAAATAGTAAGACATACCATAATCATCTTGAGTACTTGTAAGAAGTGACTCAGTAGTATTTTTATTAGAAGTAAGAAATTTATATTCTATATTATCAGCAGTAGCAGATACTACATATGCTAAAGCATATATATTTGTTGTAGTCTTCATTGTTCCAGCAGTAGTGGAGCCAATATCAACAAAATCAAACCCATACTGTGACATTGCAAGATATTTACCAACTAAACTAGAGTAAGAAGTTTCATATGTACCACTTGTCACACCGGTTCCTGTCAAATTAAATTTTGTACCATTCATAGTCCATCCAGTACCATATGTTATATATTTTGCTTTATTAGTAGAAGATACCGTCACTGTTGCACTTTCAATATCATTCAAAATATGTGCGCTGGCTTCCTTCCCTGGAGTTGTCATTGGTTCTTTTACTTCATTGTTTTGTAATATAGCATCAGCTAAAGTTGGTGGGTCAAATGCTACTGTGCATTTAGTATTTCCACTTGTTAAGTTAGTTACTCCTAAGCTCCATTTAGAACCTGTCCATTTTATAGTAGCTCCAATATCTACTGATTTATCATCTTGTGTGCATGATACTGATGCTGAGTATGCATTTGTTTCTGGGAACGAGCTACTTGCAGTTCCATCTATAGTTGTCGCTATAAATAAGTCATCTTTTGGTCTTGTTTTAACTGTACCTACTACTGATATTTTTACTTGATAGTTCTTGCTTTCAACATCTTCACTAGTCCAACTATCTTGCAAGTCTCCATTAACCCACATTCGATAGTTAAATGTTCTCGATTCATCTTTAGAGATGCCATCGCCTTTTTTAAGAACATAGTTACTTGTTATGCTGTATTCAGATAAACTTTGAGGTGTAGATATTGCTTCTAAGTCAGTTATTGGTGATGATGTTAGGTCATTATCACCTAGTAAAGATACTTTTACGTATTTAGAGTCTAGTAAATTTGATGTGTTAATCACTGATGCGATTACGTAGTATTCAATATAGTTATCACATTTATTTTTAATTGTAAAAGTATAAGGAGTGCTCTCTAGAGCTTCCCCGTCTTTGACTGGATAGGTATTTGTTAAATTAATTTCATTTTGTCCATTAAAGTCTAAGTCCATACATGATGCTGCTAATGTATTTGCATCAGTTTGACTTGAAAAGCTAGTAAATACTGCATAACTTACTCCTGAAAGAAGTACCACTACTAAAAGCATAACACTTAAAACAAGCATCCTTTTTTTATATTTTTGCATACTTATCTGCATACTATATGCACCTCTATTTTCTAATAATATTCTATAATACGATTAGGTTTTAGTCAATAAAAAAAGGACCACTAAAGCCCTTTCAAATCCCACTAAAATAATGAGAATAATGTAAGCACTAGAATGTTTGCTATAGCAATAGTAATTACTATCTTTAAAGCAAACCTGAACCATGTAGAATACTCTACTTTAGCAAGTGCTAAACCACCCATAATAGCTCCGCATGTTGGTGAAATTAAGTTAACTACACCATTAGCAGAAACCATCGTCATAATAGCAACTTCAGTACTATAACCTAAATTAGCAGCAACAGGTGCAATAATAGGTGTAGATAGTGTTGCAATTCCTGATGAAGATGGAACTAAAACTGATAACACTATATGTAAAATATAGTTAAGTGGTACAAATAATAACTCTGGTAACTTAGCTAAGAAATTACTAGCATTATAAATAATATAATTATCTAAATAAGTTTGTCCCATAAGTACACTTGCACCTCTAGCAACTGCAATTACTAAGATAACACCAATCATATCATCAGCACCATCTACAAATGTATCAACAAAATCCTTTTCTCCATATCCGTTTACAACAGATATAATTACACTCATAATGAAGAACCATAAAGCTGATTCATAGAACCACCAGTCTCCTAATGCTTCACCAGTAAGCCATCCAGTAAATCCATTAAAGAATGTAATATTGAAACTTCCCCATGGGATAAACCCAATAATCATTATTATAAACGTTAAAGCAAATAAACATAAAGTTGCTTTTTGTTTACCAGTAAGTTTAGCCTCAGCCTTAGAATCACTAGCAAACTTACTAAATGCTTTTTCAGCCTTTTGTTGTTCTCTTAATGATAGAATCGTTGACCCCTTATCATTCTTAACCTTCCTTGCATATGCAAGTACAAAAGCAGTACATATTGCATAAGTTGTTAGCCATAATACAACAGCAATAAATATTACTAAACCATGATTTGCAGATACACCTTCAGGAAGTGCACTTAATGCTACTCCAGTAGCAAATGGATTGATTGTAGAGCCTAAAACTCCAGAACCTGCTCCCAAAAGAATTACTGCACTACCAACAAGTGGATCCATACCAGCAGCAAACATTGTTGCAGCAAGTAACACATAAAATCCTACAGTTTCTTCTAACATACCATATGTAGTACCACATACTGAGAAGATAAACATTAATATTGGAATAAGCCATAACTCTTTTCCCTTTAATTTTTGTACCAAAACCTTAATACCAGTTTCTAAAGCCTTAGTCTTATCTATAACCTTTAAGAAACCTCCAAGTATCATTATGAATATTGCAACATCAACAGCATTTTCAAATCCTAAAATAGGCGCTTTTAATATTTGTGATAAAGTAGCTCCAACAGTACCACTACCATTAACGATTTCTTCACCAACAAATGTAGCATTAGGTAATAAATGTGATAATATACCTAGCCCAATAATTAAAAGCATAATTATTGAATATGAAGATAGCATTGACTTTGCGCGTTTTTTAGCCATTTACATTTCCTCCTTACTGACTATATATAGTCTTCTATGGCAAAAGACTGTTATTAAGCACTTATGCTTATAACCTATTTTTTCATTGTAGCACAAACTACAGCTTTAATTGTATGAAGTCTGTTTTCAGCTTCATCAAACACTTTTGACTGACTAGAAGAGAATACCTCATCAGTAACTTCCATCTCTTTTAATCCATATTTTTCAAAAATCTCTTTACCTATTGTTGTATTTAAATCATGAAATGAAGGTAAGCAGTGTAAGAATATTGCATTAGAATTTGCATTTTCCATTACCCTCTTATTAACTTGATATGGTGAAAGTAACTTAATTCTCTCTTCCCATACACTAGCATCTTCACCCATAGATACCCATACATCAGTATATATTACATCAGCATCCTTAGTAGCAGTCATAACATCTTCTTCAAATTCAAGTACTGCCCCAGTTTCACTAGCAATAACTTTACATCTATTTATTAATTCTTCTTCCGGCCATAAATGTCTAGGAGCACAAGCTACAAAATGCATTCCCATCTTCGCACATACTACCATAAGTGAGTTTGCTACATTATTTCTAGCATCTCCCATAAATACTAACTTAATGCCATCTAAATGACCAAAGTTTTCTTCTACAGTAAGAACATCTGCAAGCATCTGTGTTGGATGATACTCTGTAGTAAGTCCATTCCAAACTGGAACTCCCGCATTATTAGCAAGTTCTTCAACTATCTTTTGTGAAAAACCACGATACTCAATACCATCATACATTCTACCTAATACCTTAGCAGTATCAGCAATGCTCTCTTTCTTACCCATCTGAGACGCCCCTGGATCTAAATATGTTACACCCATACCTAAATCTAAACCAGCCACCTCAAAAGCACATCTAGTTCTAGTTGAAGTCTTCTCAAATAATAAGACAATATTCTTACCTTCTAAATATCTATGACTTATCCCATTTTTCTTCTTATTCTTTAAATCCTTAGATAAATCTAATAAATATCTAATCTCTTCTGGTGTATAATCCAAAAGAGTCAAAAAATTTCTTCCAGTTAAATTCATTATATATCCTCTCTATATAGTGGCATGCTCATACATCTAGGGCCACCTCTACCACGAGAAAGTTCTGCACTACTCATCTCAAGAACCTTAATACCATGTTCTCTTAAAATATTGTTAGTAATATTATTTCTATCATAAACTACTACAACACCAGGAGCAATTGCTAATGTGTTAGTTCCATCATTCCACTGCTCTCTTTCACTAGATACTCTCTCACCACCTGCACATGGAATAAGTTCTATTTTTCTCTTTAGATACTTCTCTAAAATCTCTTCTAAAGAACCAGTAACTTTTACAACATTTAGATCCTCATCACTATCTGGTATATCCCCTTCAGTAATTTCATAAACCTCTAATGTGTCCATAATACCAGGATGATATGTAAACTTGTCATAATCAATTTGAGTAAATACTGTATCTAAATGCATAAAAGCTCTAGACTCCGGTATCTTAAATGCTAAAATTGTATCAATATTACAATCTGGATTCTTAAAACAATTCTTAGCAAGTTCATCAATAGCAGCAGCTTCAGTTCTTTGAGAAATACCAACTGCCAAAATATGATTATTAATATTTAACACATCTCCTCCTTCAATATGGTATGGTAAATATCTATCATATAACTTATTAACCTTACCAGCAAAATCAGGATGATATTCAAAAATATATTCTGCATAAATAGTTTCTCTATTTCTTGTTACAGAGTACATCTTATTTAATATAGCCCCATTACCAGCACTAGCAAATGGATCTCTAGTAAAATAAAGGTTTGGAATAGGATCCGCTAAGAATTCTGACTCCTCACTTACAAAGTCTACTAGACTTTTTTCAACCTCTCTCTTAGCACGAGATATCTCTCCAATGCTTATTCCCGCCATAGTCTTAAGAACTAACTCCTTCTTATCCTTAAAACTCTTTAAATATTCAAATACTAATGTCTTATACTTAGGAGTTCTAATACCCGCCTCATAAATAAACTGTCTTATAAACTTATCTAAGATTTCTTCACTAATATTTAAAACATCAGCCATTAAATCCTCTAAATATACAACCTCAACTCCATTTGCTTTTAATATATGAGCAAACTCATCATGTTCTCTTTGAGCTTCCGGCAAAAAGGGAATGTCATCAAAAAGAAGTCTTTGAAGTGAGTCAGGCGTTAAATTTAAAAGTTCATTTCCTGGCCTATGAAGTAAGACTTTTTTAAGTGGTCCTATTTCACTTTTAACATTAATTGCATTCATTATTTTCTATTCCTTTCTATTCTATAACTATTATAACAATTAAATTCTAACTTTTCAATTTAATTAATGCATTATACTACTTAAAAAATCATTTAGTCTTTTATTTTCCTTTTTATCAAATGCATCGCTTACTGTTCCATCAAATTCTATCGTACCATTTTCTAAAAATAAAACTCTACTTGCACATTTTTTAATAAAGTTCATCTCGTGAGAAACTATAATCATCGTAATGCCACTACCAGCAAGCTCACTAATCATATTTAGTACCTCAGTAACCATCTCAGGATCTAATGCACTTGTTGGTTCATCAAACAAAATAATATCAGGTTCCATCATCAGTGTTCTTGCAATAGCTACTCTCTGTTTCTGTCCACCAGACAAACTATCTGGGTAAGAATCCTTTTTATCCAATAAATGAATATCTCCAAGTAAATCAATCGCTTTGATCTTTGCTTCTTCTTTACTTAACTTTCCTAAAGTAACTGGCGCTAAGCACAAATTCTCTAAAACAGACATATTTGGGAACAAATTAAATTGCTGAAATACCATACCAATCTTTTCTCTAACCTTAGTAATATTCCTCTTAGTAACTTCCTCACCATTAAATATTATCTTCCCAGAGTTTGGCTCCTCTAAATGATTAATACATCTTAAAAGTGTACTTTTCCCTGAACCAGATGGTCCAATAACTGAAACAATATCACCCTTATTAACCTTAAAAGATATCTTATTTAAAACCTTATTCCTTCCAAAACTTTTTACAATATTCTTAACTTCTAGCATTACCTATCTTCCTTTCTAATAAGTTTACCAGCTTGCTTAAAAAATAAGTAAGCGCTAAATAAATAAGTGCTATTACAATAAGTGGAAAGAAATAATCATACGTTCTTGATGCAATAATATCACTAGCCTTAGTAAGTTCTAAAATACCAATATAAGCTCCTACACTAGTTTCCTTTAAAAGCGTAATAAACTCATTACCTAGTGCTGGAAGAATATTTTTTATAGCTTGTGGCATAATAACAAGTCTCATAACTTTTGCATAACTTAGTCCTAAAGCAAGTCCTGCCTCTAACTGACCCTTATCAATCGCATTAATTCCTGATCTAATAATCTCTGATACATATGCTCCAGAATTAATCCCAAAAGCTAAAATACCAACAATCAAAATATTAACATCACTACTTTTAAAAATAACATAATAAATAATCATTAACTGTAGAATAACTGGTGTTCCTCTTATAATCGTTACATAACTATTTGCAATAAAATTACTAATCTTACCCTTACCATTAACTTCATAATTATTTCTAACAAGAGATACAATAATACCTAAAATAACTCCTATAATAACTGCAAAAAAAGCAATAATTAACGTATTTCCAAGCCCCTCTAAAATATACTTATACCTATCATCATAAACAAAAGTCTTATACAAATTATCACTTATCTTATCCATTATTCCTCCGTATGGTTAAGAACAAACTCATCTATTTTGCCTTCACTCTTAAGTCTATCTATAACTTTATTAATAGCAAGAAGTAACTCCTTATTACCCTTCTTAACAATCATCCCATAACTATCACTAGTTATCTCTTCATCAAGAATTACTAAACCAGTATTATTTAAAATAATTTGTTTAGCAGGAAGCTCATCCATCACAATAGCATCAACTTTACTAGCCTTTAAATCCTCAGCAGCAGCTAAATACTTCTTCTGTCTTACAACACTAGCATCCTTAAAATGCTCACTTACATAAGTATCACCTATACTACCTAACTGTACCGCAATTCTTTTACTCATAATCTCACTAACACTTTTATAGGTATTTTCTCTAACTACCGCAACTTGTCTAGAAACAGAATAATCATTTGAAAAATCAACATTCTCTGCTCTTTCAGGACTATAACTAATCCCAGCAGCACCAAAATCAGCCTTACCAGTCTTAACTTCATTAACAATTGAATCAAATGCTATATCTTTAATAACAAGTTTCTTACCTAACTCTTTCGCTATCTCTTTAGCAATATCAACATCTACTCCAACTATCTCTCCATCCCTATAATACTCATAAGGCGCAAAGCCTGCCTCAGTAACCATAACAAGTTCATCACTATTCTTAGAGCACCCACACACTAAAAATAACATCATCACAAATAACAATAACTTCTTCATAAAAGCCTCCTACAATAACTTAATTATACCATTTAATAATTTATTTAATCAATAAAATATATTAAAATATTCATCTTTATGTTATATTATTTATAGGTGATTAATAATGGATTGTTTATTTTGTAAAATAACAAGTGGCGAAATCCCATCAAAAACTATATACGAAAACGAACATGTAAAAGCAATAATGGATATTAATCCAACAAGCAATGGTCATATTCTAATAATACCTAAAAAACATGTTACTGACTTTACTGAAATGGATAATGTTACTCTAAGTCATATTAATGATGCTGCCAAAATAGTTAAAGAAAAACTATATAATGCACTTAATCCTGATGGCTTAGTCTTAGTCGTAAACTATGGTCTTACCCAAGAAGTAAAACACTACCACTTACATCTAATACCTGCATATAAAAAACATCAAGACCTAATAGATGTCGAAGAAATTTATAACAAAATAAAATAGTTATTCTGCATCATACTGCCTAAAATGATGCAGAAAGAAGTTTCTATGATGCAGAAAAAAACGCATTAGTTCTCATTACTAATGTGTTTTTTTAAATACTTATTAAACTCATTCTTCTTAAACTTACTCATCTTAATCCCAAATATTATACAAAATATAAACAAAAAAGCATCCATTAAATAAGCATAATACTTAACATCTTTAACTATATCAAATATAGTCGCAATAATTGAATATACCACCCCAATAAAGCATAATAAATAAATTCGATGTGCCTTAAAATAAATAAATGACGCTTCCTTATCATTTTCAAACTCTTTAAATAACTTCTTCTTTTCTTCCTT
This sequence comes from uncultured Mycoplasmatota bacterium, assembly GCA_900547775.1. Taxonomy (GTDB): domain Bacteria; phylum Bacillota_I; class Bacilli_A; order RF39; family UBA660; genus CAG-533. Next base: position 2,696 of record URHW01000006.1, on the reverse strand, counting down.
ACTCATCTATTACCTCTCCAATCTTATCTAAACTATACCCTTTCTGATAAAGCTTACCCTTAATAAAATATTTAAGCTTATCTCCAGAATACTTCTTAGAATACTTTCTCATTAACATATTATAATCTTTCTCTAAATTACCATCATCACTAACATGAACACCCATTAAATACTCACTAAACACCTCTTTAGGATAACCTAAATTAACTAAATAATTACTAGTATGCATCCTAAAATTACTAGCACTAAGCCTATTACTCTTAAGTTTCTTATCAATTAATTTAATTACTTTTGATTCAAAATCCATATCCAGAAAAGGCTTAACCTCCTCATCACTAAAACCTAAAGCATTTAAACTCTTCATTATCTTAACTGGTCCATTATTACTAAAATTAAAAGCATCTGCAATATAACTCTTAATATATAATTCTCTATTTAGATAGCCACTCTTTTTTAATCTATCTATTGTCTCATCACAAACTTCTTTACTTATACCCTTCTTATCTAAATACTTTCTAAGCTCTACCTCACTACGCATCTTAGTATTCAAATACTTAATACACGTATAATAAGCATCTAGTGAATCATTATAACTAGTTACTTCCATAAAAAACTTATCATCAAATCTCTTATTAACAAGCAAATTATGCTTAACAATAACATCATCATAAAGCTCAAATGAAAGCCCATTATCAAGAACTATCTCATACAAATTACCCCTTAACTTCTTAAACTTAACTATCTCCATACCCACCTCTTACACTTACTCCAAAAAAACTAATTAAATCTGCCGCTTGAAAAGTATTTATAATAACTCCTCTTAAAAATGATGCATCAATTATAATCCCATCAAGAGTACTATTTGATAAATCTAAATCATCGTGACTTACCTTATAAAACATCACATTAGTTAAATTAGCTTTATCAAAATAAACATTCTTCATCACGCTTTCACTAAAATAACCATAACTTAAATTAGCCTCTTCAAATAAAACATTACTTAACCGAGCACCACTAAAATTAATATAATCTCCTTTCACCAAAGAAAACTTAGCATCTTTTAATACTGCTCCAATAAAACTAGTTCCAACCATCTTAGAATTTATAAACTCACATCTCGTAATAAACATCTTATCAAAACACTTATTAGATAGATCGCAGTTATCAAACCTGCAATCAGTAAGTGATACATCTTCTAAATTAACATTACTAAAATCAATTCTATTAAATACACAACCATCAAAAGTAACATCTTTTACTTCACCAAATGGAAACTCTTCAAAATAAGTATCACTAAACTCCATGCCATCTGGCATTTCCTTATATAACTCTTTTCTTAACTTAGGCTCTTTAATCTTCATACTTAGCATCTACATAATAAATTGCTCTGCCCTCTTTAAAATACTGTTTCTCATAATTAGTCATAATATTCTCAATAGGTTTCTCATCATGATGCAAATCCAAACTAACCCTATTAAAAGAATACCAATACTGACTAAGAGTCTCTAAAGAATAAGCAAAAAATCCCTTATTATCCGTCTTTAAAATAACATGCTTATGCTTCTTAAAAATCTTATCATATAACCTTAAAAAGATAGGATGCGTAAATCTTCTCTTCTCATCGCCCTTCTTAGGCCATGGGTCACAAAACGTTAAATAAATAGTATCAATCTCTTTCCCAAATATATTATCTATCTCTTTAGCATCCGCATTAATTAACTTTAAATTATTAAGTTTCTTTCCCTCTAACTTATTAACTGCATTAACCATCTGAGAATCTACTACCTCTAACCCAATAAAATTAATATTAGGATAATTCATCGCCATATCAATAATAAAGTCGCCTCTACCCATTCCAAGCTCTAAACAAATTGGATGATTATTACCAAAAACTTCACTCCAACGTTTCTTATTTTTATATGGATCATTTACTACATAAGGACAATTCTTAACTATTCTATTAGCATCCTTTATAACTTTATACTGCATTATCTCAACTCCTCATCCAAAATTATAACACATAAGATTTAATTACAAAAGAAAAAGACTCACTAAAAGTCTACTTACACATCGTATTATCATAATACATAGTATAATCCCCAACATAAATATCTTTATTCCCATCAAGAGTACCACACATTAACACACTTAAATCATACATATCAGACGAATATAACATAGATCCCCCATCATCATAACTAATCCCCTCACCAAGAAGACTTGTTATCTCACTAAACTCTCCATCACTCTTAACAAACTCTTTTAAAGTATATTTCTTACCATTAAACCTATAATAAACATCCTTTAAATTAGTCTCCATATAAATATCTTGCCCTTCCATCTCAAAATACTTATCAAACTCCTGCACTACTGCCTCTCCATCCTTAGACACACTTAAAATAGCCCCATCATCAACTTCTTCCTTAGAACATCCAACAATCAAAACAAGCACTCCAAACAAACATAATAACCTTTTCATAAAGTATCCTTTCCTAAATACATTCTATCATAATCACCACTCATCAACAATAACAAAAAAACTAATAGAAACCATCAACTTATACGTTATCATTTCTATCAGTTCTTATATTAACATTTACATTGTTGAAAACTCGCCGCCTTTCGCGTGTATAAATACTCGCAAAAGGAGAATCCGCATGCGCGCTTGCCACGCACACGTACTAAATCCCCACTTA
>URHW01000005.1 GCA_900547775.1 uncultured Mycoplasmatota bacterium | reverse complement strand
TATTTCTTCTTGGTTCATATTTTAACCTCTACTTTCTATCATTAATTATACAAACCTTCACTAATATTTTCAAGGTATTTTTTACGACAATTTTATTTATAAAAAAAGAATAACAAACATGTTATCCTCAAATTACATACCCATATTCTTTTTTTGTCTTTCCCATTCAGCTTCTTTAAATAATTCTTCCTCTTCTAAGGCTTCTTCTAAAGCTTTTCCAGTTAACCCTGGATTATACCTTACAATATCATCCACTTCTAAAAATTCTTCAAATTCCTGTTCTTCTAAATAATGTTTCCTAAAAGGCACCTTTAACTCTTTAGGTGTTACATAATCTATTGTAAACATTGCTAACGTTGCAAATATTTTAGGTGAATCAAATAGTACTTTAATGGACTTTCTTACACATCTTTCATATTCCTCAGCAGCTTCTCTTTCAAATTCATGATTCTCTTTATTATATCCAGCAATATAAGCTAAATAACTATATAACTGAGTATTAGATGTATAATCTTTTATATACCCAAACTCTTTTCTAAGTTTCACAACAAAATCATTATCTTTAAGTTTTTTAATTATAACTTCCTTTAAAACACTTTTATCAAAGTATTGTCTAGTGCATGATACAAGTGGTATATCACTATGAGGAATAATCTGATAATATTCCTTATCATATTTATTTTTTCTTTTAATTACGATTCTAAAATCAGCCGTAGCACTCTTATCTACTAGCCCTTTACCATATAAATATTCAAGCATATCTTCTGGAGTATCAAACTGATTATAAAAAGCAATAATATTAAGTATTTTACCAGCTGATTTATCTTTAAAAAATGGTAAATTACTTAACTCTATTTTTGTGCTTTCCCCTTCTTCATTCAAGTACGTTAAATAGTATTTCATAAATACACCTCAAGAAAATCTTATCATTAAAAGAAAAAAATGTAAAGAGATTTACATTTTTAATACTTCTACATTAGGTTTACTAGTTTCTTTTGATGTCTTTTTAACATTACCAGCTGATTTCTTAACTACAGTTGTTTTAGGTACCTTCTTCTTATTTTTAGTTTTATCTACAATAATTAACGCAACTAATATAAGTAATGCAGCCCCAGCACCAATTATAAAATATAATCTAAAAGTTTCAAAGAAAGTTTCTTGAGTTATATTTATTTTATATGAAATAAGTGTACCATCTTCTGCTTGAACATCAACCTTAATAACACTGCCATTTTTAATATCAGTATTGCCCGTAATAACATATTTAGCATTCTCATCATTTGGCGTCACTGTTACAGCTATCTGCTTAACATTATACTTAACCTTTAATTCATACACAGTTTTTGTTGGTGAAAAATTAATATTATATCCAGATAAAGTTAAAACCTTTAATGTCGCATCTTTACTGACTTCCTTTATCTCTTCACCTTCTTTTAATCTGGTAACTCTTATTGTATAAGTTGAAGTTACTGTTCCATCAGTAAGTTTTATTTCAAAATTATTTTCACCAACTTGTAAACTTAAATCTTCCGGAAGTTCAACCGTAGTTCCTTCCGTAGCAGGTTCTGCAGTTAATTTTAAAGTATCTACATCATATAAGACCTTTAACTCATAATTTGTCTTAAACTTACTAAAATCTATTTTTTGTCCTTCAATACTTAATGTTTTAAGATAAAGTTTCATGTCAGAAATATTAGTAGTAGTTGTTGTCGTAGTAGTTGGCTTTGCTGTAGTCGTGGTAGTCGTCTGCCCGCTTGGTGCTTTAGTTGTTGTTGTCGTAGTTCCATCTATCCAGCATGCATATAAAGTAACATCTTTGCCCACTGAATATGTAGACTTACTACCTGTTGTACAAGTCTTAGTACTTCCCCAGCCAGTAAAAGTCTTACCTTCATAAGTAGGTTCTTTTAAATTACTTAACTTAACATTACATTTATTATTTTTAGTAGAGCAAGATAATACTTCATAAGTACCACTTCCACCATTTGCATCTAATGCTACTTTAAAAGTCTTTGTTACTGCTGTAGTTGTTGTAGGTTTAGGTGTCAAAGTAACTAACCTCTTAATATCCGTTTCAGCAGACTTAGTATCATCACTATAAACATAAGATGAAGATTTTATAATAATTTCAATAGTCGTATTGTTAGCAACCTCTTGAGTATCAAAATGAAGATAACCAATAATATCCGCTCCAACTAACTTATCATTTCTTAAATATAAACCATTTTCAGCACTTAAGTTAGTATAAGTTCCTCCATAAATACCAACATATTTAATTGTAGATGGTACATCTAAAATTCCCGATACACTTTTATACTTATCTGTTACCTCTAATGCACAAGATAATGTATTGCCACCAATAACATTACTAGGACAAATTAAATGCATTTCAGCCTTAACCACTTTTGGCATAAGTATTAAACAGAACATAGTTAAAAGATATTTTAATTTTTTCATAATACGCCTTCCTATTCTAAAAACATTTTAGCATAAGTTAGAAGGAAAAACAATGGATTTTAAAAAGAAAAAAACTAGATTATCTCTAGTAATTTTACTTAAAACTTTCCTTAAATAAACCATTTACTAAGGTTTTTGCTCTTTTATTATCGCTGTAATCTGTATTTATAATTTCATCTATTTCATTTGTAGATAAAGTAAGCCCCATCTCATCATTAAATTCAGTAATAAATCTTTTAGCTCTCTCATAACCTCTTTCTGGAGTTGTTCTTTTTGAATATAATAATTTAAGAGCTACTAATTGTAGTATGCGATGTCTTAATTCTAAGTCTGTATCATGATCATATACACATTGTTTTAATTCAGAGTACTCTACTTTATCTTTATAATTACTTTCAATAATTTGAAGCAGTTCATCTAAACAAAGCGGACCTTTAATACCTAAATATTCTTCTAAATTATAATTATTATGTATATTGCCAGACGTTGGATCAGCACTAACTAAGATGTTAGGTCTATTTAAATCTCCTTTTTTTGTGGCTTATTTATGCGAACATAGGTCAGCGGAGTTAAAAGCTTTCTTCCACCTTTATATATAAGACGCATGCTGCCACCTATGCCTCGGTATTCACATCTCATTACTCTTAATTGCTTTGCAGGTAGTCTAAATAATAATTGTTCTATATCCATAACATCAGAAATATCCTTAATCTGATCAAAATCAAGGAAACTAATACCTTCTAACTCTTTAAGTGCTCTTTCTGGATACTTAATCTCATACCATCTAGCAATATTTTCAACTAGTTCTTGTAAGTCTTCTAAAGTTATATAGAAGCGATATCCATTTTTTATAGACCCCTTTAACCAATATAAAAAATCTTTATTTCTATCAATTTGATATTCCAACTTATCTTAATTATAAAATTTTTCTGACTCAATAAATGTCATTTTCAAAACCTCCATATGTGCCTTAATTATAACATAACGTAAGCTAAAATTTAAAAATATAATCATTTAATTATTGATTAATATTTAATTTTATTAAGAAAGTGTACTAATTTAAATTTTTTGATAATAATATTAATAGTAGCACTATAAAAAATAATCCATGGATTGACTTTGATATCTTTTTGTGCTACAATTAAATTACTCAATGACCCAGAGTTATATGAGTCCTGGAAACGCAGCTATTAATTAGTTGCGTTATCCGTTTTTATGATATTTAGAGTCTCTTATAATTAAGAGACTTTTTTGTATTTTTCATATTCAGCTAAAACCTTGTCTAAATAACCTGGTTCATCAATTAAATAAGATGTAATCATGTATAAATCATTTTTATTTTTTTCAAGAATAATTATATAACTATATAAATTATCGTTATATAATAATTTAATTCTTTTAGTCTTTTTATAATTTGCAGTCCATATCTTAATTTTTTTGCACTCGAAATCATCACATGTAGGACATTTTTTATAATTATTAATCATTGGAACAATATAATTAATAAAAAACGCTCTTTTTTCTTTCATTCTTATTTTATATCCAAACTTCTTTTGCGTTTTAGTAGTTAAATGAAAAAAGCCTTGCATTTTATTATCTTCAAATGGTGTTGTAAATACTTTGATATTCATACCTTCAATTTTTAAATTGCCATAATAAATATTTTTTATAAAATAATTATATAATTCATCATCCGTTGTTGTTTCAGGAAGTGGACCATTAATTCCACACTTATTATTCAATTTCATTTCTTGACTTCCATATAAATATATTAAACTTTGTATTGTTATAATTTGATGATAAATCAAAACTATTTTGATAATATTTACTTATTTCTTTAATAATATTTACTTTGACAGCATTATTGGATAAATTTCTATAGTAGAATGATAATGCACCTATCAAAATATCATTTATTTGCAAAATAGGAGCTTCGTATGATCTGATTGGTTGCACTTTTCTTATCGTCCTTTTATTTAAATCTGACATCTTTATTCTTAAATAATCTAACATAATTTGATGATAATAATATGAATTTGTATCTTTAATATCAGGATATATATTATATGAATTTCCTGGGGTAATTATATATTTTAACATATTATAATAAGCTTTATGATAAAAATCATTTTCTGTTTGATTGTATTTTTCGTGATTTAATTTAGTTTTATCAATTACAATTACTCTAAATTTCAAGTCGTCGTTATTAAAAAAATAATTAATTATATCTAAATAGAGCTTCTCAGTTTTTTTATCAATTTTATTCCATTTTAGTTCTATATTTTTTGATAAACCATAATTTTCCTTTAAGTGTTCTATATATTCATTTATTTTTTTTATTTTAAACTTAGGACAATATACAGCACCGATTAACATATATTTACCATCATTACTTTTTAAATGGCAACTTTCATCACAATATACATTGTATTCCATATTCACTCTCCTTTTAATTATTTATTATAGCATAATAAGTATTAAATGTACTATTTTTCAACATATTTATCTTAATTTCATTAATGTTTTATAAGCACAAAAAAACTAGATTACTCCAGTTAATATTTTTAAATGGTAGCGGCGGAGAGATTTGAACTCCCGACCTGCCGGGTATGAACCGGATGCTCTAGCCAACTGAGCTACACCGCCAAAATCAAACTTGCACTAATAATATATCAAATTTTTATTTCTAGTGCAAGTGCTTTTAATTAATTTTCTTCTTTTAAATCACTTTCTGTTAAATACTGAGTTGTATTATCTTCAAAAAATAATTTAACACTTATCCCAATTGCATATCCATATTTATTATAGGTTGTAATTGAATACTGATTAGTTATCTTTTTATCAAACTTACTACTAAAATCCATTGAATTAATTTCTAAAAATTTAGCTTCATATTCATCACCATCACTTGGAACAGCTTTAGGAAATTTATAAGTATATGTCTTATTCCAATCTTTATCTTCTGGAGTCATTGACACTACTACATCATCATTTTGTTTTAATGATAATAAAGATTCAGTTTCACTAACATTTAAAACAACATCTTTACTAACCTTATTACCATATTTATCCTCAACAACAATTTCTAAATCATACTTTCCTGCTTTTTCATTTAATTTAGCATAAGAATCTTTTTTATAAGATGTCTTACAAGGTAAAGATAAATCATCACAAGAATCTAAAAATTCATAAGGTTCAAACTCCTCATTAACTCCAACAGTTATCTCTTTAACAGTTACAGTAGGTGCAGTCGTATCTTTAACAAAGATCTTACCTCTTTTAGTAGAGTCACCTTTTTTAATTTTATAACTATATTCACCAACCATATAAGTATTGCCTTCTTCATTTACTAAATTATCTGGTAAACTTAAAGTATACCCATCAGTAGCTCCACTAGCATAAGAACTTATATCTTCACTAGGTTTAGAACCAAGTTCAACTGTTACATCTTTCACTTTTACTACTTGTTTTTTATATTCTTTATAAAAATAATAACCTGCACCTAATCCAGCAATTACTAGAATTACAATAATTATAGTTACCCATTTAGGGTTAGATTCTTCAAAATAGAAATCTTGATCCATTTATATCCACCTCGCAAAATAAATATTTCTCGTATAACCATTTTCATAATTATCATATAAATTAAATATTCCTTCAATTAAACCCGTTGTAATATCTTCACTTGAGTCTATTTTAATATTAACACATCCTCTTTGAAGTTCTTTTCTAAATAAATAATCATCTATATATTTACTAATTATTAAATCAATCTTTTCTGCTTTTTTTAATGCCCTTTCATCAGTAACATCTATACTAAATATATAATCTTTATATAAACTAATTAATTTAGAAGATATAACATCATCTTCATATATTTCAAAATCCAATATCTTATAAAAATGAGGGCAGTGTTTTAAAACAATCTTTTGCCTTTTCATATCTCTCACCTATCCTATATAGAATTATAGCATAAGTTAAAAAAAAATACACTATATTAGTGTATTTCATGACCACATTTAGAACAAAATTTACCACCAGTAAGTTCTGCTCCACAATTAGTACAGAATTTAGCGCCCTTACTAGTAGTACTCTTTTCAGCAGTCTTTTTAACAGTTTCTTTTACATTGTCAGTTGCTGAATTAACTTTATCTTCAGGAATAACTCCAAAAGCACTTACTTCACAATCCGTATATTGACTAGAACCAAATGCTAATATCGGAATAAAGATAATTGGTAATAATGTAAGTCCAATACCAAAGCCTATTGGATCTTTACCCATTTTCTTACTTAAATTATAGTAAATACAGAATCTAGTAAATAACACTATTAAATTTAAGACAAAGCCTATTCCAGATGTGCTAGCTGTAAAATAGCCAACTACAAGAATAAATATTGCCCACCATTTAATTCCCGTAATTTGAATTAAGACATAATCACTATATATTGGGATAATTCCTTCCCAGCCTTCTCTTCCACACTTTTTATAAAGTTTCCAAGCCGCTACAATATATAAAATTAAAAGTGGTGCACCAATTAAACAAATAATAATTAATGTAATTACGCTTGCCGCTAATAAACCCTCGATCATCTTTCTTCCTCCTTTCTAATCTATATTAAGTATATAATATTTTCTTAATGATTACAATATGAAAAAAGACTACTCTTCAGTAGTCTCTTCATTTACTTCTTCAGCAATTTCTGGCGTTTCAGTAGTTTCATTTGCTTCTGCTTCATTTGTTTCAGTTTCAAGTTCAGCATCATCAATAAATTCCTCTTCTAAAACTTCTGATGGTTCATCACCCATATACTCTTTTGATAATTCAATTTCAATATCTGAGTATCCCTTAGCTCCAGTACCAGCAGGAATTAACTTACCAAGGATTACATTTTCTTTTAGACCCTTTAATTCATCAACTTTACCCTTAATAGCAGCATCAGTAAGAACTCTAGTTGTCTCTTGGAATGATGCAGCAGATAAGAATGAATCTGTTTCTAAACTTGATTTAGTAATACCAAGAATAATTGGATAACCTGTTGCAGGAACTTTACCTTCAAGGATAACTGGTTTATTCTTAGCCATAAACTTTCTAATTGATACAGATAGTCCAGCAACTAAGTCAGTATCTCCAGCATCAGTTATACGCATCTTATTAATCATACGGCTTGCAATTACTTCAATATGTTTATCAGCAATATCAACACCTTGTGATTTAAATACTTTTTGAATTTCTCTTAAAATATATTCTTGAGTAGTTATAGCATCAGTAACAGCAAGTAACTCTTTTGGAGAAATAGTTCCTTCTGTTAATCTATCACCAGCATTAACTTCCATGCCTTCTTCTACTCTTAGTTTAGCACCATATGTAGTTGTATGTTTACGGCAGTCAGCATCATTCATGATAGTGATTTCCCATTTACCATTAGCATCTTCAATCTTAGTAATCTTACCAGTAATTTCCGCAATAGTTGCTTTACCTTTTGGATTACGTGCTTCAAAGATTTCTTCTACACGTGGAAGACCTTGAGTAATATCTTCAGCTCCTGCTACACCACCTGAGTGGAATGTACGCATTGTAAGCTGTGTACCTGGTTCACCAATTGATTGTGCAGCCATAATACCTACAGCCTCACCATTTTCAACTAGGTTACCAGTTGCTAGGTTGTTACCATAACATTTTTGACAAATACCAGTTTCACTACGACAAGTAAGTACGCTTCTGATCTCAACACTCTTAATACCAGCTTTAACAATCTTATTTGCGATAGTTTCTGTAATTTGTTCATTTTTATCTATAATAACTTCTTTAGTTTCAGGATTAATAACCTTCTTAGCAGTATAACGACCAATAATTCTTTCAGATAGGCTTTCAATAACAGAACCATCTTTATCATCAATAAAGTCGCTTACCACAAGTCCACTCTTACATCCACAATCTTCTTCTTTGATAATAATATCTTGAGCAACATCTACTAAACGTCTAGTTAAGTAACCAGAGTTTGCAGTCTTAAGGGCTGTATCGGCAGTACCTTTACGAGCACCGTGAGTATTGATAAAGAATTCGTTTACTGAGTGTCCTTCATATAGAGATGTTGTAATTGGGATTTCAATAGAGTCACCATTTGGTTTAGCCATAAGTCCACGCATACCAGCCATCTGTGAGAATTGGTTAAGTGAACCACGGGCACCAGAAGTCATCATCATGAAGATTGGGTTACGAACATCTTCTTCGGCAATCTTCTTAAGTTCTTGTTGAACTTTTCCGTTTACCGCATTCCAAGCATCACATACTGAGTTATGTCTTTCTTCGTCAGTAATAAGACCTCTTTGAAATTGTTTATTAATTTTATTAACTTTTTCTTGTCCTTCAGCAACAAATTCTGCTTTATGAGTACTTGTCTTAATATCAAATAAACTAAATGTGATACCAGAGATTGTAGAATATTTAAATCCTAAATCTTTAAGTCTATCTAACATCATAGATGTTTCAGTTGTTTTATATCTTCTAAATACTTGAGCAATAATCTGTTGTAAAGTTTTCTTAGCAAATGCTCCAGCTACTGGCATAGATGCAATAGCTTCAGGAATATTAGTTCCTCTTTCTAAGAAATACTTGCTTGGAGTAATTCCCTCAATGTTATCCTTTGTTGGTTCATTAATATAAGGGAATGTATCTGGTAAAATTTCATTAAAAATTAACTTACCAGCAGTAGTAACTAAATATTTATCTTTAACATCATCTGTAAATAATTTATACTTAAATGATGATACTGGAACAGCTATTCTAGTATGAAGTGTAATTTCTCTTCTTTCATAAGCCATTATAGCTTCATTAGAGTTCTTATAAACTTTACCTTCATTTTCTTCTCCAGCATATTCTACTGTAATATAGTAGTTACCTAAAACCATATCTTGTGATGGAGTAACAATTGGTTTACCATCTGATGGTTTAAGAATATTGTTAGCACCAAGCATTAAAATTCTAGCTTCAGCCTTAGCCTCTTCTGATAGTGGTACATGGATAGCCATTTGGTCACCATCGAAATCGGCATTAAAAGCTGCACAAACTAATGGGTGAAGTCTTATTGCTTTTCCACCTACTAGTTTAGGTTCGAATGCTTGAATACCTAATCTGTGTAGTGTTGGAGCACGGTTAAGCATTACAGGATATTCTGTAATAACATCCTCTACAACATCCCATACACAATCATCTTTATTATCAATAAGCTTTTTAGCACCCTTAATGTTATGAGCAAGACCACGAGATACTAAACCATTAATTACATGAGGTTTAAATAACTCTAAAGCCATATCTTTTGGAAGACCACACTCATACATCTTAAGACTAGGTCCTACAACGATAACAGAACGACCAGAATAGTCAACTCTCTTACCTAATAAGTTTTGACGGAAACGTCCTTGTTTACCTTTAAGCATGCTTGATAATGACTTAAGTGGTCTATTACCAGCACCAGAGATACTTCTACCTCTTCTACCATTATCAAATAATGTATCTACTGCTTCTTGTAACATACGTTTTTCATTTTGAACAATAATTGATGGAGCACCTAGTTCCAATAATTTTTTAAGACGATTATTACGGTTAATAATACGACGATATAAATCATTTAAGTCACTAGTAGCAAAACGGCCACCATCAAGTTGAATCATTGGACGAAGTTCTGGAGGTATTACAGGAATAACATCTAGAACCATCCATGATGGCTTATTTCCAGAAGTTTGGAACGCTACTAAACAATCCAATCTCTTAACAAGACGAATACGTTTTTGACCAGTAGCACCCTCTAATTCTTTATTTAATTTTTCAATTTCAGCATCAACATCTACTTCTTCAAGTAGTTTTTTGATTGCTTCCGCACCCATACCTACTTCAAAAGTATTTCCATACTTTTCATAGTAAGCACGATATTCTTTATCAGATAAAGTTTGTTTCTTCTCTAAAGGAGCAGATCCTGGATTAATTACAACATAACTAACAAAGTATAAAACTTCTTCTAGATCTCTTGGAGACATATCTAGAACTAATCCCATCTTTGATGGAACACCTTTAAAGAACCAAATATGTGAGCAAGGAGAAGCAAGCTCAATATGTCCCATACGTTCACGACGAACTTTAGAACGAGTTACTTCTACTCCACATCTATCACATACAACATTTTTATATCTTAATCTCTTATATTTACCACAAGAACATTCGAAGTCTTTTGTTGGTCCAAAGATCTTTTCACAGAATAAACCATCTCTCTCAGGTTTTAAAGTACGATAGTTGATAGTCTCTGGTTTCTTAATCTCACCATAACTCCAGCTTCTGATTTTTTCAGGGCTTGCGATTCCTATACGAATTCCTTTAATATTATTTACTTCGATCATTATAGTTCATCCCCTTCTAGATCTTCTTCTAGTTCTTCCAAATCTTCATTAGTTGGTTCTTCATCAAAATTTTCTTCATCTTCAAAATCATCTTCTTCAGAATCTTCTATAGGTTCTTCATCAGTAACCTCTGGAGTAGTTAGCTCCTCTTTACCTTTAATAGCACCAGTCTTTGCATCTATTTCATCAATAGTAATAGCATCACTTGTTTCATCTTCCTCTTCTTCTAGTTCTTTTAGTTCATGAGTAACATCATTATTATCAATAATTTGAACATCTAATCCTAGAGCTTGGAACTCTTTAATTAATACTCTAAATGATTCTGGCATTCCAGCACCTTTAACTGTCTTACCTTTAACTAATGCCTCATAAACTTTAACACGTCCTAGAACGTCATCTGATTTAACAGTTAAGATTTCTTGAAGTACATGTGCTGCACCATAAGCATATAGTGCCCAAACTTCCATTTCTCCGAAACGTTGTCCACCAAATTGTGCTTTACCACCTAAAGGTTGTTGAGTAACTAATGAGTAAGGACCAGTTGAACGTGCATGAATCTTATCATCAACCATGTGATGTAATTTAATCATGTACATAACACCAACAGCTACTCTATTTTCAAATGGTTCACCAGTGCGTCCATTAAATAGAACAGTCTTACCATCTGGATCCATTCCAGCCTTTGCCATTTCTTCACTTATTTCATCAACTGTAGCTCCATCAAATACTGGGGTTGCATAATGAAGTCCAAGTTTCTTACCAGCCATACCTAAGTGTAGTTCTAAAATTTGTCCTAAGTTCATACGTGATGGAACACCTTGTGGATTTAATACAATATCTACTGGAGTACCATCTGGTAAATAAGGCATATCTTCTTCTGGAAGAATTAAACTTACAACACCTTTATTTCCGTGACGACCACTCATCTTATCTCCGACTTGAATCTTACGTTTTTGAATAATATATACACGAATTACCTTACTAACGCCTGCAGATAACTCATCAGAATTTTCTTTAGTATAAACCTTAACATCATGAATAATACCATCAGCGCCATGAGCAACTCTAAGTGATGTATCCCTTACCTCACGAGTCTTCTCTCCAAAGATTGCATGTAATAGTTTTTCTTCACTAGTTAACTCTTGCATTCCTTTTGGAGTAACCTTACCAACAAGAATATCTCCTTCATGAACCTCTGTACCAATCTTAATAATACCATTAGCATCTAAGTTCTTACGAGCCTCCTCTGAAACATTTGGAATATCTCTAGTAATTTCCTCAGGTCCTAACTTAGTATCACGACAATCAATATCATAATGTTCAATATGTAGTGATGTATAAACATCATCTTTAACTAACTTTTCATTTAATACAACAGCATCTTCATAGTTATAACCATTACATGTCATAAATGCAATAACCATATTCTTACCTAAAGCAAGTTCACCTTTATCAGTAGATGGTCCATCAGCAATAACTTCACCACGATGTACTTTATCTCCTGCTCTAACAATTGGGTTATGTGAGAAATTACTTTCAGCATTACTTCTTTCAAAGTTTGCTAAATAATACTCATCTTTACCCTTAGCATTTTTAACAATAATCTTTTTAGAATCAGCATACTCTACTACACCATCAGCTTTACAAACAATAGTAGATCCTGAATCACGAGCAGCAATATATTCAACACCAGTACCAACTATAGGTGCTTCAGTTCTAAGTAGTGGAACAGCTTGACGTTGCATGTTTGAACCCATTAATGCACGTTTTGCATCATCATGATCTAAGAATGGTATACAACTTGTTGTTACAGAAACAATTTGACTTGGTGAAACATCTACAAAGTTAACTTTATCTGCATCAACCATAACATTTTCACCATTTAAACGAGCGATAACTTGTCCTTCAGTAATATTATTATCTTTATCAACTTTAACTGTTGCTTGACTAATATAATAACCATCCTCTTCATCTGCAGTTAAATAAACAACATCATCAGTAATATGCTTATTAACAACTTTTCTATAAGGAGTGGTAATAAATCCATACTCATTTAATTTAGCATAAGATGCTAGTGATGTAATAAGTCCGATATTTGCTCCTTCTGGAGATTCAATTGGACAAATACGTCCGTAGTGTGAAACATTAACGTCACGAACTTCCATACCAGCTCTCTCACGTGAAAGACCTCCTGGCCCTAAACTACTTAAACGACGTTTATCAGTAAGTTCAGCAATTGGGTTAATTTGATCCATGAACTTAGATAACTGTGATGAACCAAAGAACTCTTTTAATGCTGCAGTTACTGGTCTAATATTAATTAATGTCTTAGGTGTAACTGTATCAATCTCTTGTGTAGTCATTCTTTCACGAATAACTCTTTCCATACGAGCCATACCAACTTTAAATTGATTTTGAATTAACTCACCAACTTGACGAACACGACGATTTCCTAAGTGGTCAATTTCATCAATGTTACCAATATTATCAAGTAAATTTAAATAATAACTAATAGATGCATAAATATCACTAATTGTAAGTCTCTTCTCATCAATAGTATTATCATTACCAATAATCTTAATAGTCTTAGATTCATCATTCTTATCAACTACTAAAACTTCAGTAATCTTATTATATGTATCTAAATCTTCATTAATAGATACTTCCTTTAAGCACATACCCTTTTCAAAGTATGGTCTTAACTCTTCAAGACGTGCTTTATCAATAACTTCACCCTTAGTTGCTACAGTCTTACCATCAAACTTTAAGTTTTCTGCAAGTGTGCATCCTAAAAGACGATCTAATACATTTAACTTCTTATTAAATTTATAACGTCCTACTTTTGCTAGGTCATATCTGAAGCGATCAAAGAAACGAACAATTAATTGGTTCTTTGCACTATCAAGTGTAGCTGGTTCACCTGGTTTTAACTTTTCATAAATTTCAATAAGTGCTTCATCTGTATTTTTAGTATTATCTTTTTCTAAAGTATTATCAATAAATCTATTTTCGCCAAACACTTCTTTAATAGATTCATCACTAGATAGTCCCAATGCTCTTAAGAATGTTGTAAAAGGAACTTTTCTAGTTCTATCAATACGAACATAAATAACATCACGAGCATCAAGTTCAAATTCAAGCCAAGTACCACGGTTAGGTATCATTTCACCAGATACAACTGGTCTACCATTCTTATCAATTTCACGTTTAAAATAGATAGATGGACTTCTTACTAACTGAGATTGAATAACTCTTTCAACACCATTAATAATGAATGTTCCTGCATCAGTCATTAAAGGCATATCACCAAGGAAGACTTCTTGTTCTTTAACTTCACCTGTCTCATGAATAAATACACGTGCTTCAACCTTTAAAGGAGCAGCAAACGTTACCATACGTTCTTTTGCTTCCTTTACTGAGTATCTAGGCGCATCAAAAGAATACTCACCAAATTCTAGTGATATATTTCCGGTGAAACTCTCAACTGGGAATAAGTCATCGAAAACTTCCTTAATACCGCTTTCTAGAAACCACTGATATGATTTCTTTTGAATATCTAATAAATCTGCTAGTTCAAAGTTGTTAATCGTTTTAGAGAAAGTTGCTCTTTCCCTATGGTCACCAAATTTTGCTATTTTGTATGCCACTAAATTTCACCCCAAACAATATATTTTTTTAGTATGTATCCTCATCCCTTGAGAGATACAACTCCAATTTAAAATTATACTAGAAAACATGGCAAACTGTCAACGCTAAATATGACGAAAACTTCAAAAAAAGCAATCTTTTCCTTCTATTTAAGAAATTTAAAGATTACTTTCTCCATTTTTAACCATAACAACATAATAACCAGCATCTTTTTTAAGAACACTTGTATTATATTTTTTACTTAAATCTTTAATAACCGTTTTAACACCATGATTATTACGCATTACAAACCAAAGTTCACCATCAACATTTAAATGATTAAATGCCGCATTAATAATTGTTAAATATACGCTCTTGCCTGCTCTTATAGGCGGATTTGTAATAACCACATCATACTTCTTCGTAACATTATCATATATATTACTATTAAAAATATTTAAATTAGCAATATCATTTTCCTTTTGATTCATCTTACTTAAATGTAGTGCTCTATTGTTAACATCAACCATATCAACATTACCACCATTTATCTTACCAATAACGCACCCAATAAAACCATAACCGCATCCCACATCAAGCACATCTACTGGCTCACTATGATATCTAAGATAAGTTTCTACCAAAAGAATACTACCATAATCTATTCTATCTTTAGAAAACACTCCCAAATCACTATAAAAGTTAAAATTTACATCTTGATACTTATATTTAAGTATTCTAAGCTTACTATCTAAATTTTCATTATTATCAAAATACTGCATTATTTTTCCCTCTTACTAAGAATTATAACAACTACTGGCATAATCATAATTAAATAAATATACCATACACCCGTTTTAAATAAATAATTAAATAATGATATAAGGGTGCCTAAAACAAAATACATAATATTTAAAGCCTTACTTTTTTCTTTATATATAACATAACCTATTAAAACAAATATCCCAGCTAATCCATAAATAACATACTTCGCATAATTATTTATGCTAGCACCCTTCTTACTACTATCTAACTTTTTATTTTCAATACTTATAATCTCATCTAAAGCCTCAATATCAGTATGATTACTTCCCTGATCAATTGCAATCTGCTCTAAAGGAAGAGTAAGCCTTACATTAATCTCTTTTTTAGCATTAGGATAATGAGCAAACACACCATATTTTAATCCATCTTTTTCAATATCTTCATATTCACCACTACTATTACCATGTAAATAAACATGATATTTCTCATCACTAGTCTGATAAGGAATAAGTACTCTTAAATAAGTATCATCAGCATTATATTCCAAATTTTTAAAAGTATAGTTAAGTTCTCTAACATCTTTATGAGTTACTACAACATCCCCAATTAAATATTCCAAATAAATAACTGTTTTTCCACTATTTTTAAAATAAATATTATATGAGTTTTCCCCATCCTTTTTACTTACCCTATATGTATTATCACTAACCTTCTTAGGATTTAACTCCTTAAAATATTCCTTAACATTTCCCCCTAAATTATTTAGATCAATTTCTTCTCCATTATACTTATAAGCAGATACTGTAAAATTATATATCCCACTTCCATTATATAAAGGATTATCCTCCAAACTAGTATCTTTCTTATCCCAAACACCATCAAAAGTCTTATAATTAAGAGTTCTTGTAAAATAATCTACATCCCCATCAATTAAAATAAACTCTTTAACACGTAAGTTACCACTTATCTCAATCTCACTATCAATATAATGAGTAAGTACTTTATAATCATTTTCCGCGTGCACTACTAAAGGAGCAACTAAAAGTACTAATATAAATATAATCTTTTTCATCTTTACCACCACTAATATATTATCATTTATTGTTTTACTAGTCCAATACTTTTCATATATTTTATTGGAGGATTAGATGTTTTATATAATTAGTTTACTTAAAAGTTTAATATTTTTTACCGGTTCCTACTCAGTTAATGTTTTCCCATCTCCCCTAGAAAAAGATGAAGAAGAAAAACTTATTAATCAAATGCTTATGGGAGATAAAGACGCAAGAGGAAAACTCATTGAGCACAACCTAAGACTAGTTGCTCACATCGTCAAAAAATACGAAGGAAAAGAATATGATTCTGACGATCTTATAAGTATTGGTACTATTGGTCTGGTAAAAGGAATAGATTCATATAAACCTAGCAAAAACACTAGAATAACTACATATGTAGCTAGATGCATTGAAAATGAAGTACTAATGTATTTTAGAAGTAACAAAAAACACCTAAATAATGTTAGTTTAAATGATTCAATCGGTTACGACAAAGATGGTAACGAAATAAACTTAATTGATGTTTTAAAATGTGAAAGTGAAGATACATTAGATAAAATAGATACCCAAAACAAAATAGATCTACTTTTAAAATATTTAGATACCTTATCACCTAGAGAAAAAGATATTATTATTAAAAGATACGGACTATTTAATACCAAAGATATGACTCAAAAAGAAATTGCTAAAAAAATGAATATCAGCCGTAGTTATGTATCTAGACTCGAAAAAAGAGCCATAACAAAAATACTTCGTGAATTTATAAAAAATAAAAAAATTTAGTGCATAAAATCGTTAAAACCTTCACATAATAGAACTAGGACTATAAGCCCGTTCATTTTATGCGATTTTTTTGAGAAAATATTTATATATAGGAGTCGATGGGGTATGACAGAAAATAAATCAGATACATATTATTACAATTTAGTTCGCCAGAACATTAGAAAGTACAGACTAGAAAAAAACTTTACGCAAGCAAAACTAGCTGACGAATCTAATTTAAGCGTGGACTATATTTGTGAAATCGAAAGTATGAAGAAAAATAAAAGTTTTTCAATTGCTACAGTAGGAAAAATATCCGAGGCATTAAACGTTGACTTTGAAAAGTTTTTTGAGTAGATACTACTCTTTTTCTTTAAAAATCGTTGCAACTATATACTGATATTGTTTAGCACAACTACTTGGTAAAATATATTGTAGGAGTGCAGTATATATGGAAAACAAAGAAGATATCAAGTATATATATAAACTAGTTTCTGAAAGAATCAAACTTTTTAGAAATTATCGTGGGCTTACTCAAGAGCAGTTAGCACTTAAAACTACCTTCTCTAGAGGTCTAATCGGCAACATTGAAAGTGCCAAAACAGCCCAAACATTTAGTTTAGCTGTACTTTACGCTTTTTCTAAAGGACTAGACATTCCTTTAGAGATGTTCGTCAAAGAAGACATAAGTGACTACTTAAAAGAAATAGGACTTACCGAAAAACAGTAAGTCCTTTTTATTATTCAATAATTGCTTTTATTCTTCTAACACCTGCAGAAGATGCTTCCTCTTTAACTATTTTAAATGTACCAATTTCACTAGTACTCTTAACATGTGGTCCCATACATATTTCCTTAGAAACATCTCCAACAAAATAAACAGTTACCACATCAGGATATCTCTCAATAAACATATGCTCTGCACCTATCTTAACTGCCTCTTCTTTAGTCATTTCCTTAACAGACACAGGCAAATCTTCTTTAATCCACTTATTAACTAAATCTTCAGTATTCTTAATCTCTTCTGGAGTTAATTTATGATCGCAGGAAAAATCAAAACGCATTCTTTCATTATTAATGTTTGAACCCTTTTGATGAACATCTTCACTAACAGTAATCTTTAAAGCCGCATTAAGTAAATGAGTTGCTGTATGATACTTAGTTTCAGTTTCACTATCACCAGCAAGACCTCCTTTAAACATACCCTTAGATGCTGTTCTTGATTTTTCTTGATGTTCTTTAAACTTTTCCTTAAAGCCTTCAGTATCAACTTCCATATTCTTTTCTTCAGCAAGTTCACAAGTAAGCTCTATTGGAAATCCATAAGTATCATATAACTTAAACGCTAAATCTTTATCAATCTTATTAAGGTTAGCAGTTTCCTTCTCAAATACCTTTAATCCCTTTTCTAAAGTCTTTGAAAACTTAACCTTCTCTTTAGTAAGTTCATCTATTATACGTTCTTTATTTTTAGATAATTCCTCATAATACTTACTATACTTATTAATAATAAGTTCTGCTAAAGTAACTTCAAAATCAGAATTAAGATCAATATTAAGTTTTCTTGCATGTCTAATCATTCTTCTAATTAATCTTCTTAAAATATAACCACGATCAGTGTTTGATGGAACAACTCCTGCATCATCGCCTAAAATAAACACACTAGTTCTAATATGATCAGCAATAATTCTCATAGACAAGTAATCATTTTTATAAGACTTACCAGATATCTCTTCTATTTTTTCTATAACATCACGCCAAATACTTGACGCATAATTATCATTAACACCTTCTAATATAGCAGTAGTTCTCTCAACACCCATACCAGTATCAACATTCTTCTTAGGAAGTTCTATAACAGTTCCATCTGCTTTCTTCTCATATTGCATAAAAACATCATTCCAAATTTCAACCCATCTCTTGTCTTCAGGATCAAAAACTTTTGGAATCTCATCATCACTTCTCCAGTAAAACATCTCTGAGTCCGGTCCACATGGCCCAGTCTCTCCAGCAATCCAAAAATTATCTTCACTAGTAGCAGCAATTCTCTCTTCCGGAATACCTAAAGAAAGCCAAATACTCTTACTCTCTTCGTCAAATGGAATTGTATCATTGCCAGCAAAGACCGTAACGCCTAATCTCTCTACTGGAATATTTAAAACCTTAGTTAAAAATTCAAAACTATATGTAATCGCATCTTTCTTAAAATAATCACCTAAAGACCAATTACCTAGCATCTCAAAAAAAGTATGATGATAAGTATCTCCAACCTCATCTAAATCATTCGTTCTAATACATTTTTGATAATCACATAGTCTTGTACCATATGGATGAGCCATCCCCATTAAATATGGTATAAGTGGCTGCATGCCCGCTGTATTAAATAACACACTTGCATCATTTTCAGGTACTACTGGCGCTGAAGGAATTTGCTTATGCCCTTTACTAACAAAATAATTAATGTATAAATCCTTTAAATTCATATAAATTCCTCTCTTCTTAAAAAGAATTTTATCATAAAAAAAACTATTTTTAAATAGTTAATTTTTCATAGTTTCCAAAAACTTTTTACTTTTTAAATATAGCCCAGTATATCTATCATAGTAAGTCTTTAAAAAATAATCTATATTATCTTTAACTTCTTTAGATATATCCAATTTACTAATAGCATCAATATCAACCAAATAATACATTCTAAGCATCTTTAAAGTCTTCGCATCATAAATTATCTGATTTGTATAGCAAGATGAACATATATACCCGCCATCATCAGGATCTATCGTCACAATATCTTTTGTATTACCACACTTAGCACACGCATCCAAAGAAAAGCCAACGCCCAAATAATCAAGCATCTTGATTTCAAATATATTAGTAAGAACATCAGGAGCAAGTCCATCATTTATCTTACTTAAAGTACTTATCAATAAATTATATATCTCTTCATTTTCATTTTGCCTCATTACCCCCGCTGCTAAATCACAAATATAAGACATATAACTAATAAGTAAAATATCAGACTTAATATTCTTATAATCACAAATAACGTCGCACTCTTTTAAAGTGCTAAGCCCATTTTCATGATAATAAAGCAAAAAAGAGGAAAGATTAAATTTCATTGTACTAGTTCTTAAAGGGCTCTTCAAACTCTTTGCTCCCTTACACATCACACCAAGAATACCATCTTTCGTTAAAACATTTATTATCTTACTCTTCTCTCCATAATTTACTTCACTAATAATGATGCCTTCTGTGGCTTTTAACATACTACTTCCCTCTTTTATACATTAAATAATATTCTATCTCTCCTGTTTTTTTAAACATTTCCCATGCTTCTTTTTTAGTCATAAATTAATCCCAATACCTTTCTAATTATATATTGGGATTAAAATTAACTATTTATTCAAATTTGCTTAATTTGTAAACGTCCATTAACATATTCATGGTAAGCGCCTTGATAAGTTCTTTGAGTTAACGGAATACCCCTAACATTTAAATAAGATATTATACTATCAATTTCATCACTAAACAAAACTCTGCCATTTTCAGTATATTGATACTTAATTATATTCTCTTTACTAGTTCTATAATCACTCTTATACACTCTATCTCTAAACGTTGCAAGTGCAGTAGCACTCTTTTCTAATGGTTCAGTATCACGCTTAGATAGTGCCAAAGCAGCAGCAGCCAAATCAGGTACACTATACTTAGTTAAACTATAATAATCAAACATATCGAAAGACTCTAACTTATCTCCTTTAGGAATACCATTTAAAATATATCCACTAATAAGAACTATGATATCCCTTGCCTCATCTTCCCTTCTTTTTACCTCATTAAGAAGTGCAGATACTTTACTCTTAATTTGATCAGAATATCTATTTCCACCATGGACAGTTTCATCAGCAATATTCTTAACCTGATCAAGAAAAGATGTCTTAACCATAACATTTGGTTCTATTCTTAGGTGTCTTAACTCTATTACTGGACTATTAATATATAAATCTATAATGTAATTCATTTTATTATCAAAAGTTTCATTATCACTACCATAACGTTTTTCACTTCTAACCCTATTTACCTCATCCAAATATTCATTAATTATAGTAATATAAGGTGCCACATCACTTGCACGCGTTTCATCAGCACTGAGCACGAGCAAGCGTCTTTTAATCTGTTCTAAACTTAGTTTACCTATTGACTCTTTAAATTCTTCTGGTGAAAGAGAAATAATATTATCTATCGTCAACTTATTTAAACCGCCCCTAATAAATCTTAATTTATAGTTTTGGAACTTTGCTATAACTGGATTGTCTGGATTTTCTACGCTTTCCTGTTCAATATATAGTTCTATATATTTTTTTAAAGTATCTTTGCTAAATATCTCACCATTAAATGGGAATAATTCCAAATCCTTGTATGATAAATTCTCATCTATCATCTTATGAACACATTGCTTTCCTATATCTATTCTTTCCGCTTTTTTCATTTCTTCCTCCTAATAATCTTTAAAGCCTAACTCGGTTAAATACTTTTCTTTATCTCGCCAATTTTTAATCGTCTTAACATATAATTCTAAATAAATTTGTTTATGCAGCATTGCTTCTATATCTCTTCTAGCATAAGTACCAATATTCTTAATCATCTGACCATTATGACCTATAATAATCTTCTTAAGAGAATCTCTATCTACTATAATATCCACATTTATATTAATAATATCTTTCTTTTCCTCATATAAAGTAGTCACGCACGTAACTGAGTGTGGTACCTCATCATTAGTTAGATTAAGTATCTTTTCTCTAACTAACTCCCCAATAATAAATCTAACACTAGTATTAGTAAGCGTATCATCATCATAATACTTAATATCATCAGTTAAATACTTCTTAATAACACTTATTAACCTATTAACATTATCATCCTTAATCGCACTAATTGGTACAATATCTGAAAAATCATATAGTTCTTTATAAGTATTTATTGCATTAAGAATACCTTCATTATCTAATTTATCAATCTTATTTAAAACTAATATTACCGGTGCCGTAGTACTTTTTAAAGCCTGCGTTATAAATTTATCACCCTTACCTAGTGGAGCACTAGCATCAACTACAAATAAAACAACATCTATATCATCTAATGACTGATAAGCATCCTGATTAAGAAGTTTTCCAAGCCTATCTTGAGGCTTATGTAATCCAGGTGTATCTATAAATATAATTTGTGCTTCTTCATCATTATAAACACCTTGAATAGCATTTCTAGTAGTACCAGCAACATTAGATACTATTGCTAAATGTGTCTTCAAAACAGTATTTAACAAAGTACTCTTACCCGTGTTTGGTCTACCAATAATACTAACAAACCCACTTCTCATAAAAACTCCCTTCTAGTAGATATTAAATAACAAATTACCTACCTTTAATATTTTTTCATTTCTATTTAGATCATATAAATATACTAAAGAACTTGGTTCCATAAATTCTATTATAACATCTTTATTAAGATATTTTAAGTCATTTATATTATTTGACCCCACCATTATGTATATTTTATCAAAATCTTTCTTTTTATAACCAGCCGCTACTGCTCTAGCAATTGCTGCTTGCTCAGCATATATAGCATCTCTAAATATATTATTTTTAACAGTAACTCCCCCAAAAGTTTGACCATCTTTCATAACAACAACACTACTAAAACATAAAGCATCATGAGGAGCATGAGCATTACTAAGTAATCTTTCTAATTCATTTATCATCATTATCCTCCAATACAAATGGATATGGACATAAATCTTTAACCTTGTATTCTACACATTTTCCTTTGTTATTATAACAAAATACACTAGCATCTTCATCCATAAACTCCACTAGTAGCTCTCTACATAAAAAACATGGCACGCATATCTCCTTACCACTACCAGCAACATGTAATTCTTTAAAATCTTCCTTCTTATAACCTTCTACAATTGCAGAAGCAAAAGCAACTTGCTCTGCACATAAACCGTTCTTATACGAAGCATTTTCCACATTTACCCCAATAAACTCCTGATTATTATTCATAACTAGAATACATGCAACATTATAATTACTATAAGGAGTATACGCATTTTTAATTATTAACTTAAGATTTTCAAACATTTTATCCTCCAATTACATCTATTAACTTTGGAATAAACACAATAAGACCAATTATAGCAGCCGTAATACTTAATATAAGCGTATGAGCAGCCGCAGTATCTTTAGCATTCTCTGCATACTTATTATAATCCTTAGTAACTAAATCAACCAAATTCTCAATACAAGTATTAAGCACCTCTGCCCCAATAACAAGACCAATCGCAAATATTAAAATAACCCACTCTAAAGTACTAACTTTAAATAAAAAACCACATAACACCACAAGTATCGCTACAACAACATGTACCTTCATATTATCTTCATTCTTATAAACCTTACCAAAACCCTTAAACGCATACTTAAATGCACTACTAAGCCTCTTAAGAGAGAATGCCTTTTTCATTTAAAATCTCCTTCTGTAAATCAAACATTTCCTTTTCTTCCTTTTCTCCCAAAGTATGATCATAACCCAACAAATGTAATAGTCCATGAACCCCTAAAAAAGATAACTCTCTTTTTTCACTATGGCCATACTCTATCGCTTGTTCCTTCATCTTAGGTATACTTATATAAATATCTCCTAAAATATTAACTGGTCCAGGAAAAGTCCCACCATCATTTAAAGCAAAACTCAAAACATCAGTCGTTCTATCAATACCACGATATGTCTTATTTAAATAATGCACTTCTTCATCATCCGTTAATATAACACTAGCACATGCCTCATCTATATGTAACTTTTCTAAAGTATAATTAAGCACATCTATTAAATAATCATAATCACCATATCCATATTTATCAGTTATTTCTATATCATTCATAATCTAACTCCATACAAATTTAATATTATCACCACTAAAACCATAATAGTTATAACCCCCAACAAATTAAGTAATAAATTATTCTTTAAAGCATCAGGATACTTTCTAAGTAATTTCTTTGTTATAAGAAAGATAACATATCCGCAAACTCCTCCAATAACATTTAAAATAATATCATCTATATCAAAACTTCTACCAATTGCTGACTGAATAGTTTCAATACTTGTACTTGTAATAACCGTTATAAGCAAATTATATTTAACACTTGGAAGCTTACAATAATAACTTACAAAATAACCAAATGGCACAAATAATAAAATATTACCAATCACATTACGATAAAATAACTTACTAGTTAAACTATATCTAAACATCTCTTTAAAAGGTATAAAATTATTTGAATAAGACTCAAAATCAGTACTTGTTACTAGTTCAAACAATAATAAAATATAAATAATAAATGATAAAGATAAAAGTTCTTTATATAAAATAAACTTTTTATGATTAACTTTCAAATATACTAAACGTAACGTTATTAAAACTATTAAAAATAACGCTAGCATTGGCCATAACTCTATAAGTAAATTAATTGCTTTGGTTGGTATCATTTATATCACTATCCTCAAAGTAAGAGTATGCATTAATTAATTCATTTGTAATAATAAATACTCTATACTTAATTGTACTATTATTTTCATCTTTTTTCAAAACTTTTTGATAAATAATCACACCTTTTCCATTAAGTTTTTTATCAAATTCTTCTTTCAAACGATTTAAAGCATATTCATCATCCGTTTTAGTTTTAATTATCTCTACTTCTTCTTCTCTATAAAATTTGATCTTAAGCCCAAATATTTTAATCTCCCTAATATTTTTCTGTCTAAAATTTTGATATTTATTTCTTAAAAGAATCTTATTACCTACATTAAGATTATATCTTTTCCTACCAGTTAACCTCTCACTAGAAATCTCTTTAGGTGTCTCTACTGTACACTCATACCATACATTACCATAAACACTACCACTAGCACTAGTAACTCCTTTAACATCTTCATATAAAGTAATTTTTCCCGAAATTAACACAGTACCTTTCTTAACATACTCTCCTTGCCTTACTAACACATTACCCTTACTACTAATTACTTTCGTAATATAAGCATCCTTACTAGCAACTATATCCCTAGGCTTATCACTAACTACTTCACTTTTAATAATTCTCTCTTCAGCCCTAACAATATACTTCATGCCATCTTTCTTAATACTAACCCATTCTAAATTATTCTTATTATCAGCTAAAATCTTCTTAGTAATATTATCTAACTCCTCAAAAGAATACGCTAAACTAAACCTCTTAACATTATTCTTATCAAGTTCTTCTTTAAGCAAACGCCTAATTCCACTATTAGAATGAATAATCTCTATATCCACAATATAATTAGTAAGTAAATTCATCCAAATAAAAGATAAGAAAACAACTGATATATAAAACATATTATCTTTAATTATCTTCTTAATATTTAATAAGCCATCATACTTAACTACCCTAATCTTAGAATAATAATTAAGCCTCTTTATCTTAAGATAATCCTTAACATCTATTAAAACAACCATCTTATCTTTTCCATAACTTATATTATACAAATTAATATTATTATCAATACACTTCTTTATAAAACGATTAAGTTCATTACTTACCTCTAAATAAATCCTCTTATTCATATTTAACACTTTTAATATCTCCTTCAATAAGTAACTCTCTAGTCATTAACTTCTTAATCTTTAAATCATTACCACTAATACATATCTTCTTATCACAAGCCTTTAAAGTAATAGAACTCTTACCAAAAGAAATAATCGCCTCATAATTATAAATATAAACACAATTGTCATACAAACAAACATAATAATTCTTATCTCTTAAAGCATTATCTATCACATTTAGCATAATATTCACCACTTAATTATATGAAAGAGCATCTTTTAATAGACAAAAAAAGATAGGCCTAAACCTATCAATTAACAACGTAAGGATCTTCTGATGTACCTGTTCCACCTGAAATCATAGTCGAAGACATCAGAGAAATAGCTGGTCGCACTGCGGCTGAACTATTATCTGTTATACCGCCATCTACATAGCCATAACTTACCAACCAATCATAAGCATAGTCGCCATTAAAATAATATGGTGACATAGTCCACCAAGATGTAGAACTAGCATTTTCGTATAAATACATAGAATAATTTCCAAAATATACAATCGCACCAGCAAATATCACTTCGTCTGCATTTAATAATCCAATTTTTGAGCTTATTTTACTTAAGCCATCATTACATTTTAAACTAGGACCAGTTCCACCAGCAATATGATTACTAGAAGAATCATTCTCATTAACCAATCGTGTAGCAGAACCATAATATGTTGCGTTCTTACCATATCCTAAACCATTTGATCTAATTTCCTTTGGGTCGAATGATGTATTCGTTACAACACTTTTATCACTACACCACATAATATCTGTCAGATTATCTTCATAAGCAGTCAAATTATTTTTATACCATGTTTCAAGATTAGTAAATATTGTACTTTTTTTGGTATTTGCATGTGTGTTTGCATAATCAGATGCACCAGTTAATCCATACATAAATCCAACATAAGCATTATCATCATTATTATCATTAAATACACTTGTATATGTTGTACCAGAATATCTAGCAAATGCCGCAGCTTTATCATTATTTGCAACAGCGCATGGATTTGTAGCACCAGATGTATTGTCATTATGTAAAACTAACTTTACAGATCCATCTCCAACAATTCTCACTATTCGCCAGCACTTATTCGCAAACTGTACATAATTATTTTTTACTGCTCCTCTAAAATAATAACTTGTTCCATAATCATCTTCTGTACTTGCTAAAAGTGCCTCGGATATATTTTTATTTGAAGTTATTTCCTTATATGTAAAACCATCTTCCGAAGCACTTACAACATAAAAAACAGAGGACAAATCAATCGTTCTGCGCATTACTCCTGCAGTTTTTGATCCAATTTCAGAAGAGAAGATAGAAGATGCTAAGTATTTACCAACTAAACTCGAATACGAATTAGCATATGTATCACTTGTTACTGCTGTTCCAGTTAAATCAAATTTTGTACCATTGGCTACATATCCAGTTCCGTATGTAATATAATAATCTTTATCTGATGTAGAAAAAATTACTGCATTTCTGATAACTGAAATGTCATCTTTTGTATAAGCACTAATTTCACTGCCAAGCGTTGTAAGCGGTGTTTTAACTTCGTTATTTGTTAAAATTGTCTCAGCAAAAGTCGGAACGCTACTCGCATTACTTACTACAACTATCTTACCAGCCCAATTTTTATTTAACCCTTGATCTAAAGTAGTTTCACTGTCCATCCATATTCTTAAATCAAAACTTTTTTCTTCATTTGCATTTAAATAAGCAGTTGACAATATGTAACCTTTTCTATTATTTTCCAAATCAGTTAACGTCTGATTTCCTAATACTTTAGAAGCACCACTTGTTGTATCTTTAGGTGACACATTAACTTTCATATAACTATCTTTTAAATAAGATGAACTAGTACTTTCCCTATAAGTACTATCTATAGTAATATATACTTTAACATAACTATCGCAATTATTCTTTAAAGTAAAAGTAAATGGTGTTTGTTTAAGTCCATCTTCATCACTTATTGGAAATGCATCCGTTAATTCTATCTTAGATGTATCTTCAGTAAGTGTAGTATTAAAACAAGTTCTAGATGCTAGAGTGTTATCTTCGCTTTGACTTAGATATAATCTAAACCACGCAAATGATACACCTATTATGCATATTACTGTCACAAGCAAACCATAGTATATCCCAAGTTTCTTTTTTGATTTTTCAACATTATTTTTCTCTTCCATACATACTTCCTATCCTTCTATTAAAATTATATAATATATTTATTTTGAAGTCTAGAATTATTTATTTTAAATAAAGAAAAAATCACGATTACTCGTGATTATGATAACTTCTCTTTAACGATTGAACTAACTTTTTTCATATCAGCTGCAGCCCCACATTTTGCAGATACTGCCTTAATTACCATACCCATACCTTTCATTCCATCAGGTTTAAGTTCAGTAATTATTTCATCTATTATTTTAGTTAATTCTTCATCGCTTAATTCTTCCGGAAGATACTTACTTAGTATATCAATCTCTTTTTGAAGATTATCAGCTAAATCTTTACGATCATAACTTAAATACTCTTCCATTGATGTCTTACGTGTCTTAACTTGTTTCTTAATTACAGACATAATATCATCATCAGTTAATTCATGCTTTTCTCCATTAGTTTGTTCATAGATTATTGCACTTTTTAACATTCTAAGTACTGATAAAGTAAACTTATCTCCATTCTTCATAGCTGCTACTAAATCATTATTAACTTTTTCAAACATTTCTATTCTCCTTAGTCTCTATTACGATTCTTTTTGCGAGAGTTCTTAATCATTTCTTTTAATTCATTTCTTCTACGAACTCCAGGTTTTTCGTAGCATTTATGTTTTTTAAGTTCAGAAGGGACTCCGCTACGGGCAACTTTGATCTTAAATCTTTTAAGTGCATTATCAACATTACCATTTCTAACTTCTACCTTAGTCATTATAATCCCTCCTTTCAAAACTATAAGTATTATATCATTATATTTTTTTAACTGCAATAAAAATATTTCATTTTTAAATGAAAAAAAGCCTTAGTGGCTCTTAGTTTTCTTCTGTCTTATTAAGAACGTCTTTTCCTTTGTAGAAACCACATTTAGTACATGCACGATGAGGTTTAATTGGTTCTCCACAATTTGGACAATTAATGAATCCTGCTGCTACCTTTTTAAGGTGAGTACGACGCATTCTTTTTTTAGTTTTACTTGTTCTTCTAAATGGAACTGCCATAGTTAGTCACTCCTTCCATACCTTTGTTAGTTTTCTTCTACGCTCCAGCCTTTACCACTAGAGGTTTCTAATTGAACTCCCTCTTTAACAACTTTAATCGGAATTTCCAATACAATATTTTCCCATAAAATATCAGATAAATCAAGATAAAAATTATTATTTATGTTATTTTCACCAATTATTTCTTCTATTTTAGTTGCAAATGGTACTTCTACCTCTTCCAAACTTATTGCACATGGTAAGTACATCTTACCTGATAAATCTAAATCTAGTTCAATCTCATCTTCATAATTGATTATTGCTTTTCCATGAACACTCACATCTTCTAATCTAATTATACCAGCACTTTTAAGTTTTTCTTCTGGGAAAGTAATTGTGCCATCAACATCTACTGATGCTAAAGAGTATAACTTTCTTAAATCTATCTTCATATTACTTCAGCCTATTCATTTGTTGCATTAATTGTTTAACTTGCTTTTGACTAGGTTTTCTTCCCATGCCACTCATTAAAGTTTCAATCATCTTTTCATTAATTGGTGGGTTCTTCTTAAAATAACTCATCATAAAATGCCTACATAAAAAGAAACCAGCAATTGCTCCAATGATTATACCAATAAATACCATTAATATATCATGCCACATATTCATCACTCCTGCCTGTATTATACTATAAAACATTATTCATAGACAAGTCTTAAATTATTAAAGTTTGATAGCCAGAAATAATCTCTATTATCAAAGTCGATTATAAAAATATTCGGTATATGTGCGAGCACTGTTAAAAAAGTACTATTTACTTTATTACTTTTTAAAACCATAAAACTACTCTTAACAATAAGCTTACTAACTTCATCCGTATAATAATTATTATACATATGTACATTTCCATATAAAGAATATCCGTCATCCCTACTAAGCTTAGAATATATAAAAGATGATATATCCTTCTTCTTAATACTATCTGTAAAAGAAAAATACTCATTATATAAATACTCTAAATTATTTTGCGTACTAAGTTTAATATTCAAATACGCTGAAAATAAATTACTAGGAATAGTCCTTGTTAATTTACTATAATCACTATTTACTTTAAAAATATAAAATGTTCTCAATCTAATCACCAGATTAAGAATAACAATTAAACTCTAAAAAAATTGTCAAAAAAAAAAGAAGAAATTATTTCTTTTTCTTCTTAGTAGTTGTTGGTACTTCTATCTCATCATAGTTCGCATCTAATGTAATATTCTTAGATATCTTTGTATCAAAATTAAACTCTTCGCCCTTATAAGACCAATACTTAAAAGTATAACCTTCCTTTACTGGTTCTTTAGGTTTAGAAACAGTCTTTCCTCTTTTAACAGTATAATAACTAACTGCATCACTACCATTATTTTCATTAAATGTTACTTTAAATTCTGGTGTTATAAAAAATAATGCATATATAAACACTCCAAATATAATAATTGTTATAATTCCTAATATCTTTTCTTTATTCATCTTCTACTCCTTAAAATTAAATATATAATCCATTATTTTAACTTCATCGCCTCTTTGAGCCCCAAGAGATTCAAGTTTATCTTCAACGCCCATTTTCTTCAAAATTCGTGCAAACCTTAATACACTTTCCTCTTCAGTAAAACGAGTCATCTGAAATAATTCTTCTACTTTCTTACCCTTAACAACCCAAATACCGCCTTCTTTAGTTATCTCAAAAGGTTTCTCTTCCTCATAAGTATATGATTTAAATGTTTCTTCAGTACTTTCTTCTTCCTTAGGAACATTTTTAATAATATCATTTAATGTTATCATAAGTTTGTCTAACCCTTGATTAGTCGCAGCACTAATTGGAATAACCAATTCATTAGGATACTTCTTCTTAAACTCTTTTAAATTTTCTGAAGCACCTTCTGCATCCATCTTATTGGCAATAATAACACTAGGCTTATTAAGCATCTTTTCATTATATTTTTTAAGTTCATTTTTAATTATTTCATAGTCTTCAATCGGATTACGCGCACTTTCTCTACTCATATCAAGAACATGAGCTATAACTTTACATCTAGAAGTGTGTCTTAAAAATTGAAACCCAAGTCCTAAGCCTTCACTAGCACCTTCAATAAGTCCAGGAAGATCAGCCATTACAAATGTATCATCATAAACCTTTACAACTCCTAAATTAGGACTTAATGTTGTAAAATGAT
Source organism: uncultured Mycoplasmatota bacterium (assembly GCA_900547775.1). Classification (GTDB taxonomy): domain Bacteria; phylum Bacillota_I; class Bacilli_A; order RF39; family UBA660; genus CAG-533. The sequence continues at coordinate 19,753 of URHW01000005.1, read as the reverse complement.
ATGCAGCAATCTTAGGTGTAGCATTACTAATAACACTTAATATAGTACTTTTGCCTACACTAGGAAAACCTACAAGGCCAACATCAGCAAGCATCTTTAACTCACACTTAATTTCTACTTCTTCACCAGGAGCCCCTAATTCACTCATCTTTGGTGCTGGATTATCATGAGTAGCAAAAGATTTATTTCCTCTTCCGCCTCTACCACCATGAGCCACAATACATTCCTGCCCATTTTTAACAAGATCACATATTATTTCACCAGTTTCTTTATTAGATACTACAGTTCCCTCAGGCACTTTTATATAAACATTTTCAGCATTCGCACCATTACGATCACTACCTTTACCATTATTTCCTTTACTTCCTTTAATTATTTTTTGCATTTTTAAATCAATTAAAGTTCTTAAAGACTCATCAGCAACAAAGATAATATCAGCACCTTTGCCACCATTCCCACCATTAGGTCCACCCATAGCAATATATTTTTCTCTTCTAAACGCAGTACAACCATCGCCGCCTTTTCCAGCAATAAGTTTAACGCTCACCTCATCAACAAACATATTTTTGCCTCCAGTTCGTTAGTATTTTAGCATATCTCTTAAAATAGTTCAATAATTGTGCACCCAATATTAGATGCTGGTGTATACATCGTTTTAACCCTTTTATCATTTTTAAAAAGAAGCCTTAACTCCTCTTTTAAAATTCCTTCCCCAATTCCATGAACTACTACTATTTTTTTCTTTCCTAATTTTAAATTATCATTTATAAAATCATTAACCGGTGTATAAATAAGATCTCTAGAATACCCATGCAAATCAATAGAAGGAAGTATATTTATAAATGGATCACTCCATATTTTCTTTTGGTAACTCTGTTTCTTCACTTTGTGCATTATTATCTTCTTCTTTCATTACAGTATCACTATTATTATCCAACTTTATATTTAAAATACTACATATCTCATCTAATTTAGGGATTCCTTCAATACCATATTTTTGCATACCAAGAGCAGCAGAAGCTGAAGCTATTTTCATTGTAATATCTTTATCTAACCCATTAATTATTCCATAACAATATGCTCCAAAGAATACTGGCCCAGCATTCGTATCATCAACAATATTTGTTTTAGTAGCAGGAAGCATCTTAACTTCTCTTCCTTTAGTATATAATACTCCCTTATCCTTAAGGGTAACAACATACTCAGCCTTATTTAAATCCTTAATCTTCTGAAAGAAATTAACTAAAGCCTTTGACTTATTAAGTTCTAAATCCATTTTAGTTAAAGCCTTAGCAAATGAAGAATTCGCAACCACATAAGTACATCTCTTACTAATATTATATAACTCTTGATCAACCTTATTAGCAAGTAATATAAACTTCGAATGTGGAAAATTATTAAGCGCAGCTAAACTTCCCATCGGATCAGTTCCATCCATAATAATATAATCCGGAATAAAATCATACTTATATTTTGCTAAATTAACAGGCATCTCCATAAGCATCTGAGTACTGCTACCATTTTCTTTATTCACTAAAATATAATTTAAACTAGTTTTATTTTCATAATTTAACTCAATATATTTAGTATTAACTCTTGCATTATCTAAATCGGTTTTAATCTTCTGACCATTAGGATCTGCTCCAATTACTCCAGTATACGTTACATCCATTCCCCACTTTGCTAAAAGCACTGCTGCATAAACAGTAGCTCCGCCCATCATTTCATACTTTTCTTTTAATAAATTCTTACTACCCTCAACTAAATATTTATCTTGCGTTAAAACAATATTATAAGTAGGTTTCCCAATAACTAAAATTTTCATATATATCCCTCATATTCTGTATTAATTATATTATAAAAATTATTGTATAACAAGACTTAACGCAAAGAAAAAAGTTCTTGAATTAACAAAAACTTTTATATTGAATATTTTTTAGTTGAAAGTAATGTTTTGGAAGATTCCATAAATTCAGAATTATCTATTGGAAGACCATAGGTTAATCTTTCATCTAAAGAAAATAATGACTGAACATTTTTTAAGCATGTTCTAGAATCTTTATTAAACCATTCAAATTTTTGAAGTGCAAAGCTTTTACCAGTAGATATTAAATAGTCAATTGTTGGTGAGATAATTCTTCCTTTATCAAATGTATAACCTCTTAGTTTACTTTCTAAGATGCTGGCATTTTCAAACTCTATAAGGTTAGGAACCTCATCAGATATTTCTGATAAAGTGTCTTTTATCTCTTGATGAGATTTTATTTCTGCTAGTCTTTCATCTGGAAGGATTAAACCGCCTTCACTTTTCATTGTTTTTTGAGTTTCGAGAATTAAATCTATTTGTTTTCCTGTTAAACCTGCTTGCATAAGCTTTATAGTAATATCTTTATCTTGCTTTGAAAGTGATGCTCTTAAGATATCTCCCTCTAAAGATTCTTCTTTATCCATAATTTTTCTTTGATTAGCATGTTCAAGTTCATGTAATACTACCTGTGTTACTAAAAGATTTTTATAAAATAATTCTTCAGTACTACTAAACATTTCTTGATAAGTATTATAACTTTTTAACATTTCTTCAATAGCATCTAAATATACAGCAATTAATTTTCTATTTGGATAATAAACTGCTAATAAAGAATTTGGATCTCTTAATCTACTATCTTTGTCTGTTATAATAAGTCCACCAGCATAATCAACAATGCCTTTAGAATCTACTACAATTTCAATAAGTTTTTGAATATATTTTCCATCAACTAACTTTCCATTTGCAGAATATTCATATAACAATTTTAATAATTTTGATTTCATTTTAACCATTCCCCTTTTTTGCGGGACTTATAATACCACTAATATAAGGATATGTCAAATTAAGTTAAAATATTTGTTCGAACTTATATTATAAAAAAGACTCAATCATTAAGATTGAGTGCTTTGCCTCTTATATATATTAAAGAGGTACTTGATATTATGAAGGAAAAAATTTATTAATTTCTTTTTTAATAATAATTATCATTTTATTAATAGTTTCTCTAATGATTCTATGCATAAAAAAATAGTCACTAATCATATTGATTAAGTACTTAGTTTAAATTAAGTATGACTTGATTCCATGTCAAATACTCAACTCATAAAATTAAATTTTCCCCTCTTATGTCAAATTTCTTTGACATATACATTATAACAAATCAAATAATTGTTTGCAATAAATATTAGATGAAATTCTTCCAAAATTATGTCATTTTTATTGTTTTATATTACTAAATATATTATAATTTACTTAGGGAAAATTTAACTGTTGAGTACTTGCCACCTTTCAAAGAGGAAGGAGGCTGATAATATGAATAAAAAAGATTTTTTAATTTTATTTTTACTCATAATTATTTATTTATTAATAGCCTTACTCTTTACTATAACAAAGTAGTAAGATTATATAAAAAGCACTCAATCAAGTTGTTAGATTGAGTGCAAAACCAAATTTTAGGCGAGTACTCAACACGCAAAAGTTAAGTCTTCCCTTTTTTATTTTATGCAAGTTTCCTTGACAAATACATTATAACAAAAAAAAGAACTATTTTCAAGTTCTTATTTTTTTAAGTGGTGTCCTCGGCGCGATTCGAACGCGCGACCGTACGCTTAGAAGGCGTATGCTCTATCCAGCTGAGCTACGAAGACATTCTTGCTGAACAACTAAATTATAATACATTTCTTGTTCAGTTTCAAGACTTTTTATTTAATATTCATATATTTTTGATATTTTGGAATTAATCCAGTGTGATTATTAGTTAAACTAGGTTTAATTTGGAATACTCCTGGATAAGAATTACCTTCAATTATAACCGGCGTTTCTTCAGTAATTGCAACATCCCAGCCAATATACTTTATAGTTGGCATCAACTTAGCTGCTTCAATTACTAACTTACAAGCCTCATCATAAAGAGGAACTTTAAATCCAACTATTTTTTCTTTAGTAATCGGATGAATTTCATATATATTATCATCTTGATCAATTGCTGGAACAATTACTACTCCATCATCATCCGTAAAAGTATACATAGACCCTGACGAAAAATTATCAGTTACTCCTCCATTACCTATTTTAAATACAGAATTAAGTACATAAGCATTTTCACCATCATAGAAAGTAAATAATCTAAGCGTATTAACACTTCCACTATAGAGTTTAGAAATTTCTTTATTTTGAATTATAACTTCTTCAATTAAAGTTTGATTATTTTTAAGAAGCTCTTTAAAGACTTTTTCTTTATCATTCTTATTTACTGTAATAAGACTAATGCCTTTTCCACCTTCTCCATTAATAATCTTTGCAATAATTTTTTTATGCTTACTAGTAAACTTTTTAAACTCATCAAAATTATCCTTACTAATTATTAAGAAATCTCTTTTAATATATTCTTTAAATGTCTCATTAAAAATACCCTTATCATCCAATTTATAAAAATCTTCTTTTTTATTATAAGTCTTAATTATATTATTATTTTTAACCCTAGTTAAATATGTCTTTCTCTCTTTATTAGTTAAATTGTAAAATTCAAATTCCTGATAATCATAATAACCTGCACCATATCTTAAAGCACAATAAATAATATCAATAGTTAAAATTATCTTACTCTTATGAGTTTTCTTACTAAGTTTATTTATAATATTAAACATATTTTTTACATTTAATCTTTTAAGACACTTAAGCATATATTTAATTTTTCTCATAACGCACCTCTAAAATGAGTTTATCATATTTTACTAACTAAATAAAGATTTTAAAATTTTAAGTAACCAAACCACTCCATCATTAAGAAGTTTATCTATTCCATCGCTTATTCGAAAACCAACCTCTGAGCAAAAATTACGATAATCCTTCTTAGGTGTTTTAATATAATCTTTTATATCCACTCGCTTTCCTTCACTAACATCCTTCTCAAAAGCAATTATTGCTTCATTTGTTAAATATGTATTTCGGCTTATTACCTTAGTATAATAACCAGTCTTACCAGCAAAATAAAGACAAATAAAAGAAAATACTAGCGCATAGAAAATAAACCTTAACGTTTTAGGTATCTTTGGCTTCTTATCTTCCATAGTCTTCTCCTAATAAATTACTTAAGCTTTCAGCAAAAGCCTTAACACTTAAAGATACCTCATTAATTGTACTTTCTGGCCCACCAATTTCAATTAACATCACGTTCTCATTAAAATGCTGATTATACCTACTATTTTTACCATAAAAAGGTTCTCTCATTAATCCTTCATAACCTCTATTTAAAAATTCATTTAATTTAAGCATCAGTTCTTCATTCTTCTTATAATTATCATGATTCATCCCAATAACAAACATCATTTTAGCATAAGAATAATTATTTATAGTTGTACTTGCTGATACACTATCTCTATGCAAATCAATAAAATACTTAACACTAGGATATCTCTCTTTAGCACTTGTAAGCCACTCATAACTTAAAGTATAAGCACCATTATAATTAAGCCCCCTCTCACTTAATCCTTTCTGCAAACTACTATCTTCCACAATTGCATTTATCCCATTCTCCCTTAAATTTTCCTTTAATATATTTGCTGCCATATAAACTGTCGGAGTAATATTATAATTTTTTAAAGACCCAGGAGCATATTCCTCAGTTTGGTGTGTATTATAAATATATATTAAAGGTTCACCTAAAGCAGAAGCATTCTTAATATTCTCACTAAGTTTTGCTTCCCTTTTTATAATTACCTTATTAAGATTTTTAAAATTATCCTTCAAAAATGCATCTACAGTTCCAAAATCAAATATTGATAACTTATTTTTAGGCATTCTTACTGTCGATGATAATATATAATTAGCTTTAACACTATCAATCTCAAAGGAACTTATGAACATATACCTAACAATTGTTAAAGTCATAAATATAAATAAAAAGAGAAGAACTAAAAACTTAACTGTTATTCTTCTGCTTTTTCTTGCCACAAATCTTTTCATATTATCACCAGTTTAATTATAGATACTCACCAGTAAAAAATATGTCACATTATTTGTTAAAATACTTATTTTCATCATCTATATTTTGAATATAGTTATCCCCTTTTTCATCAGTTGGTACTAAATAAGAAATACATTTACCATCCTTAGTAACACACAATAAATACTTTCCCTTATGATAATCATATTTTAATTTAACATCATCTATCTCAATATAATATACTCCATCATTATCTTTATATTTATAAGTTGTCTTCTTATCATTAACTATTACTTCCTTTTTATTAAACTTAATAACTAAATCCTCATCCACAGACTTATAAGAAGATATAGCAAACGCTGGATAAGAATTACCAAATGTTCCAATTACAGCAAGCACTAATAAAATATTTTTAACTCTATTAGTTGCTGGCATAACATCTTTTGATGATAAAGTTACTATTAAAATTAAAAATTCAATTATATACATCCAAAACCAAATTGTTGATTTACCATAAGAAAGAGTGTAAATAATCATAATAATTGTAATTACAAGAAGTATTCCATTTATTATTTTATCCTTCTTAGTCTGAGGCTTTCTAGGCTCCTTTTTAGCTTTATCTAATGTTTCTTTAAATTCAGCTTTATTCTGTGCCTTAAGTCCTTCTTTTAATACCTTTTTAGTATCTTCCAAATATTTTAATTCTTCTTTAGATAACTTATAAGTATATCTTCTTTCACTAGTACCATACTCTTTCTTCTCAGAAATATATCCGATTAAAAATAAAGCATTCTCCGTGCATACTTTCTTATTAATTTCTGAGTTTTCAATAATTGCAATATCCCCCTCAAGCAAACTAAGAAGTTCTTTCATATATTTATCAAGTTCGCTTTTAGTTAAAATATGTGTTCTATAAAACTCAGTTAGCACTTCTTCTTCACTTGCTAAAACTACTGCTAAATCTGCTGCACCGCTTTCCTTAAGTGATTCATCAATTTTTATCGCATTTTGATAAGCACTTACCCCTGAAGAGATCGTCATCTTTAAAGGATCTTTCTCCTTTAAAACTTTAGATATTCCTTGCTTTAAAATAGCAATTGCATTATCTGGATCAAGTTCTAAAGCCTTACTATAATTAATGTACGCTTCATCAAACTCACCATCTTTATATGCTCTATCGCCTAATTTAAGATAACTTTCAAGTTTAGGAACTCCTTTAAGTTCAACTTCACCTTCAACTACCACCTTTAACTTAGCAATCGCATCTTCTACTAAGATCTCGCTCTTGCAGTACTCACATACTGTTTTTTCTTCTTCTTTATTTACTTTAATATCTGCCCCACAATTAGGACACTTTGCACTAGTTAATCTCATATATTATCACCAAATCTATTATATAAAAAAGTGCTAAACTAATCAAGTTTAACACTAACAAGTTTTGATACACCAGACTCTTGCATTGTAATACCATACAAGTTATCTGCATATTCCATTGTTCTTTTTTTATGAGTAATAATTATAAACTGTGTATTTGTATTAAGTTCTTCTAAATACTTACCAAACATGTCTACATTTGCTTCATCAAGGGCGGCTTCTACCTCATCTAAAATACAAAATGGTACAGTTCTTATATTAAGCATTGCAAATAATAAAGCAATTGCCGTTAAAGTAGACTCCCCACCAGATAGTAACTTCGTATTTTTAATATCCTTTCCTGGAGGAAGTGCTTTAATCTCTAAACCAGAATTTAGAATATCATCTGGATTAGTTAAAATTAAACTTCCCTCTCCTCCTCTAAATAAACGAGTAAATGTTTTTTGGAACTCTTTATTTAATTTATCAAAAGTATCAGTTAGTCTCGTAACCATCTCACTATCTAGTTCATCAATTACTTTAAGCAAATCACTAACTGAAGCACTTATTTCTTCTTTTTGATTACTTAAGAAAGTATATCTTTCATTAATTCTCTCATACTCACTTATCGCACCAGTATTAACTTCACCAAGAGATCTAATATCACGCTTAATACTATTAACTTTAGTTCTAGCACTATCTGCTTCTTCTGGTTCAGAGTACTCATTTTTTGCTCTTTCATAAGTAAGCCCATACTCTTCATTTAATCTCAATAAATAATTATCAAGTTTTATCTCACACTTACCAATCTGAATATTTACTTCATTAAGTTCATTAGCAAGTTTATTATACTCCGAATTTTGTTTCTTATTAGATAACTCTAACTCAGATAATTCACTAGATAAATCATTCTTATTAACCTTTAAATTAGCTAAACTTATCTCTAATTTCTCTTTTTGAGCAGATACTTCATAATACTCATTAAGTATCTTTTCAACTTCTTTTTCAATACTTCCATTAAGAAGTCCTTGATTACCATTAATCTCATTGGTAACCCTTAAAAGATTATCTCTTAAGGTATTTGCTTCATTTAATTTTAAAGAAAGTTCGTTTCTTAAAATATTAACCACATTATTAGAAGCAAACACTCTTTCTTCTAAGATACTTATCTCATTATCCTTTTGATTTATATCATCTTCTTTAGTTTTAATACTATTAGATAGTTCATTAAGCATCTTCAAACTCTTTTCAAGTTCAAACTTTTGATTAATAAAACCACTTTTATTATTAAGTGAGCCACCAGTAATACTACCACCAGCTGCAACAATGTCACCTTCTAAAGTAACAATCTTATACATATGATTAATCATTTTACTTAATCTGTTAGCATTTACTAAATTATCGGCAATAATAACATTACCCAAAACATTTAATGCGACATTCTTATATACTGGATCATACTTAACCAAACTAGCTGCAGTTCCTACAAAAGAAGTATCATTTTCTATCTTACTAAGTGTAATGTCATCTAGTCTTCTAGGTTTAATAACATTAAGTGGATAAAAAGTTGCTCTTCCTGCTCCAGTCTGTTTTAAATAACTAACCGCATCCTTAGCATTCATCTCATTTTCCGTAACAATAATATTAGATAACGAGCCAAGAGAAACATCAATCGCAGTACTATATCTTTCATCCGTCTCAATTAACTTACCTAAAACATTCTTAATTCCCACCAGTCTATGATTATTCATAACCGTTCTAACTGCATAAGGTAGCTTATTATCATTTTCAATATTCTCTTTTAAAATATCAATCTTATTTTTTAGACTAGCTTCTTCCCTATTTAATCTAGTTAAATCACTAACCATAACTTGCTTATCTAAATTAGCTTTCTTAAGTTCATTAACAAGCTCTGCATTCCCACTTAACTTCTTATTTAATTCTTCTTCTTTATTCTTTCTTTCTTCTTCTAATAACTCTATCGTTTTTTTAAGCTTTAACTCACTTTCTTTTAATGAAAGAATGTTTGTCTCTAACTTATTATCATCCGCATTAAGTTTCTTCCTTTCAAGCATAATTTGTTTCTCACTTGATAAAGAAGATAACTTATTTGTTATTTGATATAAACTATCACTAGTCTTACTAATTTCTTCATCTATTTTTAAAATATCATTCTTTAAAATAGTAATTCTCGTGCTTTCCTTAGTCTCTTCTCCTTGCTTCTTTATAATCTCACGATCTAAAAAATCTTTTTGACTTTTATTCTTAGTATAATTTTCATTTGCCTCACGAATATCTTTAACAAGAAGTCCTATCTCAGTTTGTTCTAACTCTTTCTTTAAAGAAACATATTTCTGGGCTGTTTCAGCCTGTTCTTTTAAAGGCGCTAGATTCACTTCAAGCTCACTTATAATTAAATTAATTTTTTCTAAATTATCATTAGTTTTAGCAAGTTTTCTTAAAGACTCCTCTTTACGCTTCTTATACTTTAAAACTCCAGCAGCCTCTTCAATAATACTTCTTTTATCTTCTGACTTACTATTAATAATCTCCCCAATCTTACCTTGAGAAATTATCGATAAAGAAAAAGCACTAGTACCCGAATCAATAAAAAGATTTGTTATATCTTTAAGTCTAACTAATTCATTATTTATATAATATTCATTTTCACCAGTTCTATATACAACCCTCTTAATCTCTATTTCTTTTAAATCACTATTTAAGTAATGATCTTCATTATTAAAGGTAAGTGATACCCATGCTCTTGTTAATGGGCTTCTAGATTTAGAACCTGCAAAAATAACATCAGAAGATGTATTACCACCACGAATATCCTTTAAAGACTGCTCTCCAAGCACCCACTTAACCGCATCAACAATATTACTTTTACCAGAACCATTAGGTCCAACAATCCCAGTTATTCCATCTTTAATATCAATAGTTATCTTATCTGCAAAAGACTTAAATCCATGTGCACTAATTCTTATCAGTTTCATTTACTTCACCTGCACTAATCATGATTGCATTTTTAGCAGCATTTTGCTCTGCTTCCTTTTTAGACTTTCCAACTCCATGAGCATATATAATACCATCTACTTCTACTTCTACCTCAAAAGTCTTATCATGAGCAGGTCCTGTCTCTTTAACAACATTATAACTTAAACTCTTCTTATCAGTCTGCACTAACTCTTGTAAATAAGACTTATAATCACTCATAAACTTAACATTATTTAAAATAAAAGGTTTGGCAATATCCATCACAAACTCTTTTGCTTTATTAAATCCACTATTTAAATAAATAGTCGCAATAACTGCCTCAAACACATCAGCAGTAATTGTTTCATTAATATCACTTTCTAAAGAATGTCCTACTTTAATATAATCTTTCAAGTTAATAACTTCAGCATACTTATCTAATGCTGCTTCACAAACATAACTAGATCTAATCTTACTCATTTTTCCTTCTGGATAATCAGTATTCTTATAAAAATAATCACTCATAATAAGTTCTAATACAGCATCACCTAAATACTCCAATCTTTCATAAGAAGGAACATTATGTTCATTAGCATAACTAGTATGTGTCAAGGCAACGCCTAATATTTTATTATCACTTGAAACCCCATATTTAGATAAATCCATATCTTATCACCAAGCACTATTATATATTAAAAGTGCCAAATATTCTAGGATTTTTTTAAAGTTATTTATTTTTTAAGCCTTTTATTATATAATAACTATGTGAGGTAACATGAAAAACATAATAATCAAACTAATTAGACTTTATCAAAAAACCCCACTATCAAGTCATAAAAACTGCAGATTTATTCCAACTTGCAGTGAATATATGATTGAATGCTTAAATGAATATGGATTGTTTACTGGCTTATGGCTTGGAATAAAAAGAATATTTAGGTGTCATCCACTAGGAAAGTATGGGTATGACCCAGTAATTAAGAAGGAGAAAAAATGAAAAAATTTAAAATTATTATTTTATTTATACTAACATTTTGTTTAGGAGGATGCTTCAAATCAGATAACTACGAAGGCATAACTATTTATACAACAATGTATCCAATAACATATATAACTAAAACACTTTATGGAGACTATGCAACCATTAATAGTATCTATCCTAATGGTGCCGACATTGCATCTTACACAGTAACAAATAAAAAACTAAATGACTTTAGCAAAGGCGATTTATTTATCTACAATGGTTTAAGTAACGAAAAACAAGTAGCAGCAAGCCTTATCGAAAAAAACAAAAACATTGATATCATTGATGTATCGCAAGGCTTAGAAGTTAAAAGTGACGTAAGTGAATTATTGATAAGTCCAGCAAACTTCTTAATGATGGCACAAAACATTAAAAATGGCATTAAAGAAAATGTCAAAAATACATCTATCATTGAAAGCATAAATAATAATTATGATAATCTAAAAGTTAAAATATCCGAAATTGATGCTGAACTTAAAATCATTGCTGAAAACGCTAAAAATAAACAACTAATCGTTGCTAATAATGCATTTAAATTTTTAGAAAAATATGGCTTTGAAATTATAAGCATTTCAAGTGATGACGAAAGTTCAAACACAAATATAAGCAAAGCAAAAAGTGCTTTTAGTTCAAAAACCAATGCTTACCTTTTTATAATTAAGGGAACTGAAGAAAACGATACAATTAAATCAATGACTGATGCTGGTGCTAAACTTGCTGAAATTAATCCGATGTACACTTTAACAGATGATGAAATCAAAAATGGTACAGATTACATCAACGTTATCAAATCATTTATTGATACGATTAAAGAAGAAGTTTATTAATTTTGATTGACAAGAAGATTATTTTATTGTAAAATTTTCTTGTTGGCATGGAGTAGTACTCAAGAGGCTGAAGAGGCGCCCCTGCTAAGGGTGTAGGTCGGGTAACCGGCGCGAGAGTTCAAATCTCTCCTGCTCCGCCATTTTAATAATTAAAGTCTAACATAGACTTTTTATTTTTACTGGGTGCAGCAAAAAATTACAAAAAAATTAATTTTTTGTAATTTAGGACTAGTAATTTTATATTTTTATGATATAATGAATGAGTAATGCCCAGTTAGCTCAGTTGGTAGAGCAACTGACTCTTAATCAGTGGGTCTAGAGTTCGAATCTCTAACTGGGCACCAATGTAAATGGGCTTGTAGCTCAGCTGGTTAGAGCGCACGCCTGATAAGCGTGAGGTCGATGGTTCAAGTCCATTCAGGCCCACCATTTATATTGGCCCGTTGGTGAAATGGTTAACACACATGCCTTTCACGCATGCATTTATGGGTTCGAACCCCGTACGGGTCACCAATTTGAAATTAACTCTCTTATGAGAGTTTTTTTGTTGTCTTAATTTATAACAAGAAAAAAAGCACAACTTAGTTGTACTTCACTATTTAGCATATACGCTAACTTTTTTCTTATCTTTTCCTAATCTTTCATACTTTACTGTGCCATCAATTAAAGCAAATAATGTATGATCTTTTCCCATTCCAACGTTTGTTCCTGGATAAATCTTAGTTCCTCTTTGACGATAAATAATATTTCCAGCCTTAGCCATTTGACCATCAGCAAGTTTAGCACCTAATCTACGACCTACTGAATCTCTACCGTTTTGAGTAGAACCTTGAGCCTTAACGTGAGCAAAACGTTGAATATTAAGTCTTATAAATAACATAATTATTCCTCACTCTCAATTCTAATATTTTTAGGATAGTCTTTAGATAAATCAGTTAGTAACTCTTTAAGATTATCAAATAACCTATATACTAACTTATCCTCTTTTACAATTTCAACTATCAAAGTATTTCCATCATCACTGTACTTAACAGCATCTTCATCAATGCTCATCATATTATTAACACTAGTAATAATTATTGATGATACACTAGCACATACAATATCCTTACCATAATCAGCAAAATTTGCATGTCCCTTTAAAGTAATGGAATTATTTTTAATAAATACTTTTATCATCTTAACTAACCAACTATTTTCTTAACGATTAATTTAGTATAAGGTTGTCTATGACCCTTTTTAAGACGATATTTCTTTTTAGGTCTGTACTTGAAAACAACAATTTTCTTTTGACGTCCTTGTTTTGCTACTTCACAAACAACTTTTGCACCTTTAACAGTTGGTGTACCAGTCTTTTCTCCAAGAGCTAATACTTCGTCAAATTCTACTTCTTTACCTACTTCAGCATCAATCTTTTCAACAAAGATTTCATCGCCTTCAGCAACATAGTATTGTTTTCCACCAGTTACAAATATAGCTTTCATAAGTTCTTTCCTCCCATCTTTTTAGGACACGCCTTTAAGGTGTGCATAAAGCATCTTTTTACCTTTTTAGAGCGGTTTATAAAACTAATTTACAAACAAATAGATAATACCAAAAATTTAGATTATTGTCAATTAAAAGGCTTAAATTTTGCCACCAAAACATCTCTTTCTCTTATATTATTTATAAAATTATAATAATTTTTATATATATTTTTAATACTTCTTACCCGCTTTACCCTTTTATGTTCTATATTATAAAGATATCTTTCAAGTAAAAAACTATTAAAAATATAATTATGGTTTCTTATAAGTTTTAAAGTCTCCATCACTAAAAAACACTCAATTACTATCAGAGACAAATTAAAATCATTTATGCTCAAAAAAATAACAATAACAAATACACTTACAATATTAATTAATTTTAAATTCAGTTTATAAGGAATAATCATCTCCAAAATACTTCCAAGTACTTTAGACCCATCTAAAGGCACTACTGGCATAATATTAAATAAAATAATAAGTTTATTATAAGTAAGAAAAATTTGATATGTTAAATCATTCATAACCCCATTATTATATAAATATTCAAAAGGAACATATAAAAAAAACTGCATTACTATCCCAAAAGAAGATATCAAAAAAAGTTTAATACTAGAAATATTTGTCTGCATATTCATCTTAATAATTGCTCCAAATGGTAAAATTTCTATTTTCTTAATCTTTTCATTAAACAACTTAATCATCATCATATGACCTATCTCATGAAAAAAAAGAATTACGAAAATAACTACAAAATAATTAAAATAACCGCACATCAAAATACTCAATAACAAAAAATATGTAACTGGATTTATCTTAAATATACTCTTCATAATCTAAAGATTTACCATCTCGCATAAAAACAACATATAAAACACTATCCTTAGCATTTGCTATAATCGTACTAGAAGACACATAATCATATAGTTTAACATTAACATCACTTACATTAGAATACCAATAATCTACTCCATCCATCCCTTGAATTATTATCGTCTTGCCATACTCATCTTTATCCCCAATAAAAACTACAATCCCACTTTTATATGGATATATTGCACCTACTTCACTAAGTTTAGCTCCATCCTTATAAGATGATACATCTGTATAAGTTATCTTAGTATCACTTACCGGAGTCTCTTTAACCTCTTTAAGGACCTTTCCAAAATACTTATTATATAACTTAGTAATCTTTGTAAACTTCAAATTCTGATCATAAGCATACTTCTTAAATACAAGTAAATTCTTATTACTATAATTAACAAACACTGAAATAAGCAAGAATAAAATTATACTGCACATACACCTAATTGCTAAGCTCTTTACATATTTTTTATTTTTCAAGTTATCACCTAATTAAGTTTATGTCCTCTTTTCAAAAAGATTACTCCAGCATTAAAGAGTATATTAACCGGTAACATTTTTAAAATTAATTTAAGTATTATCATACTAAACTTATTAAATACACTAAAAATAACTACTGCATATATTATCAAAAAAAATATACTTGATACAAGAAGATAAAGCATTCCATCAGAAACATACTTAATAATCCACTTGTTAAAAAAATATAAAAGTAAGAGTGTGATCGTACAAAAAGGAATCCCATTAAAAATAACATCAAATATAAGCGTTATATAAAGCCTCTTATCATTTAAATCATATACCATTAAAGGCGTTGTAAACATCAGCACATTAGTTAAATTATAACTTAATATATCTACTAGTATCATCTTTCAATCACTCCTACATAATTAAGATTATTTACACTCCCCATCTTAACCACAATAATACTTTCTAAATCCTCATAAATAATATTCACAACCTTACCAATACACATTCCGTGCATGCTTGATACATTATCATTAATCTTAATATTATTATAATTACTTATTTCTTTAATTAATAAATTTCCATCATTATCTCTACCATATATCTTACCTTCCGTATCATCAATTCTAACTAAAATATGCGTATTAAACAAATAGTCACCATATGAAAGATTACCATCACTTTTTGTTATAATTCCAACAAGACCATCATCACTTACTATCTCACTATTCTCCTTAAAACTACCATTTAATACAATCTTATCAAACCCATAATTACTTTTATGGACATTCGTAATCGTATAATCTTCATCTATATTAATCCTACTTTTAAAATCCAAAAGTGAAGTATATTCATCTTTTAACCTACGATTTTCTTCCTTTAAAGTAACTATCTCTATATTAGGTTCAGCACTAGTAAACATCTTCTTCACATTCATAAATAAATTTAAAATACTAGTCCTAAATAATACAACTAAAAATATAATAATAAATATATAATAATTACGCTTCATTCTTACTCATTTCCTCATAAAAACTATAAAACTCTTTCCCATTAGTAATAATATGGTCAACCACATTTATTCCAAGCATCTGCCCAGATAATCCCATATTTCTAGTAAGTTCAATATCCGCATTAGATGGCACTATAACACCGGAAGGATGATTATGCATAAGAACCATACAAGCCGCTCTTTCCCTAATCGCATAATTAAATATTTCTTTAGGACTAGCACATACCTCATCACTAGTTCCCTCATACATAACCATATAACTTATTAACCTTTTCTTATTATCAAGTAAAATAACTAATAATTTCTCCTTTTCTCCCATTATCATATTTGCAAAATAATCATTAATAACCCTAGCATTGCTTAAAACAACATTTTCATTAAAACTCTTACTCATCACCCTTTTACCAAACTCAGCAGCTGCTAGAAGCGTTATCGCTTTTACCTTACCAATACCTTTAATACTAGTAAGTTCATTGACTGTCATCTTATCAATATCAGAAATACTTTTAAGTTTAACAAGCACATTATTACTTAATTCTTTAACATTAACTCCTTTATCACCTGTTCTAAGCAAAATAGCAATCAATTCCTCATTACTTAAGTATCTTGTCCCATACTTGTATAATCTCTCTCTAGGCTTCTCTAAATCAGGTAAATCTCTTATTTTCATATTACCCCTTCCTTACAATTTGACATAATTAAATTATTAATATTCTCAATCACTTTATCACTACCCTTTAATATCCCATTTTCATAAGTATTAATTGCACTTATCAGATCAGCATCATGCACTATTATCTTTTTCTTATAAAACGATATCTCTTTTAAACTCAAATAATCCTCCATCTTTGCTATTACATCATCGCCCTTTAAAATACTATAATATACCCGGTAAACATCATCATCTTTAAGTATAACTGATGGTGTATATTTATTCTTAAACTCCTTAGCAACCTCTATATCATTAAATACTCCCAGTTGAAATCCAGTAACCTCTTCATACTCTCCAAAAACTTCCTTTATATTAAAATCAGTCTTTTCAAAAACTAAATATCCAAAAATAGTCCCTAAAATAAGAGATATAACATATGGAATAACCTTCTTCATTCTAATCACCATAACAAGTTTAATACACAAAGACTTAAAAAAATGTCTAAACATGTCTTATCCCTCTATTATTTATTATTGTAAGAAACATGCTCATTTCCTTTTTTTAATTATAAAAAGGCACAAAAAAAGAGACCTAAGCCTCTTCCTCTAAATCATTACTAAAGTTTGCTAAGAATATAGCACCTAAATAATTAAGTTCACTTTCATCTTTAACAACATCTAAATAAATATCATTACCATCCAAAGTTTCCTTAAATATTTTAGTATCAGTTGTAGGTTCATCATTCTCATCTACTTTATTTGCTAAATAATATTTTACACCATTTTGAACAGTTTCATCAGCAATGTAGAAGTTTTCCCCATTTTCCATTTCCACAATAGTATCTACTTTCATACCTAATCTCCTTTTTATTTATTATAAAGTACGACCAGTTGTATTTTCTTTTACATCAGTACTTTTATATTCTTCAACAATTGAATCTAAAACTTTTGACTTCAAAGTTTCTCTATCATATTCACCAGGTTCTATCTTGCCTGCTTTAATATAACCATCAGCTAATTTATTTAATTCCTCATCGGTAACACTATCAGATCTAATATTATTTACTAAAGTTTCCTTTTCTTTTTCAGACTTCTGAGCATCCATAGAGGCTTGAATATCTCTACTTAACTCTTCAGCATCAACATCACCAGCCAAGGACTCTGCCTTTTCAGGCTCTCTCATTGCCTCTGCTTGATCTGCTTCTTTAGTAGCATTATCAATCTCACTTACCACTGCTTCAGCATCTTTACTTTCTTCTTCACTGATTTCACCTTTTTCAGAAATCTCATGCCACTTACTAGCCATTTTATCTTTAAATTTACCAAATTTAGGTAATCTATAATTTCTCTTAACACAGAATCTAATAGCCTCAGCCGCAAGCCATCCACCAGCAATAATAACCGCTGGAGTAAATGTAGAAGTTGCTATTCCAATAACAGCAGCAGTTCTCCAAACCCAAGGAGCATACTTACCAACTGTTTTTCTTATAGACTTAACTTTATAATCATGTTTTTCTTTTTCATCATCAGTCTTTTCAGAATTATCAGATGCTTCAGCAGGTTTTTCTTCTACCTTAGTTGTAGGTTCCCCTTTAGGTTCTTCTTTCTTTTTTTCTGGTCCTTCATTAATTTCTTCAATTTTAAATGGAACAGCCTCTCCAACTTTTATTTCACCAGTATTTTTCTCTTCTTCAGTTTTTTTGTCATCTTCTTTAGTAGGTTCTTCCATATCTTTCTTCATAACCTTATCTAAGCAAACAATATCTACAAGTTTATCAACACCCTCTAACTTAGCATAAGATAAACCCTTATAAATAACAACCTTTTCAACCTTATATTCTTGACCAACAACAAGTCCTTCAGGAGCACCTATATCAGCAATTGCTGGACTCTTTCCATTATAAGTAACTACATCACCAACAGAAAGTAAATCATTATTAACAGTTTCTTTAACTTCCTCTTTTTCTGGTTCAGTAGCCTTATCATCTTTTTTAGGTTCCTCTGTTTTAACAGGTTCTGTACCAGTTTTAACCTCTTCCTTAGGCTCTACCTTTTCCTCTTTTTTCTCTTCAGAAGCAGCCTTAACCTCACTCTTCTTAACAGACTTTCCAACCTTTACAACATCCATCTCAGCAAGTAACGCATCATACTTCTTACTGGTAGCCTGTAAATTAGCAATATAATTACGATAATCATTTATCTTAGTTCTTAAAGCCCCAAATTCATCAATAAGAGCTTTCTTAGAATCATCATTTAAATTTAAACCATTAATAAAATTATATAACTCTTTAACATCAGCATTAAAAGCATTAACTCTATCAATACTATCAATAGAATAAGAATTCTTAGAACTCATTCCCTCTAACTGATTAATATAATATCTATTTTGATCAATTGCTTCTCTTAACTTCAAAGCCTTTGTACTTTTTAGATCTTCAGCAGTTAAATTTCTAAAAGCAGCATAATTATCTTCCAAACTCTTTCTTGCTTTCTCTAGTTTAGAAGAAATAGTATCTCCACCCATCTTCTTCTTTAACTCTTCAATCTTCATAGTAAATATACTCTTACCATTATCCGGTTTATTATCACCATGATATCTAGCATCAGTTTCAATATTATACTTCGTATCAGCATTAACAATAGCTTCAATTCTATCTAATATACCACTTTTATCATTACTATAAACAGAAGCATAAAAATCTTTAGTAACATTTTCCTTATTACTTAATTCTTCATCATACTTAACTAATAACTCAATATTACTCTTAACTCTATCTAATCCTCTAGTCTTACAATAATCCATCAAAGAGCCCATATTAGACTTAATCTCATATCCATTATTCTTTAATAAATTATAAACACTTAAAGCACCATCTAAATCTGTACTTTGATGAACTTCAGCATTTATCTCATTAATTCTATTAATATCCATAACAATTCTCTCCTCACCATAATTTTACCATACAAAATATCTAAAAACAATTAAATATTTAAGTTTGCCTCAGCTAAATCATTATCTAAATCTGAACCATCAACATCATAACTCTCTTCAATTTCCTTAACTAAAGCATCATTAGTCTTAA
>URHW01000004.1 GCA_900547775.1 uncultured Mycoplasmatota bacterium | reverse complement strand
TAAGAGAAGCAATACTTGCAGATAATGAAGTTAAGACGCCACTTACAACGCCAGGTAGTGAAATAAGTGCTCATACATTAGATGATGTGTCTATTGCAACATCATTTTTATCGGATGAATCACAAGCATATTATGTAACATATGGAACTGGTTGGACAACAAATGGTTCAAATTTTAATTTGACTGGTGTGTCTGTAACAAATAGTACATATGCGAATTCTTATTCTAGTTTAGTAGGTAAATATCTTGTAAGTAATATTATACACAATGCTGGTTCAACTACAGCTGGAACAAAAGTAACTACAAATGATTTGGGCAGTATATATTATGTAGTAAGTGCAACATCAAGTAGTTTTACCTATAAGGTACTTGGTTCTGTAAAAAACATAACGGAAGCGTTACTTGCACGTACTGAAGACGATGATGGGATTTCTTATTATTTTAGGGGGGCAGTCAAAAATAATTATGTCGAATTTGCAAATAAATGCTGGCGAATCGTAAGAATTTCTGGTGATAAAACAGTCAAATTAGTGCTTCATAATGATAATACTTCAAATGTTTCAAACCCGTGCTCTTCTTCTAGTAATAGTACAACTTCAGCGTTTGCAAGATATTCTGGAACTTCATATGTAAGTCAATTTAATGAAATCTCTGATGATAATGCTGGCATAGGCTTTATGTATGGAACGCCATACTCTACTAGTTACGCTGAAACTCATGAAAACATAAATAAAAGTACGATACTTACCAGTTTAGAAAAATGGTATAATAATAATTTATTAACTTATGAAAGTAAAATTGCTGACACGGTATGGTGTAATGATAAAAGTATTGTGACAGATTTGACATATGATCCATGGGGTTGGAATCCAACTGGTTTGGGTTATGGTGAAAATGTAACTTATTATAATCCCACTAAACGATTAGTTAATGGTGGTGGTAGTACTGGTGGTACTGGTCCGAGTTTGAAATGTAATGGTACTTTAAGTAAAGTAACAACAAAGATAGGTTTATTGTCCGCAGATGAGGTAGCATTTGCTGGGTACGCATATAATTTAATTGGAGCTGGTTCTTATTTACAAGAAAATGCTACTGATGATTATTGGTGGCTGTTGTCTCCTGATTCTGATTTGGGAAATATGCCATGCGTTTGGCTTGTTATTGACGGCATGTTGCTTAATGATAGTGTGAGTGACGAAATCGGAGTACGCCCAGCAATAAGTTTGTCACCATCAATTACAGTAATCGGTTCTGGTACTTCAGAAGAACCATATGTAGTACAATAAAGTTTGTGCTTGACAAGTATGTGTTATTGGCATATAATTTATGGCATAAGCAGTTGATGAAGACGTTGATATGGAAGGTATTTAGAGAGCTTACGTTGTGGTGAAAGTAAGTATACTGGAAGTATTAAGGATCACTTCGGATGTTACTATAGGATAAGTATAGTACGGTATCTACGTTATAGATAATGAGTGTATGAAATAAGTTCATAAACTAAGGTGGTAACACGGGTTTGACTCGTCCTTAGATTATGGGCTTTTTTATTTTAGGAAGGGAGATTTTTATGGATTATAAGGAAACACTTTTGATGCCTAAGACTGAGTTTCAGATGAAGGGCAATTTACCGGAGAATGAGAAGGTACAACGTGCTAAGTGGGAAGAGATGGACTTATATAATAAGTTAAGAGAGAAGAATAAGGGAAGGGAGCCTTTTGTGTTACATGATGGGCCTCCTTATGCGAATGGTTCTATTCATATTGGTCATGCGATGAATAAGATTTTAAAGGATTTTGTTAATCGTTATGCTGCGATGAGTGGTAGGGATATGATTTATATTCCTGGATGGGATACTCATGGTCTTCCAATAGAGCAAGCAGTTACTAATAGTGGTGTTGATCGTAAGAGTATGGATAAGGCTGAATTTAGGGCTATTTGTGAAGAGTATGCTAAGAAGCAGATTGCTATGCAGATGGAAGGTTTTAAGGCTTTAAATGTTATTGCTGATTGGGATAATTATTATGCTACTTTTCAGCATGAGTTAGAGGCTAGACAAATTGAAGTGTTTGCTGAGATGGCTCGTAAAGGGTTAATTTTTAAGGGAATGAAACCTGTATATTGGTCACCATCAAGTGAGAGTGCTTTAGCCGAGGCTGAGATTGAGTATCATGATAGAAAAGATCCTTCTATATTTGTTGCTTTTGAGGTAGAGGAAGGTAATAGTGTTGTTGATAAGGGAGATTATTTAGTTATTTGGACTACTACTCCTTGGACACTTCCTGGTAATACTGCTATATGTGTTGGACCTAATTTAGAGTATTCTAGAGTACTTGTTGATGGTAAGAAGTATGTTGTTGCTGCTGACCTTTTAGATTCACTTAAGGGTGAGTTTGGATGGGAAAATGTAGAAGTAATAAATAATTTCTATGGTACTGATTTAGAGTATGTTAAGTATAAACATCCATTTATGGATAGAATTAGTCCAGTTGTGTTAGGTGATCATGTTACACTTGATGCAGGTTCTGGTCTTGTTCATACAGCACCTAGTTATGGTGAGGATGACTTTAATGTTGGTAAGAAGTATAATCTAGAGATGGTGTTTGGTGTTGATGATAATGGATGCTTAAATGCTGAGTCTGGTGAAAGATTTAAGGGATTATTCTTTGAGGATGCTAATAAAGAGGTTGTTAAGTATTTAGATGAGTTAGGTGTATTATTAAAGCTTAAGTTTATTACTCACTCTTATCCACATGATTGGCGTACTAAAAAACCTATTATATTTAGAGCAACTGCTCAGTGGTTCTGTAGTATTGATAAGATTAAAGATGATATCTTAAATGAGATTGATAATAATATTAATTGGCTTCCTGAGTGGGGTAAAGTAAGACTTCATAATATGATTGAAGGAAGAGGAGACTGGTGTATTTCTCGTCAAAGAGTTTGGGGAGTACCACTACCTATTTTCTATAATGAAGATGGTTCTGCTATTTTAGATTATGATGTTATGATGCATGTTGCAGAGTTATTTAGAGAGCATGGTTCTAATTATTGGTTCCAGAAAGATGCTAAGGATTTACTTCCTGAAGGGTATACTAATCCAGCAAGTCCTAATGGTAAGTTTACTAAAGAAATGGATATTATGGATGTTTGGTTTGATTCAGGTTCTACTCATACTGGTGTATTATTAGGTAGAAATTTACCATATCCAGCTGATGTTTATTTAGAGGGTTGTGATCAATATCGTGGATGGTTTAATTCATCATTAATTACTGGTGTAGCAGTTCATGGTAAGAGTCCTTATAAGACTTGTATAAGTCATGGATTTACTTTAGATGCTAAGGGTAATAAGATGAGTAAGAGTCTTGGTAATGGTATTGATCCACTTAAAGAGATTAGTATTAGGGGTGCTGATGTATTACGTTTATGGGTAGCATCTACTGATTATACTGAGGATGTAAGAATTGGTGATGAGATTCTTAAACAGGTTCAAGAGAGTTATCGTAAGATTAGAAATACTGCTAAGTTTATTTTAGGTAATTTAAATGATTTTGATCCTAATAAAGATATGATTAGTTTTGATGAGATGAAAGAGTATGATAAGTACATGATGAGTGAACTTAATAAATATGTTAAGAATGTTAGAGGTGCTTATGATAGATATTCTTATCAAGAGGTTTATAAGTATACTAATAATTTTATAAGTTTTACTTTATCTAATTTCTATTTAGATTTCACTAAGGATATTTTGTATATTGAAAAGAAGGATTCTTTAGTAAGAAGAAGTGTACAGACAGTGTTATATAATATTATTACTAAGTTGGATGTTCTTCTTGCACCAATTTTACCTTATACTGCTGAAGAAATTTATCGTTATATTCCAGGAGAGAAGAAGGAAAGTGTTCATTTATTAGATATGCCAGAAGGTATGGATGTAAAGATAGATGAAGAGTTATGGAGTAATTTCTTTAAGGTTAAAGATGATGTTTATAAGGCATTAGAGACTGCTCGTAATGAAAAGATAATTGGTTCTGGATTAGAAGCAAATGTATATCTAAATCTACCTGAAGCATTTAATAATGTTAAAGATGTTTTAGGGAATGTTATGCATCAATTATTGATTGTATCTAAGGTAGTGTTTACTAGTGAGGAATTAACTAAGTATGATAATGTATCTGTTAAGATTGAAAGAAGTACTGGTGAGAAGTGTAATAGATGCTGGAACTATGTTGACGAACTAGATGATGGTATTTGTCATAGATGTGCTAGTATATTAAAGGATAATGAGTAATCGTTATTCTTTTTTTTAAAATATTATGATATACTTCAGATAGAAGGGTAGTGTGAGATGAAAAAGAAGGTGTTTTTATTTGTAAGTATTGTAATTGTTGTTTGTACATGTGGATATTTTTTGTGGAGTTATTTATCATATGAAAAGTTTGATGGAAGTTTTAATATAGGTACAACAGATTATATTAAGTCTTATTCTGGCGGAGAATATATAAATGTTTATGTAGATTATGAAACTTATGTGCAAATAAAGATTAAGAAGATGTCATTTAAACTTAGATATAGTGATGGCTTAAAACTTGTTAAGAATGAGATTGTAAAGGGAAGTCAAATTACCGATTATGAAGTTAATAAAAATAAGTATACGATAAAGTTAAATGGTAATAGTATTTTAACTGATAGTTTAGGTTTTCAGTTTGTTGTATCTGATGAGACTAAGAAACTTTATGTTGAGTTATATGATATTAGTTTGATTGATAAAGATGGGATAGAGTACAAGGTTGGTAATAAGAAAACTTTACTTTATGAAGATGGTACTTTTTATAAATGTACTGATTCTGGTTATTATGGTTTAATTAATGGTAAAGATGCGGTTATTTATACAAAGTTTGATTACGCTGAATATAAATTTATGGATTGTGAAAAGGTTAAAGTAAATATTGATAAGTCATATATTCCAGTTCGTAATTTTTGGCATGATAGTAAGATGCTTTTTTATAAGAATGATAAATATTATCTTTATGATTTTAAGGAAGAAAAGTTTGTTTTAGAGACAGAGAAGGTATTTAAAGTTGATTCGAATCCTTTATTTGTTACTTCTTATATAGATAAAAATGGAGAAGATACTAATGCTTATGGTGTTGTTACTGATGCAGGACAAATATATATTAATTTAGATAAGAATGAGGCTTATTATGGATTTAATAAGGACTATGAATTAAGGGATGCTAGTTTTATTACAATTGGTGACGATGCTCATTTTGAATCAATTAAGACTGATGGTAAGTTAATCAAAGTTAGAAAAAAAGATGCATCTTTTGAAGCATTTGGATTATTTAATGGTGATGATTATTCATTAATGGATGATAGTTATAGTAGTTGCGAGTTTAATAATTATGATAATATTTTGTGTTATAAAGAATATTATGATAGACGAGATGAGGCGTTTAAGGTAAGTTTATTTGATAATAAGGGGAAACTATTATATGATTCTGATGATTTATATTCTTATTTTGATAATATTGATAGGGAGCATATTATTTATAAACTTTCGGAATCTAATGATAAGAAGTTAAATATTGTCGATTATGCTAAAAAGGTAACTGGAACAGTTATTTATGATGGCGATGTTTATCAAGATTTATTTGTATCTTATATAAATGATGAATCAGTAAACTCATGTTATACTTATTTTGGAATTAATGATAAACCTTCTAATTATATAACTATTATTTCTCAAAAAGCGAAAGTTTATAAGAAAGATAATTATAATCAATTTAAATATTTTAAAGATTTAGAATATTGTGATGATAATTCATGAAATGAAAAAACCTTACTTAAAAATTTTTATTGTAAGGTTTTTTTACTGTCTTTATTCATATCTTTAAAATCTTCATTTGCTTCATTAATAGTTTTTTTAATTAATTGTCTTATTTCTTCATCATCTTCATGTTCTTTTAAGTAATCTTCATCTGTAGTAAATGTTTCTTCTAGTTCTTCTAAAAGCATTTGTCTTTCTGTTTCGTCTGTTAGAAGTAAGCCGCTTCGTAACATGCTTATTAATAAAGATATTTCATGAGCGTAATCATCTAAATCGGCATCAAAATAATCTAATAATGTATCAAGTGCTAGATCAGCAGTGTTTAATCCAAGTGTTATATTTAATTCTGCTTTTTCTTCTTCAGTTAAATCGTTTTTGACTGTAATAGAGTCAGTTAAGTTTCTTGGAAAAGTACCTTTATTTTGAAAGAATTCATTTTCAAGACCTGGGCATGCATATAGCATATAATATTTTTTTTTGATACTTTCTAAGGAATTATCTTCACTTATGAAGATGATTGTTCTTTTACTTACTTCATCACTTATGCGTTTTTCGTAGTCTCTTACTGATGATATTTTTTCGTGATATGATGGAACTATTTCTTTAACGTCTGCATGCAAGTTGTGTTCATATGCTTCATCACTTTCAAATAGAACGCTTTTTATTTGCTGAATAGTGCGGTATGCGGTTACAACGGTTTCGTTATCTTCATAAAGTAAAAGAAGTTCTACTGGTGATTTTATTTCATCGTTAATTGTTTCAATTAGATATTCTAAAATATTTGGAATAATTTCAGGATACATTCTAAAGTAGTTTAAAAGAGTTTTTTCTTCTTCTGTGTATAAAGCCAAAAGTTCAATTAGATTTTTTGAGAAAAAACTTTCTTTTAAGTTTTTGATTTCTAGACTTGCTAGGCCTCTGTAAGCATTAAGAATTTGTGATTCTAGTTCAAGAAGTTCATTAAGTATTTTGACATCTGTACTACTTAAACCATAGGCGGACATTCTTTGGGCTTCTAGGTCGTCATCTTTTGATAATTCTTTTTTTGTTTTAGAGTTATCTTGAATGATTTTAAATAATTTTTCTTTTAAGGATTCATTTTCATCTAAAGAATTAATAAGACTTTTAATATCTTTTATGGCTTCTTTTGATTGATATGTTAGGGCAGCTTTAAAGTATGTGTATAAAATACTGTTATCGTCATAGGCCATGCTATCAAGTGCTTCATCTATTTTTTCACCAATATGCGTATCTAGAAATATTTCTTTTTGAACTCTTGTTACCATTGTATTAAATGAGATGTCAGTATTCTGTTTTTTAGGTATTGGTTCAAATGAAGAAGGAACAAGGATAGTTTCGATGTAAGGTGTGATGAAAGATAGATGATATTTTGCTTTAGTATTTCCTTCATCATCTAGTAGAGTGTATAATGTTTTAGCAAATGATTCGTCTATAAGAGGTATTTCTTTAAAAAGATATGCTTCAATTGAACTTTTTTCATCAGATTGAAATTTTATTCTTGCTATAAGTTTTCGATTTATTAGGTAATTAAATAAGGTTCTATCACTAATTATAATGATTTCTAATGTTGTTAGAATTCTTCTTGAAATTAGAGCGTCTTTTGAAGGTGTGCATAGAACTTCTAGAGGTGTATTTTTATTTATAAATTGTCTTGCTAATTCAGTGTAGGTGGATAGAGCAATTGTTGGATTTGCGATAAAAAAACTATATTCTTCGTGTTCTTGTTGTAATAATTCTAGAATGAATGATGATATATTCTTTTTTCTTTTTTCATAGTCTGGGTGTTTATCTTTAGTTTCTTCTAAAGTGATTAGACTTTGATAGTAGTCGTAGATTTTCAGATTAAGTTCAATTATTCTGTTAATTTTGCTTTTAATAAAATTATCCATATTAAATTCCTTCTTTTTGTTCTCTATAATAGCATAAATTAAAGCAAAATAAAACTCCCAAAATGGGAGTTTGTTACTATCTGTTGTAGTATTCAACAATTAGTGATTCATTGATATCAGCGTTTAGTTCGCTTCTTTCTGGAAGTCTTAAGTAAGTTCCAGTCATCTTCTTATCGTCAAATTCAACATATGCAGGACGATTTAAAGTGTTTTCTAAAGCTTGTTTCATTGCTGGATGGTTAAGTGACTTTTCTTTAACAGAAATAGTACTACCAACTTTAACAGTATATGATGGGATATCTACACATTCTCCATTAACAAGAATGTGTCCATGGTTAACAAGTTGTCTTGCACCACGTCTAGTATTAGCTAGACCCATACGATATACAACGTTATCTAAACGACTTTCTAAAAGTTTTAGGAAGTTTTCACCAGCGATACCTTTCATTTTAGAAGCTTTTTCGAAAGTATGAGCAAATTGTTTTTCAGTTAAACCATACATAAATCTAACTTTTTGTTTTTCTTCTAACTGAATACCATATTCACTAAGTTTTCTTCTTCTACTTGTTCCATGAATTCCAGGAGCATAAGGACGTCTTGCTAGTTCTTTACCATTTTCTAGGCATGAGAAACCTAATTTACGAGACTTCTTATATGCTGGACCAGTATATCTTGACATAATATTTCTCCTTTCTTTCGTTTAAAGGAATTCTTATCTTCTAAGTAGGGTGTTTATTATTTTTTTCACTTAAGGCAGTTAAGTTACTAAAGTTCTTGCAAATAAACACGTTATAAGTTAATAAGAACCTGCCTAAATACGCAAGAGTATTATATATTAAATGTATGCAAATGTCAATTGAAGTTGCTTAAGAAATGATAATTTATGATTAATATATTTAAGTTATCGTTTCCACAAGTATCTAAAAAGTAATAGTTTTGGAAAAATATTTCCAAAACTTGACAATTTCATAAATTTGTGTATAATTTATATTGAGGTGGTAAGATGATAAATAGGGAAGAATATCTTGATGAGTTGATAAGATGGAAAGATAAAGATTTGATTAAGGTTGTTACTGGTATAAGAAGATGTGGTAAGTCCACGTTATTTGATTTATTTATAGATTATTTAAAAATGAGTGGAGTAAAGTCTAATCAAATAATATATATTAATTTAGAGGATGCTGACTATGATTTTAAGGATTATAAAGAGTTATATCATTTTATTAATGAGAAAATAATTTCTGAAGATAATTTTTATGTTTTTTTAGATGAAGTACAAAATGTTCCAGGCTTTCAGAGAGCAGTTGATAGTTTATATATAAAGAAGAATGTTGATGTTTATATAACAGGATCTAATGCTTATCTTTTATCTGGTGAACTTGCAACGTTATTATCTGGAAGATACATAGAAATCAAAATGTTACCATTGTCTTTTAAAGAATATGTGTCTGCATTTGATAATAATAATTATCAACAGTTATTTTTAGATTACATGAGAAATGGTGGAATGCCAGGAAATATAAATATATTAAAGTCTAATGTAAATGATTTAGATAAGTATTTAGATGGTATATTTTCAACAATTGTTTACAAAGATATCATGGCTAGAAATAATATTACAGATAAGTTGTTATTAGAGAGTGTAATAAAATATATATTTGATAGTATTGGTAGTCCTATATCTATAAAAAAGATAAGTGATACATTAACTAGTAAAGGCATTTCAACAAGTAATCATACTGTAGAAAATTATATAACTGCACTTTTAGAAAGCTTTTTGATATATAAAGCTGAAAGATTTGATGTAAAGGGGAAGAATTTGCTTGCTAGGGATTATAAGTATTATGTTGTAGATTCTGGTTTAAGAAGTTATTTATTAGGTAAAAAAGCTGATAGTGATATGGGCCATATATTAGAAAATATAGTATATCTTGAACTTTTAAGAAGGGGTTATAAGGTATATGTTGGAAAAGTTGATGATTTAGAAGTTGATTTTGTTGCTGAGAATAGAGATGGGCTTAGATATTATCAAGTTGCATTAACTGTTAGAGATGAAAAGGTACTTGAAAGAGAATTACGATCTCTTCAAAAAACTGGAGATCATTATCCTAAAACATTATTAACCTTGGATATGGACCTTGAAACTGATTATGATGGTATAAGAAAAGTTAATGTTGTTGATTGGTTGCTTAGTGATGAGTAGATAAATTGGTGTATTATTTGCACCTTTTTTTATTCTTTTTATAAGTTAATTGAAATGATGGTTTTTGTGTGTTAAAATTAATTTATGATAGTTAGGGTTGATTAAGGTGAAAGACTATTTTGAATTTAAAAATTATGATGATGCGATAAGTTTAGATGCTGCTATTATTAGAGGAGTTAATTATAGGATAACTATATTATCTGATATTTTAGTGCGTATAGAGTATAATGCTAATGGTAAGTTTGAGGATAGGCCTACTGAACTTGTTAAGTTTAGAAAATTTGATGTTCCTAAGTTTATGAAGAAGGAAGATGATAACTTTTTAGTTATTACGACTAATTATTTTAAACTTGAGTATCAGAAAGGTAAGCCTTTTTATGGAACTAAGATGAACCCTAGTGCTAATTTTAAGATTAGTTTAAATAATACAGATAAGGTTTGGTTTTTTGGTGCTGCTGAAGCGAGAAATTTTAAAGGTACAAGTTCTAGTTTAGATGATAGTAGTGCTAGTTTTAGTAAAGGTCTTTATTCAACTGATGGTTTTGTTTCTTTAGATGATAGTAAGAGTCTTATATTTAATAAGGATGGATCACTTGGTAGGAGAAGTGATGAGAGAATAGATACTTATGTGTTTATGTATCGAAAAGATTTTGGATATTGTTTAAGAGATTATTTTAAACTTACTTTAAAACCTAATTTGCTTCCTAGATATGCTTTAGGTGTATGGTGGAATAAGGATGTAACTTATAATACTAAGATGATTGAAGATTTAGTTTGGGCTTTTAAGAAGAATGAGATTCCGTTATCTGTGTTTTTGCTTGGACCTGAATGGCACATGACTTATGAAAATACTTATAGTGGATATACTTTTGATTATAATTTGATACCTAATCCTAAAGAACTTACTGATTATTTACATAGTAATAATATAAGGCTTGGCCTTAATGTGGATCCTTCTGGTGGAATTAGTCCTGATGAGATAGGCTATACAAGATTTAAGCAGATAGCTGGTTATACTGGTGATGGGGTTATTCCTTTTAATGTTTTTAATAAGCAAATGTTAACAGCATATTTTGATGAGTTTATTAAGCCACTTAATGATATGGGAGTAGATTTTTATTGGATAGATTATAATAATCCTAGTGATTTATATACATTAAGAGCACTTAATTATTATCATTTTAATAATTATAAGTCTGGTAAGAAGAGTAGAGGAATGATATTATCTAGAAATGGAATGCTTGCTTCTCATTTGATGCCTGTTTTATATAGTGGTAAGACAATTGTGTCTTGGGATAGTTTGAAGATGCTTCCAGAGTATAATTCAAGGGCTGCGAATATTGGACTATCTTGGTGGAGTCATGATATTGGAGGATTTAAAGGGGGAATAGAGGATCCTGAACTTTATATGAGATATGTACAGTTTGGGACGTATAGTCCAATACTTCGTTTTAGTAGTGATGCTTCTCATTTTTATAAGAGAGAGCCTTGGCTTTGGGATGTTAAAACATTTAGTGTTGTTAAGGAGTATTTGAAACTTAGACACAGACTTATTCCATATATTTATACAGAGGCTTATAAGTATTCTAAGACTGGTCTTCCTTTGGTTCAACCACTTTATTATAAGTATCCAGAGATTTATGATGAACCTATATATAGAAATGAATACTATTTTGGAACAGAGTTATTTATAGCGCCAATTACGTCTAAGAAGGATGTTTTAATGAATCGTACTATTCATAGGATATTTTTACCTAATGGTGTGTGGTATGATTTTAAGACTGGTAAGAAGTTTATTGGTGGTAAGAGGTACGTATCATTCTTTAAAGATGAGGATTATCCAGTGTTTGCTAAACAAGGAACGATTATTCCAATGAGTTTTATATCTAATGAGGATTTAAATAATACAGGAGTACCTAGTAAGTTAGAGGTACATGTATTTCCTGGTGCTAGTAATGTTTATAAGTTATATGAGGATGATGGAATTAGTACGGCTTATGAGGATGGTTTTTATTTAGTTACAGATATTGATTATAATTACCAGGCGAATAATTTTACGGTTATTATTAGACCTACAGAGGGTAAGAGTGGAATAGTTCCGTTAAAGAGAGATTATTTAGTACGTTTTAGAAATACAAGAAAAGCTAGTGATGTAACAGTTTATATTGCTGATGCACAGTATGATAATTATGATAGTTATGTTGATGGTAATGATTTTGTAGTGCTTGTTAAGGACGTATCTACTGCTAAGCAGCTTACAATCAATTGTAGGGGTAAAGATATTGAGATTGATGCAGAGAGAATTATTAATGATGATATTGATAGTATTTTAAGTGATTTACAGATTAAGACTAGTTTGAAAGAGAATATAGCGGCAATTTTATTTAGTGACTTAGAAATTAAGAGTAAGAGAATCGAGATTAGAAAATTAAGAGTTAAAGGATTAAATGGTAAATATATAAGAATGTTTATAAAATTACTTGAATATATTGCAGAAATTTAATATAATACATTTTAAGCAGATGAAGAAAGAGTATTAGTAAATTGTTTATTTTAAAGAGAGTTAACGGGTGGTGAGAGTTAACAATAAAGATTTATGAACTTGCTTTTGGATGTGTTAGGTGAAGATCTTTAAAACTTAGAGTAATAATTAAGGTGGTACCACGGTCTTTCGTCCTTTGGATGTAGGGCCGTTTTTTAATGGAGGCGTATGGAGAGTTTAATTGTATTTATAGTTAGTTTTGTATTTGTGTTTGTAACTTATTTTATAATTTATTTAATTAAGTATAAGAAGGGAACAATTAAGGAAACTAAAGAGGTTAAGTTTTTATGTTATAAGTATGGGGTTAAAATTAAGAATATGAATTTTAAACGGTTATGGATTGTATTTGCACTTCTTAATGCGTTTATAATAAGTGTAAGTGGAACAGTATGTACTAGTTTAAAGGTAGGCTATGTATGGCAGGTACTGACGGGATTTGGACTTTTATTTATAATGATATTTTTAGTGTATGGAGCACTTGGTAAAATTTTAATTAAAAAAGAGAAGAAAGGTGATAAAAAATGATTAATACAAGAGTTATTGAAAGGAAATGGCAAAAGAGATGGGAAGAAGAAGGGGTATTTACTGCTAAGAATAATAGTGATAAGAAAAAGTATTATATTTTGGTTGAGTTTCCATATCCATCAGGAGCTGGGCTTCATGTAGGACATGTTAGAAGTTATACAGCACTTGATGCAATGGCAAGACTTAAAAGGGCACAGGGGTATAATGTTTTATATCCAATTGGTTGGGATGCATTTGGGGCTCCAGCAGAGCAGTATGCAATAAAAAATCACGTATATCCAAGTAAGATGGTTAGTGAGTGTATAGATAATTTTAAACATCAAATTAAAGCACTTGGTATATCATTTGATTGGAGTAGAGAGATTAATACAAGTAGTCCAGAGTATTATAAGTGGACGCAGTGGCAGTTTTTACAGTTTTATAAGGCTGGTTTAGCATATAAGGCTGAGAAGGATATTAATTGGTGTCCTAATTGTAAGATGGGATTATCTAATGAGGATGCTGCTGGGGGAGTATGTGAAAGATGTGGTTCTAAGGTTGAAAAGAAACTTAAGAATCAGTGGATGCTAAAGATGACTGCTTATGCAGATAGTTTGATTGAGGGACTTAAAGATACTGACTTTATGGAGAAGATTAAGACAGCACAGATTAACTGGATTGGTAAGAGTGTTGGTGCTGAAGTTGATTTTAAACTTAAGGATACTGAAGATATGCTTAAGGTATTTACAACAAGATGTGATACTTTGTATGGTGTAACATTTATGGTAATGAGCCCTGAACATCCATTTTTAGAAAAGTATCAAGATAGAATTAAGAATATAGATGAGTTAAAGGCTTATCAAGATGCTGCTAAAGCAAAGAGTGAGATTGAAAGAACTGATGAGAGTAAGGAGAAGACTGGTATTAAATTAAATGGGCTTGAAGCGGTTAATCCGGTTAGTGGGGAAGTTATTCCAATATATGTTTCTGATTATGTTTTAGCGGGATATGGTACTGGTGCTATTATGGCAGTTCCTGCTCATGATACTAGAGATTATGCTTTTGCAAAAAAGTTTGGCATTAAGATTATTCCAGTTATTGAAGGCGGAGATATTTCTAAGGAGGCTTATACTGGTGATGGTGTTCATATTAATTCAGGTGTTTTAAATGGACTTGGTAAGGAAGATGCAATTAATACATGCCTTAAGTATTTAGAAGATAATCATATTGGTAAGAAAACTACTAATTATAGATTACAAGACTGGATTTTCTCTAGACAAAGATTCTGGGGTGAACCAATTCCAATGATTTATTGTGAGGATTGTGGATGGGTTCCTGTTCCAGAGGAAGAACTACCTTTAGTACTACCTGATGTTAAGAGTTATGAACCAACTGATAATGGAGAAAGCCCACTAAGTACATTAGATGAATGGGTAAATGTTCCTTGTCCACACTGCGGAAAGATGGCGAAGAGAGAAACTGATACAATGCCTAACTGGGCTGGATCATCTTGGTACTGGATTAGATATATGGATCCAAATAATGATAAAGAGTTTGCTAGTCGTGATGCAATGGATTACTGGGGACAAGTTGATTATTATAATGGTGGTATGGAACATGCTACGAGACATTTGCTTTATGCAAGATTCTGGAATCAATTTTTGTATGATCAAGGCTTAGTTAGCGTTAGAGAACCATTTAAAAAGAGAGTTGCTCATGGTATGATTTTAGGTGAAAACAATGAAAAGATGAGTAAGAGTAAAGGTAATGTAGTAAATCCAGATGATATGGTTGCTAATTATGGTGCTGATGCTCTTAGAACTTATGAAATGTTTATCGGTGATTATCCTAAAGATGCTGCTTGGAGTGAAAATGGTTTAAAGGGATGCAAGAAATTCTTAGAAAGAGTAGATAGAATTAAGGGTAAACTTACCTGTGGTGATGAGTATTCTAAAAATTTAGAAAGTTTAATGCATAAGACAATTAAGAAGGTTACTAATGATTTACTTAGTATGAAATATAATACAGCAGTAAGTGCTTTAATGATTTTACTTAATGCTATGGAAAAAGAAGAGTCTATTACGCATAAGGATTATAGAACATTACTAGCACTTCTTAATCCAATTGCACCTCATATTACTGAAGAGTTAAATGAGGAATGTAAGTTAGGCAAAGAATTTGCAGTAAGTTCTTGGCCAGAATATGACGAAAGTAAAACAACTGATTCTGAGTTTGAGATAGGCGTACAAGTTAATGGAAAACTTAGAGGAAGCGTACTAATTAGTGAAGAAGATACTGAAGAAGAAATAAAGGCGAAAGCACTTAATAATGAAAACGTAAAAAAGTATACCGATGGCCTTAATATAGTTAAAGTTATTGTAGTACCAAAGAGAATTGTTAGTGTTGTAGTTAAATAAAACTTGGATGAAATATTTCCAAGTTTTTCTATGGACTAAATAAAATTATTATTATATAATGTTATCATAAGGAAGGTATGAATATGAAGAAAATAATTAGTTTAATTATTGTATGCACGATAATTATTTCTGGAATGTTTATATATGGTAAAAGTGATAAAAAAGATTTACTAGAAGATAATAATGGACCTATCATAGCAGCTGTTATTGATGGAAAAGCTAGTACTACATTTCCAACTACAAATAAGTATATGGCAACTGTAGAGTGTACTAGAAATGGAATAAAACAAGACGCAGGAGCAAAGGCTACATGGAATGGCACAAAATGGGTAGTGTCTTTTAATGATATAAGTGCTGGTAATGTGAGGTGCAATGTTTCATTTAATCTGAAATTTAAAGATAAAATACTTGCAAATAATGAAGTAAAGACTCCAATAACCACACCAGGAGCAGCAGTATCTACTGCTGATGAAGCATTACTTGCATCTGCAGAAGATGATTATGGAACATCTTATTACTTTAGAGGTGCAGTAACAAATAACTATGTAGAATTTGCTAATAAGTGCTGGAGAATAGTTAGAATTGGTGGAGATGGTTCAGTAAAACTTATCTTACATAATGATAATCCAACTGGAGCAGCTAATCCTTGTGATGCTGCAAATAATAGTGCAAGTGCAGCATTTGCAAGATACTCTGGTGAAACATATAAAAGTGCATTTAATACAAACTATTATGATAATGCTTATGTAGGATTTAAGTATGGAACACCAGGCTCTAGTACATATGAAGCTACACATGCAAACACTAATAAGAGTACAATACTAACTAATTTAGAAACATGGTATAATAATAATCTAACAGCATATGAAAGTGTAATAGATAATAGTATATGGTGTAATGATAAAACAAATGTAACAGATACAAGTTATAATCCATGGTCATATGGTGGAAATGCAACTGGATTAGGATATGGTACAAATAAAACATATTATGGCGCTACCAAGAGATTAGTAGGTACTAGTGGTAGTGCTGGAGGCACGGGCCCTAGTTTAAAATGTAATGGAGAACTAAGTAAAATAACATCAAAAGTAGGATTAATAACAGCAGATGAACTAGCGTTTGCAGGATATGCTTATAATAAAAATGTATCTACAACATATTTACAAGAAAATGCTACAGCCACTTATTGGTGGTCTTTGTCTCCTGACGGCTTCCGTGGCGGCAACGCTAGCGTTTGGGGCATTGGCGGACAAGGTGTCGGCTTCAACGTGAGCAACGCCTACGGGCTTCGTCCTTCGATTTCTCTTAAATCGACGACCAACGTAACCGGAAATGGTACGAGGGAAAAACCTTATGTTGTAAATTAGATATTTGTGTAGTAAAATGGTATTAATGATAAGAAAGAGGTTGGATGTATGAGTGATTATGCAGTTTATGGTAGTAATAATGTTACTTTAGTGTTTTCTGGGGTAATGTTTGTAATGTTTTTTGTTTGTTTATTACTTGCTATTATTAGTTTAGTTGCTACGATTAAGGTATATAAGAAGTTAGGGTTACCTGGATGGGGAGCTATTGTTCCTATATATGGTCAGTGGATACTTTTGAAGGCTGTTGGTTTGCCTGGATGGCTTTCTATACTTCCGGTAGCTAATGGAATTGCACTTATTGTTGCTAATTATAGGCTTGCTGGTAAGTTTGGTAAGGGTGCTGGATTTGGATTGGGATTGGTGTTTTTACCACCGATATTCTATATGATTTTAGGATTTGGTAAAGCGAGTGTTGTAAGTGAAACTGATGGTGATGTTCAGTTTGATTTGATGGCTAGTGATCCTAATGAAAGTGGAGAACTGGATTTAATGACTCCGGATCCAATAAGTAATATTCCTAGTGAGCCTGAAGAAATTAAAGGCTTTGATTTAGATGAAAAACCTGGGTTAGAGGAGCAAATTACTGCAGAGCCTGTTAAGGTTGAGGTTATGGATAGTACTCCTGAAGTGCTAGATATTCCAGTTAGTGATAATGCTGATAATATATTTGGTTCAGAAGAGGTAAGTAGTAGTCCTGCTCCAGTTAATGAACCTAGTTATGCTGATAATATATTTGATATGCCTGCTTTAAAAACACAAGCAGTAGATGAGAAGAAACCTGAAGAGATATTTAATAGTCCTCAGTTTGAAAATACGATATCTATTGAAAAGATTAGTAATCCAGAGATGCCTAGTGGTGAAGTTGAACTTCCTAGAGTAAGTAGTGATGATATTGCTGAGGAGATAATGAGTAGTAGTAATAGTAAGGTTTGTCCTAATTGTGGGTATACTAATGGTGCTTCTATGAAAGCCTGTGTAAAGTGTGGACATTTGTTAGATTAACTTCCTTTATGGAAGTTTTTTTAATTAAATAAAAGTTGGTGTGAAACTTTTTTGACCAAAATTAATAAAAAAGTTTCACACTGGTTATTGATGTATTTACTAAAGGTTTTAAAAATTATATAATTATGGTGGTGGTAACATGATAAAGGTATTTACAGGTCCTATGTTTAGTGGAAAGAGTGATGCTTTACTTAATGAGTATGACAAGAGATACCATAAGAGTAGAATTCTTTTATTTAAACCTAAGATGGATACAAGGGATTATGGGGTTGTTAAGACTCGTAAAGGTAAAGAGATTAATGCTATATTGGTTGACGATATTAAGGATATACCTAGTTATATAACGGATAAGATTAATACAATTTTTATTGATGAAGCTAACTTTTTAAAGGGTGATATAAAAATTTTGTTGGAGTTATCTGTTATGGAAGATTTAGATATTTATATTGCTGGACTTAATATGACTAGTGAGCAAGCACCTTTTGGAATTATGCCACAGTTACTTTCAATTGCTGATGAGATAGAGATACTTCATGCTTCTTGTAATGAGTGTAATAGAGATGCTATTTATACTTATTATGACGGGAAGAAGAAGGGGGATATTTTGGTAGGTAATGATAATTATATTGCACTTTGCGCTAGGTGTTTAAGAAGGAAGAAAAATGAGAGGTAAGTTACTTGTTATTGAGGGAACTGAAGGTTCTGGAAAAGAGACACAGGCTGATTTACTTGTTAGAAGATTAAATGAGATGGGTGAAAAAGCTGTAAAGATGCGTTTTCCGATGTATGATACGCCAACTGGTAAGATAATTTATGAGCATATTTTAAATAAGGATGGGAATAGTTATTTTGATGAAGAGGTTGATCCTAAAGCATTATCTTTATATTATGCTGCTGATAGAGTTAATAATATAGGAAAGATTAATGAGTTATTAGATAAAGGTGCGCATGTTGTACTTGATAGATATGTTGAATCTAATATGGCTTATCAGGCTAGTAAGTTTGAAGATGTTAAAGATAGGGTTAATATGATATTTTGGATGGAACAACTTGAATTTAATTTGCTAGATTTGCCAAGACCAGATAAAGTTATTTTCTTATTTTTACCTTATCAGTATAGACCTTTAGTTGGTGAAGTAGCAGATCCTAAGTATCATAATATTGAGATGACTTATCATTTACTTAGCAGAAGATATGATTTTGGAGTTGTTAGTTGTGTTAATGATGATAAGCTTAAAGATATAAATTCAATTAGTGATGAAGTTTTAGAATATGTGAAGAATATTATCAAATAAATGTAAAGTATTGTGCAAGTAATGTAAATATAAGGTATAATTGTTATGTGGATTTAGGCGAAAACTGACATTTATTGACATTTCATTTTGATACCATGGTAATTGGAGGATGAAATGTTGGTTAAAGTTTTTGATGAATCGCATGAAAAAGATTTAGAACAAGCAGTTAATGCTTTTCTTATGACGAATATAGAACTTATTGATATTAAGTATAGTGTGGGAGTAGCAACGTTTGGAGAAGAGCAGATTTATTGTTTTACTGCGATGATTATTTATAGAAATTTGAGTGAATAGTAATGAAGAAAAATAGTTTTGTAACTGGGACTTTTATTGCGACAGCATCCGTAATTTTGGTAAAGATATTAGGGATGCTTTATGTTGTGCCTTTTTATATTATTGTTGGATCAAAAGGTGGAGCATTATATAGTTATGGTTATAATATCTATTTGATATTTTTATCTATTAGTTCTGCAGGCATTCCTAGTGCGATGAGTAAACTTATTAGTGAGTATAATGCGACGGGGAAGATAGAAGCGAAGACGAGGGCTTATAAGTTAAGTAGGAAGTTTATTAGTTATTTTTCTTTTGCAACGTTTATACTTTTATTTGTGTTTGCAGAGGAACTTGGTTCACTTATTTTAGGTGATTTACAAGGTGGTAATACCATTACAGATGTTGCGTTTGTTATTAGATGTGTTTCATTTGCTGTTTTGATTGTACCTCATTTAAGCGTAGCTAAAGGATATTTACAAGGTCATGAGTATGTAGGGCCTTCATCAACTGCTAATTTAATAGAGCAAGTTGTTAGAATATTTGTTATTTTGGCTGGTTCTTATTTGTGTTATAAGGTATTAAATGGAAGTTTAACGCTTACGATTGGAATTGCGGTAAGTGGGGCTTTCTTTGGTGGATTAGTTGCTTATTATTATTTAAAGAGACAGATTAATAAGAATAAAAAGGTTCTTGATTTAGATAAGAAACTTGAAAAAGATGATATTAGCAATAAAGAGATTATTAAGAAAATAGCAATATATGCTGTTCCCGCTATTGTACTTAATTTGATTAGTAGTGTTTATAGTTTTACGGATATGGTTATTATTTTGCGTGTACTTGATCATTTAGGATATTCAGCACATGATGTAGAGTTTATTACAAGTGTTATTAGTACATGGGGCAGTAAGATATGTATGATTGTTAACTCAATAGCAATGGGAATGACAGTTACACTTATTCCATCAATAGTGTCTGCACATGCGACGAGTAATTGGAAAGATTTAAATGAAAAGTTAAATAAGAGTTTGCAGATAATTATTTATGTAAGTTTACCAATGACGATTGGGTTATCTATACTTGCTACTCCTGTATGGACAGTGTTTTATAATATAAATCATTATGGTGGAGATATACTTAAGATAATGGTATTTAATGCTCTTGTTGGTAATATTAGTTTGGTAGTGTCTACGGCACTTCAAAGTTGTAATAAGTTTAAGGCAGTTTATTTAACGAATATATTTGGATGTTTGTTTAATGCTGCTTTAGATATGCCACTTATGATTATTTGTAATCATTTTGGAATAGGCGCTTATTATGGAGCAGTTCTTGCATCATTTATAGGTTATTCTGTATCTATTTATGTTGGGCTTAAAGCGTTTAATGGAGTTCATAAGATTAATTATAAAGATACTTTTATTACAGTGTTTAAGACTCTTGTCCCTGCACTAGTTATGACAGCAGTACTTCTTGTACTTAATAATTTCTTACCATTTAATGTTTATAGTCGTACTAGTAGTGTTAAGTTAATTGTTGTTGATGCAGTTATTGGAGCATTTATTTATATTGGACTTAGTATTTGGATGAAGATACCACAACATATATTTGGAACTAAAGAAATAAATAAGATCATAAAAAAACTTACGTTTGGTAAGTTTCAAATAAAGGAAAGTTAAAGCATGTACATATTGCTTGAATAGTTATAATCACTTGGATTAGTGGTAGTACCTTTTTCTAAGTTAGAGATTCTGGTTTCTAGTCTTGATACTTGTCTTTCTAGCTTAGAGATTCTGGCATCTAGTTCTTCAGAAGTGCCAGCAACAGGTCCAGCATAAAATGAAGAGTTTGCTTGCATTTGAGTGTTCATTGGCATGTTCATAGGAGCACTCATGTTAGGCATTTGCTGGTAGTTGTTATTATAACTATTAAAGCCGTATTCTTGGAAAAATGAGTTTCGGTCTTTTTTCATAATTCACCTCTACAATAATATATGTAAGAGTGAATAAAAGTTTAATGGAGGATTTATGAGATTAAGAAATGTTAAAGATGCAAATAATATTTTAATAAATAGTGGATTACTTGTAGAAGCTAATCCTTTTAATGATAAGAAGAAGTTATGTATTGAGATTGGTACTGGTAAGGGTGATTTTATTATTGGGATGGCGAGGAATAATCCGGATGTAAATTTTATTGGTATTGAGAAGTATCCTTCTGTATTAGTTAGAGCAGTGCAGAAGATAGAGGATATTCCATGTAATTTAAGATTTATGTGTTTTGACGCTAAGAATATTTGTGATTATTTTGATCATAATGTTGATACAATATATTTAAATTTTAGTGATCCATGGCCTAAGACTAGACATGCTAAAAGAAGATTAACTAGTGAAACTTTTTTACCACTTTATGAGAAGATTTCTAAAAGTGATGTTCATATTATTCAGAAGACTGATAATAAGGGATTATTTGCTTATTCGTTAGAGATGTTCAATAATTATGGATATAAGTTTAATAAGATTTCTTTAGATTTAACTAATAGTGATATTCCTAATGTTAGAAGTGAATATGAGAATAAGTTTATTAGTTTAGGTCAGACAATAAATTATGCAGATGTTATAAAAAGTTTACCAAATGATAAATAACTGGTATAATGTTTGTAGGAGACTATATGAAAAAATATATTTTGGTAATAACTCTTTTATTACTTTGTGGATGCACTAATATTAATAATGCTAGTGTTCAAGATATAACAAAAGAAGTATTAGGTTCTAAGATAAATAGTTATAATGAGTATAGGACTGGTTATAAGTATTATTTACCACAAGGACTTAATGTTAATTCGTCTAAAAAATATAATGAGATACTTAATGATGATAAGTATAAATATTACTTGTATGTTGACTTAGTTAGTTATTTAAAAAAGACAGAACTTAGTTATAAAGTTAATGAAAATGCTTATTTAAGTATGACACTTGATGATAAGGGATATTTAGAAATAAATGAAAAAAATGATAAATATCTAATTGAAATTATGTATAATTATGCTAAAATAGAAGTGATAGTAGAGAAGGAAGATATTAATAAAAGCGTTACTAATGCGATGATTGTTTTATCTACTATTACATATACGGATGATATTGTTAAGAACTTGTTATCTATTGATGAGGTTACTTCTTCTGAAGAAAAGTTTAGTGTGTTTGATGAAGATGCTAGTGATAGTAATTTCTTAGAAGTATATAAAGAATATGGTAATTATGAAGGCGACGATAAAGTTCCGGATTTAGATGTGATTAAATAAGGAGTGATAAAATGAGTGTTTTTAAGAAATTAAAAGATGTACTCTTTGATGTTGAAGAAGAAGAGATACCAGTAATAACTAAAGAAGAGAAGAAACCTGTTAGGGAAGAACCTAAGAGAGAGGTTAACCCAATTAAGGAAGTTAAGATGCCTAAGGAGGAAGTGATTCCTACTAGAAGTAGCAATTTTAATTTTCCACTTGATGATTTTGAAGAGGAGAAACCTAAAACTAGGGTAAGAGAAGTTAGAGATGATTTTGATTTTGATTATACTCCTAGAAGAAGTGCTCCGATTGAGCCTAAGAAGGATGAAAGAAGGATGGATTATAGTAAGTTCTTAAAGGAGGAGCCTCGTAAGAAGGAACCTAGTAAGCCTTTTAAACCTACACCAATTATTTCACCTGTGTATGGAATATTGGATCAGAATTATACTAAAGATGATGTTATTGTAAAAACTGATATGGGTGTTAAAGCACCAGATTTAGATGAAGTAAGAAAAAAGGCTTATGGAGTTGAAGAAAAGAAAAAGAAGGTTAGTAAAGAAACAACTAAGATTGAGGTTGAAGAAGATGAGTTTACTGAACCTTTAAAGAGTTTAGATGAGATTTTAACTTCTAAAGATGAAGATAAGAAGATAGATGCTGAGGTTATAGAGGAAAAAGATGAACCTGTATTAGAAGAAGCCCCAGTAAATGAAACTAAGGAAGATACACTTGAAAACGATTTATTTAATTTAATCGATTCAATGTATGAAGAAAAAAATAAAGAAAGTGAGGATGAAGAATAATGGAAGGATTAACAACAGCGTTACCAGTAATTATTTATTTATTACTTATTATTTTACTAGTTATAGGTATTATTTTAGGAATTAAACTTATAATTACTATAGATAAGACAAATGCTATTTTGGATGATGTTTCTAAAAAAGTAGCAACACTTGATACAGTATTTGGGTTTATTGATGGTGTATCAAATAAAATGGCTTATCTAGGTGGAAAATTGACTCAGGGAGTAGTAGGTTTGATTAATAAGATTACTGGATTAAAAAGAAGAAAGGATGAGGATGATTTTTATGAGTAAAAATAGTGGAAAAGGATGCAGTTTATTAACTGGTTTAGCAATAGGAGCTGGACTTGGAATATTATTTGCACCAAAGAAAGGTTCTGAGACTAGAAAGGAGTTAACTATTAAGATTAACGAACTTTGGGATAAGGTTAAAGAACTAGAGTATGATGATGTTAAGAAATCTTTAGAAAAAAAGATTAAAGAATTAAAGAAGGAACTTGCTGATTTAGATCAAGAAAAGGTTGCTTCTGTGGTTAAAGAAAAAGCTAAGATGATTCAAATTAAAGCTGAAGAACTTTATAATATGGCAGTTGAAAAAGGAACACCAGTTTTAGAAAAGGCTGCTGATGATGTTAGAAAAAAAACTGTTGAGGTATTAAATAAAGCAATTGATGCTATTGAAAAACCTGAACCTAAAAAGTTAGCTAAGAATAAGTAGAAGACCAAAATGCTGGTCTTTTTTAATGGACTTTATATTCATTTTATTGTAATATTATTAGTAGTAGAATAGGTGATTTTATGAAATTAATAGTTACTTTTGCTGATGAAGATTCTTTTTCATTTAGGGATGACACTATATGTTTAAGGGTAAGTAATTTAAATAGACTTAAAGATGTTATTAATAATAGTGATCTTCGACAGGATTTTATTGATGAAAATAGAATACTTTTAGATGCAGCGTATGATGATACACTTATTGATGAGGTTTATCAAGTTAAAAATATGCCTTATTTTGAAGATTTTAGCGGATTTGAGAGTATTAAGATTGCTTTAAATAAAGGTGTTTCAGTAGAACAGGTTCGTGATTTTTTTAAGAGTTTTCCTTATAAGACAATTATTGATACTGATGATATGGATTTAACTGATGTGTATCATTTTTGTACTTTAGATTATGCGGCTACGCCCATGATAAAGAATATTTATAATACTGAGGTTGTTTCAGTTAATGAGATGAAAGAGTCTTTAGAGGTAGTTTTTGATTTTGCAAAGAAACTTGATGATGGAAAACTTAGTCCTTTAGAAAAATTGATGTTTTTATATGATTATTTAAAGACAAGAATATATAAAGAAGATAAGAATTATTCTAATTCCACATCTCTTTCGAGGGTTACTCTTGGTGAGAGTATAGTTTGTTTAGGTTATTCTAATTTATTTAGTGCGATTGCTAATTTGATTGGAATTTCTACTTATGTGAAAACTTATATAAATATGCTTAATAAATATGATGGTCATGCTACTGTGGTCAGTTATATAAATGATGATAAGTATAATTTTCATAGTTTCTTAGAGTTTGATCCAACATGGGATTCTAGGAATAGTGAAAAGGATATTGGATTTGTTTCTAAGTACTATTGGTTTGGTCTTTCACCAGTATTTAGTGAGAGGTGTAAGAAAGTCAGTGCTCTTAGTGCGGTAGGTAGAAGTGCAAGTGGTGGGAATCTTTTAAGG
The DNA here is from genome assembly GCA_900547775.1 of uncultured Mycoplasmatota bacterium. Lineage (GTDB taxonomy): Bacteria > Bacillota_I > Bacilli_A > RF39 > UBA660 > CAG-533. The sequence continues at coordinate 44,186 of URHW01000004.1, read as the reverse complement.
AGTTTTAATAATTGTACACAGCTTATTAAGTTAGGAGCAAGTAAGGATATAAAAATTAGTAAGAGAATGTTTGGTACACTTTTTGAACGTTTGGAAGAGGAATTTACTAAGTTAGGTTATAATGAAGGGCTAGTTCTTTTACGTGATATTGCAGCAAAGGATAATATTACTAAGTATGATATAGATCTTTTGCATTTAACTTATCTAAAACTATTTGAGAATAATTTAGGTTATGATGAGTTTTTGAGACTATTATATTTTGTTAGAAGAAGTCAATTTGTTTATGGAGCAGATTATGAACTAGATTTTGAAGATGTTGTACGTGTTGCTAGAAGAAGAGAGACAAGAGCTAATTTTATTGCATATATTCTATTTAATGATAGAGATGAGTATAAGAATGTTACTAGTTTAAGGGAGTTTAAAACAATACCTAAAGGGACGAGTGATAAACTTCTGTATGATAAGGAGAGACTAGAACTTGTTAAGACTTTAAGACGAATTAATGAAGGAAGAAATAAGTAGTATTATTTCTTTTTTTTGGACCATAATAATAGTGGGAGTTGATAATATGGAAAAAGTACCTAGTATGATAAGTACAAAGGATTTAGATTATTTAACAGATATTTTTAATTGGAATTATGGAGCTTTTAAGTCAGTAATTAATATGGAAAGCGAATTTACTGATAAAGCGCTTAGTAAGTGTGCAAGAAAGGTATCAGATTTATTTATGAATAATATGGATACAGTATTAGATATTTTAGGTGGTGAGGATAATGAGTAAGGAAGTTAAGAATAGTAAGACTGAAGTTCCTTGTGGAATTTGTATGAATGATAAGGATTATATGAATAGTATTCTTTCTAGTTTGAAAGAGATGAGTAAGAATTATGTTGTTGCTTTGACAGAAGCTAGTAATGAGGTTTTGTATAAGAAGTTAAAGAGAGATTTTGATAAGATAATTGATGCTCAGCGTGCTGTTTATGAAGTAATGTTTGAAAATGGATGGTATGTTTTAGAGGAAGCAGATAAAAGCAAGATTAAAGAAAAGTATAATATGCTTTGTACAGAGTTATCTGATTTAGAGGAAGAAGAGTAATTTCTTCTTTTTTTGTGTTTGAATTTTTTGAGAGTAATGGTATAATATAATTGTTTGCTGAAATAGCTCAATAGGTAGAGCAACGCCCTCGTAACGCGTAGGTTGTAGGTTCAAGTCCTATTTTCAGCACCACTTAAAATGATTTAAATCTTTGATTTTAGAGATGATAAAAAAACTACTTTCATGTTAATTTGAGAGTAGTTTTTTATTAAATATTAATTAATGAGTTATTGTTGATGGTTCAACTATGTAAATTTATAAAAGAATGATATAATTCTATTAGAAGACCTTTAAGGTGTATCGAACCCGTGCACTATGTATGTGAGTATTCATCTCGTCTTGGGTATCCATCTTTTTTTATAAAAGGTGAAGGAATTTTTACAGCGTATGTTTATGATGATTGGTCTTGTTATGTTAATGAAAATATAATGTCTGGTAAAAAAAATTGATATTTGTAAGTTTAATGTGTATGACTCAATATTTATTACTGCTCCAAAAAATGAATTTGTTATCTGGGAAGAAATTTTAAATATAGTAGCTAGTTCATTAGAATTTACAGATACTTTCTTAAATGGATTTAATCAGCAACAAGATGCAGTAATGAAGAATTTTCAAAGTATAAGAAATATTTGTAATCAGATTAGTGATGGAATAATAGATTCTTGGAATAAGAGAAGTGCATAATGAGTCAAAAATAAAGTGATGTAACACTTGGTTATGAAAGAGTTTATGATACGGAAACTAACGATGTTTATAAGGCTTACAATGGATTTACATATGATTATGATGGTGAAAGATATAAATCTATAAGTGATAATATGTATACTAAAGGTATAAGTGGTTATATTGAAAAAGATTAAGAACTTGAATAGAGTTCTTTTTTGATGTTATAATACACTTATAGGAGGTTTATATGGAAAATAAAGGTTATTTTAGTATTAGTGAAGATTTAATACCAAATGGAACTGAGGTTTATGTATTTCATGGTTCTAATAATAATCATGTAGAGGGGTTTGAGGATGGTGCTTATATTAAGGGGACCATAGTGAGCCATAGAGTATCTGAAAGTTTATCTGTAGGTGGTTATGATGGACCTATGTGGTGTGAGTATATTTATTCTATTGTTGGTGAAAATGGAAGAACTTATGAAGCAACATATGGTAGTGCTTTAGTGGGTAGTTTCTTTATTAGAACTCAAAAAGATTTTGTAAAATATTTAACTGCTGAAATTAGAGAAAATATGATTCGTGTAGCCCAGTTAAATAAAGAAAGTAGAGATCTTAGTTTAATTTTAAAATCTGTTTTAACAGATAAGATGAAGAGTGGAGACGATAATGATTCTTATGTACCAACTGATGATAGTGATATTATTGCTGCTCTTGTATCTACATTTAAATATGATGATGAAAAGGCAGATGAAATTTTAGATATGTTTGGAGATTCTGGGATGTCTGATGTGACACCGAAAGGATTAAGATAGATGTTAAGTAGACTTTATGTCTGCTTTTTTTATGTTATAATATTTGTTGTTAGATGGTGAATATTATGAATAAAGATGAAGTTTATAATTTTATTAAGGGTAAGGGAATCTGGTACGAGGTAACTGAACATAAGGCAGTTTATTCGATGGATGATTTAAAGGATGTTGAACTTCCTTATAGGGAAGGTAATGCTAAGAATTTATTTGTGCGTGATGATAAGAAGAAAAATTATTATTTAATTATGGTTAGGGAAGCAAAACGTGTTAATTTGTCTTTGTTTAGAAAAGAGTTTAATACTAGGCCTTTAACTTTTGCTTCTAGTGAGGATTTAGAAAGAATTCTTGGTCTTTATCCAGGAGCGGTAAGTCCTTTAGGGTTACTTAATGATAATGAAAGAAAAGTTAAATTTTATTTGGATAGTGATTTTCACGATGAGGATATTATTGGAATGCATCCGAATGATAATACGGCTTCGTTGTGGCTTAAAGTCAAAGATTTAAAGGATATTATTAAAGAGCATGGTAATGAGGTTTATGAGGCTAAGCTATGATTTTGTTTGCAAGTGGTAGAACTGATATACCGGCTTTTTATTCTAATTGGTTTATAAATAGGGTTGAGGCTGGTTTTGTTGATGTGAGAAATCCTTTTAATCAAAAACTTGTCAGTAGAATTTATTTTAGTGATGTGGATTTGATTATGTTTTGTAGTAAGAATCCATTACCAATGATTAATAAGTTAGATATATTAAAGTTACCTGTTTTATTTTATGTTACTATAACTCCTTATGGTAAAGATGTAGAGCCTAATATTCCAGATAAGAGATTGATTATTGATGGAGTAAAGAAGTTATCTTTAGTTCTTGGTATAGATAACGTGGTGGTGAGATATGATCCAATATTTTTAAGTGATAAGTATAATGTTGATTATCATATTAAAGCGTTTGATAAGTTGTGTAAAAATCTTAATGGTTATGTTAATAAGATAATTGTCTCTTTTATGGATGAATATAAGAATGTTAGAAGTAATAAAAATATTTTAAAATATAGAGCATTTACTAGAGAAGATTATAAAAAAATAGGTGAAGCTTTTAGTAAGAGTGCTATGGATAATGGGATGAGTGTACAGACTTGTTTTGAGGATGAAGATTTAACTCAGTATGGTTTTGTTAAGGGCGAGTGTTTGTCACATGAACTAGCGTATATTTTAACTGGTAAGAAGTTTAAAAGTAGTAATGTAAGAAAAGAGAAGAAGTGTGAGTGCGTGCAGATGGTTGATATAGGTGATTATAATTCATGTATGCATATGTGTAAGTATTGTTATGCTAATTATGATGAGAAAGCAGTTAGTAATAATTTTGAGAGGCATGATGATAATTCTTCTTTACTTATTGGTAGTATTCAACGTGATGATGTGATAAAGGTTAGAAAAAAGTAAAAATTATGTTATACTTTTGATAGGAGGATATATGAGAAAGTTAGAAGTAAATCGTATTTATAAGCATTTTAAGGGGGATTATTATATTGTTCTTGGAACAGGAATTAACTCAGAAACTTTAGAGGAGTATGTTATTTATAGGGCTTTATATGGTGAAGGTAAGGTTTATTTAAGAGAGATTAATAATTTTTTGAGCGAAGTTGATCATGAGAAGTATCCTAATGTTAAGCAGAAATACCGTTTAGAGTTACAAGAAATTGAGAGTGTGAAGAAATGATTTTATATCATGTTGATAGAAGTGGTCATTTAGCGACAGGAATGAAGATTGATCTTGTTAAGAATTTTGAAAAGTTAGTTCCAGAGTATTATTTTGAGGGTTTATCTAGTCATGGAGTTCATTATTATTTAGGTGATTTTAAAAGTAAAGATGATACTTTAGAAGCTGTTTTTGAGTATGAAAGAAGATTACATTATAGTGATAGATTTTCTAGATTAACTTCTTTTTATGCATCTGATGCGGCAAGTGTATTAAAAGGAATTGAAAAAAGAAAATTGGATGAAGTGTTTTATAAGATTTATGAGATTGAGGTTAGTGATGATTGTTATCAAAAGTATGTCATGAACTTGGTTAGAGGCTGGAATATGGAAAGTACTATTTATTATGCTAAGTGTTATTGGGAAAATAAGAAGGATGAGATTTTTAAAGCAGATGAGGAGCCTTTTTATGAGTATTTGGTAAAGTTACCTGTTGTGATAGGTAAGGAGGTTACTAAGAAGGAACTAGAGTTGATTGTTTCAGTAAAATAAAATGAGGATTTAATGGATTCTCATTTTTTATTGTCAAAGAGATTATAAAAAAATATGAGTATTAGTTCTCATATTTTTTATATTCTTTTAAGAAGAAGTCATCGGTCATACCTGCAATGTAATCAATAGCAATTCTTTCTGGGGTATTTTGCCTATATTTTTCATTTTTATTTTTTATAAATATTTTGTAGATGTTACTATCTGTGTTGTTGTCTTTAATGTCTTTTAGTAGATGGTTAAATAGGCTTTCAAACATGTTTTCATATTCAGTGAGTTCTTCTTTGGTGTTTGCTTTTGAGTAGATGTTTTCGTAGTTGAATTTTTTTAGCTTTTTTAGTGCTTCGAAAACGTTATCACTCATTTTAAGATAAGGTTTGTCTATACTATTATTTATGATATCCATTATAAATGTATTTACTATTTCTTTGTTGGTTGAACCAATAATGTCAGTTATTTCTTTTGGTAGGTCTTCTTTTTTTATTAGATTAAGACGTTCAGCGTCTTCAATATCTCTTCCAAGATAGGCGATGATGTCGCTTATTCTAACAACACATCCTTCTAAAGTGTTTGGGATGAGTGTTTTGATGTATCCTTCAATTTTATAACAATTTTCATAGTCTTGTAAGAATTCATCAGTTGTTTTCTTTTTTGGATGGTATTCTTTAAGTTCAAGTTCTCCATTATGGCATAGGATAGCATCTAGGGTTTGAATTGATAGGTTGATGCCTTCTCCGTCATTTTCAATATCCATTAGTTCTCTTACACTTTGAACGTTATGATTGAAATATCCTTCGTTATGTTTAAGACTAATTTTATTTAATATTCTTTCTCCTTCATGACCGAATGGGACGTGTCCTAAGTCATGACCTAGAGCAGCAGCTTCAATTAAATCTTCGTTTAGTGATAGAGCTCTACCGATGGTGCGAGCTATTTTAGATACTAATTGTACATGAACCATTCTTTTGGAAATGTTGTCATTGTCTTTTAGAGAAAAAACTTGAGTTTTGTCCATATATCTTGTGTAAGATGTACTATGGATAATACGGTCTATATCTCTAAAAAAGTTTGGTCTAATGTCTTCTTCTATAGGTATTAGTCTTATTGATTCTTTGTCTTTTGTAGCAAATGGACTATAGAATTTTTCTCTTAATAGCATTCTTTCTTTTATATTCATGCTTCCTCCTTAAATACATATTTATAATAGTTTGTTTCTAAGATATTTTTTGATATTACGAATTTGTTATAGACGATTGTGCTTATTTTATCAACATAGTTTTCTGGTAATTCTTCGTCAGTTGTTTTGGTAAATTTATTGGTGCTTGCATCATAAAAGCCTTTTTCAGTTATCCATGAACGATCATTTAAGATAACTAGTCCATCAGCGTTTGATAGGATGTCTCTACCCATTAGAAGTCTTGAGTCAAATTTAACTCCAAATAGGTTTAAAACTGTAGGAAGGATGTCTAGGCTTTCAGCTAGTTTATCTACTTTAATTGGTTCTTTGATGTCTGATGACCAGATGATTAGATTGTTTTTGTGAATATCGAATTTTGGATTAGTAAGTGGGGTTACTTCATTTATTTCATCGTTTGTTAGGCCATATGGATAGTGGTCTGCAGATAGGACGATGACTGTTTTGTCAAGTAAGTTATTATCTTTTAGTTTTGTTAATAGTTTTTCAAGTGCACGATCTAGTTCAATTTGTGTTGCTTTATATGCTTTTACGGCAGTACTGTAGTTAGTATTTTCAACAAGGGATTTGTTTTTAGCAGCCATATTATTTCCGTAGAAGTTATATTCTAAGTGACCAGATATTGTCATGTAATAGGTTACAAATTTTTCTTCATCTTTATACATATTAAATGTTGCGTCAATCATTTCTATATCACTTTGAGGCCATTTTTTGCAGTTCATTAGTTTTTGTAAGCCATTACCACATGCCATATAGGTGTATCCCATATTTGGATGTGATAGGTTACGATCATAATATTTATATTGTCCATCATGAAAAGCGTATGCTGAGTATCCTAATTTTTTAAAGATGTTTCCATAGACATAAGGCAGATAATTTTTACTTGATTTATAGAAAGACCAGACACTTTCTTTAGGTAGGAGACTTGTTAAAGTAACATATTCACCATCGGATGTACTAACATAATAGATAGGTGAGTACATATTGGTAAAGTTAAATCCTTCATGAACTAGTTTGTATAGAGTTGGAGTTAAGTCTTTATCAACTGCAAGAGGCGAAAAGGCTTCAGCCGTTATAGCAATTAGATTTTTGCCTTCAAACATACCAGTATATTTATTTTTTTCGGTAGCCTCTTGATTATTCATGTATAGATGAATATTTTTGATTTCTTCGTTTGTTTCTGATTCTGCTAGAGCGGCAAAATCAATGTCCTCTTTGTTATATTCGATATTTTTAACGGCCGGTTTTTCTTCTTCGGTTGTGTCCTCAGTGAAAACGTCTATAGTTTTTTCTTTAAAGTGAATTATTCTTTCTAAATCAATACGCATTGTTGTTAGGATGCCAAATGTTTTAGCAGATTGATTAGGTGCGTGTTTGTAATAATATAAGTTTTTAGCAGAGTAGATGTCTTTCTTGTCAATGTTTAAAGTAAGAGTGCAGATTGTAAATAGACCTACAAATACTAAGGTTTTGATAAGAGTGTTTTTGTAGTTAAGGCCATCCGCCTTGATATGTTTATTAAATACTAGTAGTAAGATTGCGGGGATTAGTAATAAAAGAACACATGGAATATTTTTAAGAATAACAGAGATGATTGCTCCCATGAAGCCAAATACTTGTCCTCCATGAACTACTGAGTAGATACTTATAATGTTTCCGTAGAATTTAAAGTTTATTACTTGAGCGATAAATAAAATACTTAGGAAAACATTTATAGAGATAAATAACCATTTATTTACTTTTTTATTAAAGAGACTAGTTATTAGGTCATTAAATATACCGAATAAAATGGTAAATAGGGTTAAAAATAAAAATTCTTTTATGGTAAAAGATTTAAATATAAATAAGTGATATATTAGTTCTAAATAATAAATATAGATAATTGATAATAATGTTTTTTTGTAATTCATGATACTGCACCTTCCTTTGATATTATACCATGAGATTAGAAAATAATTGCTACTTAATTTAGAATAATGTATAATTAGTGTGGTGATTGAATGAACTTTGAACTTAATAGAAATCAGTTAAAGATGATTGCTATATTTGCAATGCTTTTTGATCATGTTTTGTGGACGCTATATCCGGGATATGATAATGGTGTATGTATTTTACTTTTACATGCGATAGGTAGACTTGCAGCACCTATATTTTGTTTTTTTATAACAGAGGGGTATATTTATACAAGGAATGTTAAGAAGTATGCATTAAGGTTATTTTTGTTTAGCATAGTTTCACATTTTGCTTATTGTTTTGCGTTTGGGATTAATTATATTCCATTTACTAGGGGTTCTATTTTTAATCAGACAAGTGTTATGTGGTCTTTACTTTTAGGGCTTGTGTCAATAATGATATATGATTCTAAGATGAAGGGTATATATAAGTTTTTGCTTATATGTTTAGTCTGCATATTAGCATTTCCAGCTGATTGGAGTATGATAGGTACACTTATGGTGTTATATGGATATATTAACAAGGATAATTTTAATAAGAGAATGTTTGTTATTCCATTTTTTACTTTCTTTTATGCTTTAGTGTTTGCAATATTTTTAAATCCAGCGTATGGTATATTGCAGATGTGTACAATTTTTACGATTCCGCTTCTTAAAAGATATAATAATAAACCTGGTAATTGTAAATGGATGAAGTGGTTTTTCTATATTATATATCCAGCTCATTTAATTATTTGTGGGGTTATTAGATTAGTACTTCATGGGAATATTCAAGTTATTGGTTAAGGCATTAGTTGTGCCTTTTTTTTATATTTTGAATAAATTATAAGTGAGTAAGGGGGATTTATGAAAAAAAAGATATTGTGTTTGGTAGTTTTTTTTACAGTTTTATTTTTAGTGATTTTTATGAATAGGCATGATAAAGTGAGCAATGATTTAAATGTGGTTAAGGTTGCAGAGGTTACTCATAGTGCTTTTTATACACCATTTTATGTAGCAATAGAAAAGGGCTATTTTGAAGATGAAGGTATAAAGATAGATTTAATTTTAACTAGTGGAGCAAATAATGTTACAGCTGCGGTAATATCAGGGGACGTGCATGTGGGTTTCTGCGGACCAGAAGCGACTATGTATGTTTATGATAATGGCGAGAAGGATTATTTAGTTTCTTTTGCTGGGCTTACTAAAAGAGATGGGCAGTTTATTGTTTCTAGAAAAAAGATAGATAATTTTACATTAGATAGTTTGAAGGGAAAGGAAGTACTTGCTGGTAGACGTGGTGGAATGCCGATTGTTAACTTTTATAATGCTTTAGAAAAGGAAAATATTACTGGGGTTAATGTTAATGATTCAGTAGATTTTGCTAATTTAACTAGTGCATTTGTTGGTGGTACGGGAGACTTTGTTAATTTATTTGAACCTAATGCGACTAAGCTTGAAAAAATGGGTTATGGTTATGTTTATGATAGTGTTGGTAAGTACTCTGGTGAGGTACCATATACTGCATTTAATGCGAAGAGAAGTTATGTAAGTGCAAATAAAGATATTATAGAAGGTTTTAGAAAAGCTATTGATAAAGGTCTTGTTTATACTTTTAATAATAGTGCGGAAGTAATTGCTAAGGATATTTTAAGTCAATTTCCAGATACTTCACTTGATGATTTAACTAGTATAATAGACAGATATAAAAGAGCAGATAGTTATCTTAATAGTTCTTTTATAAGTGAGAAGTCTTATGATAATTTAACTGATATGTTAATTAAGAATAAGATGATTAGTGAAAGGTTACCTTATAGTACTTTGATTGTAAATGAATAATGTTTTAAAACTAGTTAATGTAGAGAAAAGTTTTAATACTTTATCTGGTGAGGTGGAAGCAGTAGGTGATGTATCTTTTGATGTTAAAGATGGGGAGATTATTGGAATTGTTGGCTCTAGTGGGTGTGGTAAGAGTACACTTTTAAATATTATTGCTGGGTTAGATAAGGAAACTGGTGGGCAGGTTATAAGATATAAGAATAATTATGGTTATATGCTGCAAAGTGATGCGCTTCTTCCATATAAAAATGTACTTGATAATGCAACGCTTGGTTTAAAGTTAAAGAAGATGCTAAATGATGAAACGATTAATTATACAAAAGGACTGCTTAATCAGTTTGGTTTAGATAAGTTTTTAGAAAAGATGCCGTCAGAACTTTCTGGTGGTATGAGACAAAGGGTTGCTCTTGCTAGGACACTTGCAATAAGACCTAATTTGGTACTGCTTGATGAGCCGCTTTCTGCACTTGATTATGTAACAAGGCTTACTATTACAGATGATATATATAAGATATTAAAGGAACTTAAGGTTACTACTATTTTGATAAGTCATGATATTGCAGAGTGTGTTTCATTTTGTGATAGAGTTATAGTTCTTTCTAAAAGACCAGCCAAAGTAAAAAATATATATGAGATAAATCTTTTGGGTGATACTCCTTCTAAAAGGCGAAAAGCAAATAATTTTTATGATTATTATGATAAGATATGGGGTGATTTAGATAAAGATATCTCTTAGACAAAAAAGATTTTTAAAAAGAAGAAAGTTAGAATCTTTTAGTGTTATTTTCTTACAAGTATTTATTTTGATATTATTTTTAGGGTTATGGCAGGTGCTTAGTGATAAGGGAGTAATAAATAGTTTTATTTTCTCTAGTCCATATAAAGTAATGATGTCGATTAAAGGACTACTTGTTAGTGGAGAACTTTATATTCATGTACTAACTACTTTAAAGGAGATTATGCTTAGTTTTACGATAGGTTCTTTATTAGGTTTTATTTTAGCAGTAATTTTTTATTTAGTACCTTTTTTAAAGAGAGTAATGGACCCATATCTTACACTTTTAAATAGTTTACCTAAAGTATCTTTAGGGCCAATATTAATTATTTGGTTAGGTGCTAATATGAAGTCTATTGTTGTTATGAGTTTACTTATTAATGTTATTGTAACGCTTGTTACGATTTATAATGGGCTGATTACAACGGATGCTTATAAGATTAAGATGTTTAAAAGTTTTGGAGCAAGTACTTATCAGATTATGACTAAGTTAGTGATCGCTAGTAATAAGAAGACAATCTTTTCTAGTTTGAAACTTAATATTTCGATGAGTTTAATTGGCGTTATTATGGGAGAGTTTTTGGTAAGTAAAGCAGGGATAGGATATTTAATTTTATATGGAACTCAGGTATTTAATTTAACACTTGTAATGGCAGGAATTGTGATTATTATGATTATTTCATTTATTTTGTATGGAGTGTTAGATATTCTTGAGAAGAAATGTTAAGAGCTTTAGGGCTCTTATTTTTGTTAAGATTTTTGCAGTTTTTATTAAATGAAATGTGTTTATTAATATTTTAAGTTGATTTTTTTATTGTGCTCAACTGAAAATTTTTTTGATTGAAGAATAATTATTTTTTATATAAATTTTATAAGGCAGGAAGATTATGAAAAGGAAAGTATTTTTGTTAGTGATTATTGTTTTAATGGTTACTGGTTGAGGTAAGAAAGAAGAAAGTAAAGCAAATTTAAATAGTTTAAAAGAAGAGTTAAGGTATAATAAAAAGATGGTGGATGATGGTTATTAATAAAGATAATTTTAAATATAAGAAGATTTTGATATTCCAGAGGAAGTTAGTGCACTAAGTATAGATATTCCTTATGGAGCTGATATTTCTTTTTTTTCAGATAATAATAGGATTTATACTTTTATGGTTAGTAATTATGATAGGAATGTGGAAAATACTTATGTTTATTATGAAAAAGCAATGTATAGTTTTAGTGATTATTTTTAATTTGCAGAAATTTGAAATTGATTTAGATACATTTGAAGAGTGAGAATTTTTCTTTTTAAAAGTCTTGTAAAATGGTAGGCATGTTATTTACAAGTTAGAAAAAGTCTGCTATAATTTCTTTAGAATAGGAAGGGTTGTACGATGATAAACTTGATAAATGAAATAAATAGTAAGTTAAAAGCAATTATTAGTGAGTTGGAAACTAAGAAAAGTGAATGTGAAAAAGTTTTAGATGAGGTTAAGTCTAAGATTGATAAAAAAATAGATGAGGCTAAAGGATATAAAGTTGATGTTGATAGTGCTAAAGATAAAATTAAAACTTTAGAGGAAGAAATAAAAGCGCTTGAGGTTGATTTAACTGATTTAAATGAGAGATTTGGTAAGAAAGATTTAAATGCGATTGTTGAGGCTGGTAATAAAGAAATTAATGCTAAGATGATTGCTAAACAAAATGAGATTACTAAATATCGTGAAAAGATTGGTGAACTTACTGAGAAAGCTAGAGCTATTAAAGACTTACTAATTAATTTAAAAAAGGATAAAGAAATTAAAACAGAGAGATTAGATAATTATACTAAGGCTTTGGAGTATTATTCTAAGGAATTAAATCGTATTATTGATTTTTCATCTGAAAACCCAGAAAACTTAGTAATTGAACCTACTTTTGAAGTTAAGAAGTATGATAATGTAAATTTAGATAGTCCGGTGTTTGATGAAATAAGTCAAATGGATGAACCTGAGGATGAAGAAACTGAAACAAGTAGTGCTGTAAAAGAAGAAGTAAAGACTGAAGAAGAACCAGTAAGTGATTATAAAAAGATTGATTTTAAGGCGTTAAATGATTCGATAGACAGTGAATATGCAAGCATTTTTGGTACAGGTTTAGATGATGATGATCACAAAAAAAGTGAACCAGTAGTACCATCTAAGGAAGAAGTTACTGAAGAAGAGCCTTCTAAAAATGAAGTAAAAGATGAGCCTGTAAGTAATGATTTGAATATTTTTGAACATGAAAATGTTTCTGACGGTGATGGTAGTTTTAGTTTTGAAGGTTTAAGTGAAGATGATTTAAATATGGAGCCAGAAGAAACAACTGTTTCTAATAAAGAAGGAATTGTAAAAGAAGAGCCTCAAAAAGAAAACAGTTTAAGTTTTGAACCAGTAGCTGAAACAAATGATAATGAAAATGAACTTGCTAATTTATTTACAGAAAATGGTGTAGATTATTATAATTTTAGTAAGTCTGATCAAGATAGATTAAAATCTAATTATAATAAAGAAATGTATAAGAAAGTATTTGATGTACTTAAGAGAAATAATATTAAGTTAGATGCTATTTATGATTCAGCAGATTTATTTACGACAAGTACACCTGCTGAGATAGAACATGTAATTAGTAAACTTTTACTTGCTGGACAAACTACTAGTAATATAAGTTATGTATTATCAGCACTTCCACTTATTAATAGTTTTGATTTAAATGAGGTTGTTAAGAGTTATGGTCCTAAGGTTAGTGAAGCAAATATTACTGATTTAATTGTTAAGGCTAAACATTTGAATGATTTAGGAGGTAACAGATAATGAATTATTTAAAAGATTTAGGATTAACTGATGATGATATTACAATAATTAATGGTTCTAGTGAAGCAAGCGTTATTGAGAAACTTAAATTGTTTCCATCGCTAGTTAAAGAAAATTATACTTATTTAAAAGGTATTGGAATTAAGAATTATAAAGAGGTGTTTATGGGACATACTCATATGTTCTTTATAAATCCAGATAGATTTAGAGCAATCTTTGAAAAGTATGATCATGCAGATTTGATTAGGTGCTTAGAGAAGAATGCGGCAGTTATTGAAAAATTGTAAGATGACATGTTTAAAGTGTTATCTTTTTTTATAAGATGATTACAGATTTTAAAAGTCTGCAAACCAGCATAAATAAAGGGCTTGCACTAGTTTAATGATTATGTTAATATACTTATTTGAAGAGTACTATGTTAGACTTCTCCTTTCTTATAAAGAGGGGAGTGATGTTTATGAGAAAATTAAAATCTATTTTAGATAATTTAATTATCATATTCGTCCTTTTACTTATTTTAAAAGTGATTATTATTATTTTTAGATAAAATAAAAGAAGCTAGTAACATTACCTGTTAAGTAGCTTCAAAAGAACAAACTGGAGAAGCCTAACTTTCAGGGTTAGTGCTCTTCCTTAAGTTAATTATACAACATTAAAGCTAATTTATACAAGTTTTTTTGCTTGAAATAAATATTTTCATTTGATATACTATGTTTGTTAGTGATGAAGAGATTTACGACCTTGGAGCTAAAACGTGGAAAATCGCGATAAGATTAAGAGAGCATGTAATCATGAATTAAGGTGGTACCGCGGATTTTATTCGTCCTTTAGTTTATGATTTTTTTTGTGGAGGAATATATGATTAAGAGAATTATATTTGATGTAGATAATACCCTTTTTGATACATATAAAGATTGTATAAATGCTTATACGGAATTTCTAAAAGATTATCCTAATATTAAGCCTAAGATGTTTTATGATGTTATTGGAGAGTTTGAGTTAAAAGGTATTGGGTTTGATAAAGATGAACTTTCCAAATATATTAGTGATAGGTTAAAGATTATGTTTAGTAAAGATGATTTAAATAGATGTTTAGATATTTATGCAGGATATTCAACTTTATTAAATGATGATACTAGTGATGTTCTTGATTATTTAAGTAAGAAGTATACTTTAGTGGTACTTACTAATTGGTACACTGATGCTCAAAAGGGAAGATTGCGATACCACGGCTTAGATAAATATTTTAAGAATATATACGGGTGTGAATATGGAATTAAACCTAATAAAGAGTTTTTTGATTTAGCTAGAGAAAAAGATAATTATGATGAATGTGTAATGATTGGTGATAGTTTAACTAGTGATATTAATCCGGCTAAAGCACTTGGAATGAAAACTATTTATATAAGTAAAGATAATGAAAATACTGAAAGTACAATAAATGATATTAGAAAATTGAAAGATATATTATAGGAGGAGATATTATGAATTTATTTGAAGATTTAAAATGGAGAGGACTTGTTAAAGATATTAGTAGTCCTGATATAGAAAAGTTATTAAATGGAGAGCCAATTAGTTTTTATTGGGGAACAGACCCAACTGCAGATAGTTTGCATTTAGGACATTACTCATCACTTGTTACCGCGAAAAGACTTGCTAAAGCAGGTCATCATCCAATTTTATTAATTGGTGGAGCTACGGGACTTATTGGAGATCCTAGACCAACTGCTGAAAGAGAAATTATTAGTAAAGAGACTCTTAATAAAAACTTAGAAGGTATTTCTAAACAAGTTAGTGCTTTATTTGATGGCAAAGCAGAACTTGTTAATAATTATGATTGGTTTAAAGGTTATGAATTTTTAGATTTCTTAAGAGATGTTGGTAAGTATATTAATGTTAATTATATGCTTGATAAAGATATTATTAGAAGAAGATTAGAGACAGGTATTACTTATGCAGAGTTTTCTTATACTTTAATTCAAGGATATGATTTCTTAAGATTATTTGAAGATAAGAATTGTGTACTTCAAGCAGAAGGTTCTGATCAATGGGGTAATATTACAACTGGTATTGATTTAATTAGAAAGAAAACTGGTAAGGAGGCTTATGGGTTTACAATGCCACTTGTTCTTGATAAGACTGGTAAGAAGTTTGGTAAGAGTGAAGGTAATGCTTTATGGCTTGATAAGAATAAGACTTCAAGTTATGAGTTATATCAATACTTAGTTAATGTGGATGATTCACTTGTTATTGATTATTTAAAGATATTTACTTTCTTAAGTAGAGAGGAAATAGAAGAGTATGAAAGAAAGAATAATGAGCATCCAGAAGCAAGAGAAGCACATATTGCTTTAGCTAGAGAGATTATTACTGATATTCGTGGGGAAGAAGAATATTTGAAAGCGAAAAAGATTAGTGATTGTTTATTTAAAGGTGATATTACACTTTTAGATGAAGATGAACTAGAAGATGCCTTTAAGGGGGCTCCTTCATTTGATGTAAATGCTCACGATAAAGTTATTGATATGTTAATAAATGCTAAGATATGTTCTAGTAAAAGAGAAGCAAGAGAATTTATTAGTGCTGGTAGTATTAGTATTAATGGAGAAAAAGTTAATGATGAGGGTGATGCAATTACCAGTGATAAGTTGTTATATAATAAATATTTAATTGTACGTAAGGGTAAGAAGAAATACTATATTGGTAAGTAATCTTACTCTTTTCTTATGTTTACAAAAGGGAAATTTGTTGTTATAATTTTTGTATAGAATAGGAAGATGAGTATGGATGAGATATTATTAGATGGTGTGATAGAGGTTAATGGTGAGAAGTTACATGTTCTATTTATATTTGAAAATAATAATAAAAGGTATATTGTATATGTTTTAGAAAATGGGGATATTTCTGCTTCTATACTTAGTGATGATGTAACGCTTCTTCCTATAACTACAGATGAAGAATGGGATATGATTGATGCAGAGTTAGAAAAAAGGGATGACTTATGGACAAAATAGTTGTTTGCTGTGATAGAAATAGATTAACGACTAAGTATTATAATAGTTATACTGATAGTTCTTATAGTAATATCTTTTTTGGTGATGAAGCGAAGAAATTTTTAAATGAAGTAGAAAGAAGAAATGCTACTGATGCTAGAATTAGTAAAGATGGAAAGGTTATAAGAGTTGTTTATTCTGATAGAGTTATTTTTATTAAGGATTATAAGCAGGTATTTGAAAGAGTAGATGCTAGAAAAAAAGTAGATAAGTATAATGCTAGTAGGGCTAGTAAGTATATGAATGGTAGTAGGAAAGCTAAAAGGGTATCTAAGACTGGGACAATTACTAAGGGACTTATGGTTCTTCTTATTATGGTATCTGTTTTAAGTATTGGTCATAAACTTAAAGAGTTTGAGGATCCTTTTACTCCTAGTGTTAGTGCAACTTGGATGGAAGAAGTTAATCATGATAGTGTGGAAAAATATTTAAATGAAACTGAGGATCAAGAGATAAGTGCGCAGCCGAGTACAGAGGAAAAAGATCCAGGATATGATAAACTTTTAATGGATACGCAGATGATAAGTTTATTAGATGTAGAAGAAGCAGAAAATAAGGAACCAACTAATGGAGAGTTACTTGCACAGTTAGTGGAAGAAAAAGACACTATTTATCAGAATTTTAATATTGATTTTAGTGATAGAACTAGCGATGAGAAAGCAGTTAATGCAAAAGAAAATTATTATGAGTTAGTTAGCAAGTATGCTAAAACTTATGGAATAGATAAAGATTTGATAATGGCGATAGCAACACAAGAAAAGGGAGTACATAGTACAGAGATTGATCCAGGCGGTGGAGTAGGTCTTATGCAAATGCAGTATGCCGTTTGGGTAAATCAGGATGTTAAAGCGTATAATTTTGATACTTCTTCTTGGGAGACTTTTCATGTTACTGATAGTAATATTAGAGAACTTGATACTAATATAAAGATTGCTTGTATGTATTTTCAGAATTGTTTGGTTAATATGGATTATAATGTACCAGCAGCACTTTGTGCATATAATTGGGGAACTACTAGTGCTAAGAGTAAGTTAAGTGAGTTTTCACAGGATAGAGGTTTATCTTTAAATGAGGTATTGGAAGCAAATGATACTTCTTGGATTAATTTATTTGATGTTAATGGAGATACATCACTTGCATATCCAAAAATGGTACTTTCTTATTATGATTCTAGTAAACCGATAGAGAATGAAAAGGTTGATGAGAATGGAAATGATATTATGGTTAGGACAACTGTGACTAGTCCATTAATTAAGAGTAAGTAGGTGAAATATGGAAGATAAAAAGAAAATAAAAATTTATTATGGATTACTTATAACTTTAGTTGTTTTTATGGGTGTAAGTTATGCTTGGTTTAGATTGAAATTAACGCAAACTAATAGTAATGTTATTGGAACTAGAACTTGTTTAGATGCAACGCTTACTGAAGAAACATCTAAAATAACTTTAAGTGATGCTTTTCCGATAAGTGATGAAGATGGTCTTAAACAAACACCATTTACATTCACTTTAAAAAATAATTGTGATAGTTATGTTAAAGTGTATATTACGATTGATAGTAAGTATAGAACAAGTACTGATGTAGCATACTTAAAGGATAGTTTTTTAAAAGTTAATTTATCTAGCAAAGGAACGACTGATGGCTCTTCCGTGCTTCTTGGAAGTCAGACTTTAACTGAATTGGAAGGCACAAATAAAGGTTATATTTTAGTAACTACTGGACTTAAAGCAAATGAAGAGAAAAGTTACGATTTAAGAGTATGGATGGATGGTGAAACATCTATTGCAGATGGACTTAATAAGAACTGGGAAGGTAAGATAGTCGTTGTTGGAGTAGCTGCTAATGAAGAGGTTACATTGAAAGATGCAATACTTGCAAATAACGAGATAAAATCACCACTTACAACACCAGGAAAAGAAGTAAATGCTCATACTAAAGATGATGTTGAAAGTCAGTCAACAAGTGTATTATCAACATCTCAAGCATATTATATAACTTATGGTACTGGATACGAAGCAAATGGGACAAACTTTAATTTAACTGGTACTGCAGTAACAAGTGATACATATGCTAATTCATATTCAAGCTTAGTTGGAAAATATTTGCCATATAGTTCTTTATCAAGTTCTGGTTCAAGTACTGCAGGATCAATGACAACAACCACTAATTTAAGCAGTATATATTATGTAGTAAGCGCTACATCAAGCAGTTTTACGTACAAACAAATAACATCAAATAAAAATACAACAGAAGCATTACTTGCTAGTACAGAAGATGATTATGGAACATCTTACTACTTTAGAGGGGCAGTAAAAAATAATTATGTACAATTTGCTAATAAATGCTGGAGAATAGTAAGAATAACAGGCGATGGTTCAGTAAAACTTGTTCTTCATAATGATAATACTACAAAAGTAGCTAATCCTTGTTCATCAGCAAATAATAGTACTAATGCAGCATTTGCAAGATACTCTGGTGAAACATATAAAAGTGCATTTAATACAAACCATAATGATAATGCTTATGTAGGATTTATGTATGGTACTGCTGGAGCAAGTGATTATGCAAGTACACATGCAAATACAAATAAAAGTACAATACTAAAAAATTTGGAGATATGGTATACAAAAAATTTAGCACCATATGAAGATAAACTAGCTGATACAATTTGGTGTAATGATAAAAGTACAGTAAGTGGAGGATTAGGTTATGGGACAGAGTATACAAATTATGCTGCATATAATAGATTGGATTCCACTAAACAGCCAACATTAAAATGTCCAAATGATAATAATGGTGGAAAATTATCTAAATTTACTGTTGATGATACAAAGAATGGTAATGGTAACTTAACTTATAAAATAGGATTATTAACTGCAGATGAAATAGCATTTGCTGGGTCGGTATCTGGTTATTATAATCGTTCTACATATTTACAAGAAAATACTGGGACGAATTGGTGGTGGTCCTTGTCGCCTAGCTACTTCGATAGCATCATCACTCTCGATCGGGGCGTGCGCTCGGGTGACTTGCGCGACGGCAACATTGACGGCGACACTGGTGTTCGCCCGGCCATTTCTCTTATATCTTCGACCAGCGTAACTGGTAATGGTACGAGTGATAATCCTTATATTATAAATTAATTATAGAGTTCTAACTTTTAGTTAGGGCTTTTTTTTCTTTTAAGATAATGTTATAATTTAAAGAGAATAGGGCTGGTGTTATGAAGAATGAGAGTGGGTTTATTGCTACTAGTTTGATTTATACTTTTTTTCTTGCTTTTATTGCTATTTTGACGGCTCTTTTGAGTAATTATATTGCAAATAAGACTATTTTGGATAGATATAATGGTGAGATTCGAGAGAAACTTAATGATGGTAGTGGTAGTATAAGTTTATATGTTTCTTATGCTAGTGTTGATGGTGGAAAGAGTATTACTAATTTAGTGCGTAATGGTAATTTTAATAGTGTTGATGCTAATAATAATCTTACTGATTGGAGTATTCAAAATAATGGTAATTTTCAGGTTGCAGATTTTGGTAAGAGGTGTGTTATTAAGACGGGATCAAGTGGTAATTTATCTCAGCCAATAAGTGTAGATTCTACTCATAAATATTATATTCGTATGGAATATTATCAACCTAGTATTGGTTATACCAGTGATGTGTTTGTTTCTAATACAGTGAGTGGTGATGTTATAGATAGTAGTAGGGTTATTAGTACTTCTAATAATGATGGTTGGAAGAGTGTTTCTAAAATAGTTGATTTAACTGGTAGTGAAACTCTTAGTTATATGATTGTTGGTAAACAGAGTACTTATAACACTAATAGAACTTATTATACTAATTTATTACTTATGGATATTACTTACGCTTATAATGATATTGTTAGTTTAGAGTGGCTTGATAATAATATAGATTATTTTGATGGTACAGTTTCATTTATTACAAAGGATTTTATAGATGATGATGAGATTTCTTTTACGATTGTTCCTTATGCGGGTTATGAATTAGATGAAGTAAGTTGTAATTATAATGATTATGAGATTAGTCCAATTACTAATGAAAGTAATACTAAGTATTTATTTAAGTATAAGAATAATGGGCATGCTAGTAAGTGTAATATTAGTTTTAAGCATGATTAGGAGGTATTATGAAGAATAAGGGTTTTGTTTTAGTAGAGACAATTGTAGTTATTCTTGTTTTGTGTGTGCTTTTAATTATGCTTTATGGTGGTTATATGAATGTTATTAGTGCTGTACAAAGAAAGAGTTATTATGATAATACAGAATATATTTATAAGACTAATTTAGTTAAAGAGTATTTTGAAGATAGTGGGTTTAATGGTTATGATGGCTCTAGTGTGTATATTTATTGTCAGGGTAATAGTGATTGTTTAGGTAAGGGTGATACTTATTTTAAATCATTAGTTACTAATATGAGAATAAATTCTATTTATTTTACTAAGTGGTTTACTAGTGATATTAATAGTGGGGAGTTATCTGATTTAGAGGCTACTACACAGAATTATATAAAGAAGTTAGATCCAACTAAGGAAAGTGGTTATAGAATTATTGTTATGTATGTAGATGAGAATAATTATAATAATAATCCGACTATTTATCAGTATGCTTCATTAAGGTTTGGTGATAGTGATGAATAAGAAGGGGATGACTCTTGTTGAGATTATTGTATCTATTGTGCTTGTGTCAATTATTCTTATTTTTATTACAAGATTATTAATTACAGTTAATGGGTTATATAAGAAGAGTAAGTTAGAAGTTGATTTTGAAGTATTAGATACCATTTTAATTGATACGATTAGTACGGATATTAATAGATATGGAGTCAAGAGTGTGAGTTTAGATGGGAAGAAAAGTGTTACAATTACTTTTAATGCTTTTAGGGAAGGTAATTTAAATGAACTTATTGTAAAGAAGTTATCATTAACTGATGATGCAAGATATATTAAATATGAATATGTTAATAATAATTTAACTAGTGATGAGAGGACACGTAATTTTGTGCGTAAAGTTCCTGATGGAGCAATAATAGATGAGAATGATTTTGTTAATTATAAGGAGTTTGAAAATACTAGTCTTAGGGAGTTAAGGGTTAAAATGCTTGCTTCTAATGGAAATGATTTTACATCTAATATTTATTTTAAGATAGCAGAATAGAGGTGATTTTATGAAGAACCATAAGGGTTTTACAATGGTGGAACTTCTTGCAGTTATTACAATACTTGCAATTATTATGGTTATTTTGATACCAGCGGTTACTAATATTTCAAAAAATACAAAAGAGAGTATTTTAAATTCTAAGATTAGTACTATTGAAACTAGTGCTTCTAAGTATGGTGAAGATAATATTAATACTTATCAGAAGTGTACTAATGGGTTAGAATCTGGAGTTATTAATGATGATGCGTATGATGAGTGCATAATAAGTGTTGATGATTTAGTAGGTCTAGGTTATTTAGAGTATGATACTACTAAAGATGATGCTAGTTATGTTGGCAATCCAGTTACTGGTGGAAGACTCAGTGGTAATGTTCTTTTATGTTATGATCCATCTACAGTAACGATAAGTGCTACTTTTTATGATATAAAAAATAAGAATTATTCATGTCCAGCAGTTGATGGTAATTATTCACTTAATTTAGGAACTACAAAGAAAGATTTTTATTGGGGACTTCATGAGGAATTTAAAACTAAGATTTATACTAAAGGAACTTTTAAAAGTATTACATGTGAAGCGACAGGTCCATTTAGTTGTAAAGTTGTTGGTGATGATTTAGTTATTACTTTAAATGATAATGGTACTGGAAGTGATGGAAATTATCAAGTACAAGTAACTGGTACATACAGAGATGATGAAGGAGCAGAAAAGAAGTTATATCGACATATGAATTTAGGGGTGTATGTTGTTAATTATGATATAGATGGATATACACCTAAGATGTGTATGAAAACACTTACTAATGAACTTTTTAGGATTACGGGGAAGAATTATGGCGAGTTTTCTCTTAGTGGGATTAGTGATGATTTGAATGCTACTATAAAGGGAGACGTTCTATATATGAATAGTGGTACTAGTACAGGTGAGAAAAGTTTTACGATAACTGAAGATCATGCAGGTATTAGTAAGGTTATAACTAGAGAAGTTTATGATTTAGATGTAGTAACGCATATTACGAATGTTATTGTAGGTGAGGCTGCTAAGAGAGTAGAACTTAAGGCTGGTGGTACAGGAAGAATTACTGTATCAGTTGATAGTAGTGCTGCTAGTATATCAGCAAATAATAGTTCATTTGGAAGTACAATAACTTTAAATAATCAGAATTACTTTTATATAAAAGGAAATAGTATTGGAACTGTTACCATTAGAATAAAAGGATCAATTTGTGGTGAAACTAGTTTTGAGGTTAATGTTTCAAATATTAAATTAGATAATACAGATATACCAGAATATTTATATTTTAATGGGGGAAGAAGACAAAATAATGATAAGACACAGTTTAAGTCTAAGATAAACGGAAGCTCTAGTAATGATTTTACTTGCACTGTTTATAAGAAAAGTACTTATGGTGGATATGAAGAAAATACTGATTATTTAAATTGTCATATAGAAAATGATACAGTTATTTTAGAGACCACTAATGGTGAAGATATTTATGATAATGTAGAAGATTTTAAAGTTAATGTTAAGAGTGTAAGAGATGGCTCATTAGATATATTTATACCAGTTATTTATAAGACAAGTTTATATTTTAGAGAGAATAATAATACGGTTACTAAAGTGTGTAAAGAGGTTGGTTCTGATCTTAGTAATAATACCATTACAATTCATGGGATTAATTTGGGAGTATTAGATAGTAGTGGTAAGACTTGTGATAGTACGAAGAATAATATAGTGTTTGATAGTATGACTGATTATTATTTAGTAGATTTAGGTAATAATCCTAGTCAGCCAGCGATTAGTTTAAGTAATAATTGTGCCAATAATGGTGGAAGATATGGACAGATGTCATTAGTAAGACATAATGTTACTAGTACGCAGTATGATAGTAGTCTTCCTTATAAGTTAGGAAGAACTAATACGGGTAAAGCAGTTATTTACTTAAGAGAAAATAATGGTAATAGACTTGCTGAACTTGATTATAATGTTTATTCTTTAAAAAGTAATCTAAATTCAATTACTTTAGGTGTTAATAGGGAAAGTGCAGAGATTACAATTAGTTATGCTGCTACTGGCAAACTTAGTTATAGTGTTAGTAATAGTTGGACAGCAAGTGTTAATGTGGTATCACAAAGTAATTTCTCATATGAACCTGATAATATTAATAAGGTGTTTACTGATAAGATAAAGATAAGATCATACAGAACTGGAACTACATATTTAGTTATTAAAGGTGCAGATTGTGGAGAACTTAGAATACCTATATATGTTACTAATGTATTTCAAATTAATTTAAATGGGGGAACTTATGGAACTCTTGGTGAGACAACACTTACTTGTACAGAAAGTAGGTTAGGTTCAGGATGCACAGTTACATTACCTGACTTTAGTGTTCCAGATGGAATAACTAAAAAGGGATGGAGTACAAGTCCTAGTGGTGGAAACATTAAAAATATTGGAAGTACAGTTACAATTAATAGTAGAAATAAAGGAACTACTTATTATGCTATTGCAGATAATCCAGCACCTAGTTGTATGTTTACTGATGTACCAAGTGATATTTATGGAACTGGTAAGGCGTATTTGGAATGTACGGATATTGGTGGAGGACTTGCTAGTGCATCTCTTGATAAGGGTATGATTAGTGCTAGTAATGGTGTTTTAGTTGATAGTGTTACTAAGGTTAAAGATATTACTAATGGATACCGATTTGAAGTAGTGGTAAAAGCAAATAATTATTATGGACTATTTACATTAACTTTAAGTGATGGTGCAGTTAGAGATATATATGGCTTAGTTAATCAAAAGCGTACTACTAGTGAGATAGTAAGTGCAGAGCATGAATATGTGAATTATTATAAGATCGGTAAGAATAATAAAGAAGATGTAATCGCATTTTTATATAGTAACAAAGTGATAGATGGAAGTAATGGTTATACATTAAGCGTGTATGGAACCGGAGATATGCAAGATTTTATAAGCGCTCCTTGGGATAATTATGCGAGCCAAATTAATAATATTGTTATTGGGAATAATGTTAGTAGTATTGGTAATAATGCATTTTATGGAACTGGTATTACTAATATTAATATTCCATCAAGTGTTAAATCTATTGGAACATCGGCCTTTGAAAGTACTAGTTTAAAGATGCTTAATGTTAATAGTGAAAAGATTGGTAAGAGAGCATTTGCTAATAATTTAGGTCTTACTAGTGTTACTATAGGAAGTTCGGTTAGAACTATTGAGCAGTATGCTTTTAGTACAAATACTAGTTTAAGTAATATAACATTTAATGAAGGCTTAGAATATATTAGAGATTATGCTTTTATAGATAGTAGTTTAGGTGATATTGTTATTCCTAGAAGTGTTCAAACTATTGGAGATTATGCGTTTTATAACTTTAAGGGTAAGAGTGCTGATATAGGAAATGCTTATGTAGGTATAGCACCATTTAGGGGAGTTAACTTTAAAGAAATAAAAGCAAGTACTTTAGAAGTAGAAAATAATATATTATATAATGGGGATACACTTATTTTAGTTCCTGATAAACTTGAAGGAGATGTACAAATTAGAGAAGGAACAACGAGAATTATATATGACTCATTAAATGGATTAGTAAGTGCTGATGATAAGAAGATGAGTTTAAGTGTGCCAAGCTCTGTTACTAGTATAGAATCAAGAATAAACCTAAATATAAATAAATTTATAGTTAGTGCTGATAATAATAATTATAGTAGCAGAGATGGAGTATTGTTTAATAAGGATGGTACGACTTTAATAAGTGTTCCTAGTTATTATGAGAAGTTAGAATATGTAATAGATGCAGAAAATATTAGTAGTTATGCACTTATGAATAATATTATACTTAAGACAATAACTTTAACTGATAGTGTTAAATCTATTGAAAGAAACGCTATATATGGTAGAGGAGACTTAGGTATAAGAACAGTTATTAATAATTCAAATGTTTTATTTAGTAATTACTATTATGATACAGATTATGATATAACAGTAGAAACAAATGATGGAACTCAGAGTTAAAAACTTTGAGTTCTTTTAATATGGGTATTAATCAAAAATTTTTTTTATTTTATTAAAAAAATAAAAAGGAAATCTGGGATGTTCTTACAACAATAACTAATAGAGGTGATAAGTTTGTATAAGACAACTGAGGAGCTACTTGTAATATTAAGTAATCTATTAAAAGTTTCTGAAAATGAATGTGTTGAGTTTAAAAGAGCTAAGAATAATTTTGATGTTGATACCTTAGGAAAATATTTCTCAGCTTTAGCTAATGAAGCTAATTTAAAAAACAAACTTTATTCTTGGATAATATTTGGTGTTGATGATAAAACACATGAGTTAACTAGTACTAATTATTGCATAGATAATGATTTTAATAAGGTGAAAAAACAAATTTCTGATAATACTACGGATAATATAAGTTTTATTGAAATTTATACAATTGTTGTTAATGGTAAAAGAGTGATAATGTTTCAAGTACCAGCCGCCTCTGGAACTCCAATTAATTGGAAAGGGTTTCCTTATGGAAGAATAGGCGAATCATTATCTCCTTTATCACTAAATAAGATTGAACAAATTAAAACTACTATAAATTATGATTGGTCAAGACAAGTTCTTGAAGAAACTACAATAGATAATCTTGATAAAGGTGCAATTAAAGTTGCTAGAGAACAATTTAAAGTTAAACATAAAGATGATAAATTAATAGATGAAGTTGATAATTTGACTGATATTGAATTTTTAAATAAAGCAAGATTAACAATTAATAATAAGATAACTATGGCTTGTATGTTGCTTTTAGGAAATAGTGATTATGATTATTTGATGGAAGGATATATTCCACGAATGACGTGGAAACTTTATGATGATTTTAATGTGATTGATTATGAACATTTTGGAATACCTTTTATTATTAATATTGATAAAATAAAATCTAAGATTAGAAATTTAAAGTATAGATACATGATTAGTGATGCAACTTTATTTCCTTATGAAGTAGATAAGTATGATAATTATATTCTTCGTGAGTTAATTAATAATTGTATTGCTCATCAAGATTACAGACTTCATGGAAACATTAATATAATTGAATATTCAGATAGATTGATGATCATAAATGAAGGCAGTTTTATTCCGGAAACAATTGAGAACGTTTTAAAAGATGGATATTCTTCTCCATATTATAGGAATCCTTTTTTAATAAGTGCGATGGTTAATTTGAATATGATAGATACAGTTGGTAGTGGAATTAAACGAGTTTATGATATTCAAAAGAAAAAATATTTTCCAATGCCTGATTATGATTTAAGTAATTCTAACCGAGTTATTGTAACATTATATGGAAAAATAATTGATGAAAATTATAGTAGATTGTTATTTGAAAGAACTAACTTAGATATTAGTGCAATAATATTACTTGATAGATTACAAAAGAGATATACGATAAGTAAAGAGCAAAGTGATTATCTAAAAAAAGAACATTTAATTGAAGGAAGATATCCAAACATTTATATTTCATCAAGTCTTGCTAGCTTAACAGAAAAGAAGGAAGAGTATGTTTATAATTCTGGATTAGAAAATGAGTTTTATATGGAACTAATAATTAAATATATAAAAGAATATGGTTCAGCAAGTAGAAAAGAAATTATTTCTTTACTTAAAGATAAGTTACCTAATTCATTAGATGAAGGCACTAAACTAAGCCGAGTTAGGTATCTATTAGATTTATTGAAGAAAGAAGGAAAAATTTATCATGATAATAAATCAGGTCATTCTTGTTGGAAATTGAAGTAGTAGTTTTGCTACTTTTGCTGTTTTTTTGCTGTTTTTTGCTGTTTTTTTGCTGCTTTTTGCTGTTTTTTTGCTACTTTTTGCTGTTTTTTGCTGTTTTTTGCTTCTTTTTTGCTGCTTTTTGCTGTTTTTTTGCTGTTTTTTTGCTGCTTTTTTGCTGCTTTTTTGCTGTTTTTTGCTGCTTTTAAATGTAAATGTCAAATAATTTTGTAGGTTTTTGGTAAAGTTATAATATTGTTTTAATACTCATTATTATAAAGAAATTAGATGTATTATAAAAATTAATTTAAGTAGGATTTAAGCAAGATTTAAGTAAGATAACTATTGATATCATGAAGTTATCTTTTTTTTATAATTTTCATTAAATTAAATTAAAGAGCCTTGATTAAAAGATACTTATCATTTATAATTGTTTATAGTAGGTGAGGCTAATGGATATTATAGAGAATGAAAAGAAGAAAAGAACAATTTTATATGGGTTACTTGTAACTGTATTAGTACTTATCGGAGTAACTTATGCTTATTATAGAATTACTAAAACTCAAACTAATAGTAATGTTATTGGTACAAGAACTTGTTTAAATACCACTTTAACAGAAGAGACAAGTGAAATTGTATTATCTGATGCTTTTCCAATTAGTGATGAAGATGGACTTAAACAATCACCATTTACTTTTACATTAACTAATAATTGTGATAGTTATGTAAAAGTGACTATAGCACTAGTTAGTGAATATAGAACTAGTACTAACACTGCTTATTTAAAAGATAATTATGTTAAATCTAATTTATCAACTAAAGGGACTAATGATGGCAGTTCAGTAATCTTGAGTACACTTTCTTTAGGGGAAGTAGATACTAATACGCAAGGATATGTACTTAAAACCACAGGACTTAAAAATAAAGAAGCAAAATCTTTTGATTTAAGACTTTGGTTAGATTCAGAAACAACTAATGAACAAGGGTTAAATAAAACTTGGAAAGGTAAGATAGTTGTTAGTATAGTTGCTGCGGATGAACCTACTTTTGCAGAGACTATATTAGCTAATAATGAAGTTAAGGCTCCAATAACTAAACCAGGAGCAGCAGTATCTACTGCTGATGAAGCATTACTTGCATCTGCAGAAGATAATAATGGTACATCATACTACTTTAGAGGAGCTGTAACAAATAACTATGTACAGTTTGCTAATAAGTGCTGGAGAATAGTAAGAATTAGTGGAGATGGTTCAGTAAAACTTATCTTACATAATGATAATACTACAAAAGTAGCTAATCCTTGTGATTCAGCTAATAATAGTGCTAGTGCAGCATTTGCAAGATACTCTAGTACAACATATACAAGTAAATTTAATGAAAACTGGAATGACAATGCTTATGTAGGATTTAAGTATGGAACATCAGGTTCTAGTACATATGAAGCTACACATGCAAATACAAATAATAGTACAATACTAACTAATTTAGAAACTTGGTATACAAATAATTTAAAAGATTATGCTGATAAAATAGCTGATACTGTATGGTGCAATGACAAAACCAATGTAACAGATACAACATTTGATCCATGGAGAATGGCACCAAATGGTTTTGGATATGGCAAAAATAAAACATATTATGGTGCTACGCAAAGATTAGTAAGCGCAAGTGAAAGTGCTGGAGGTACGGGCCCTAGTTTAAAATGTAATGGAGAACTAAGTAAAATAAATTCAAAAATAGGTTTAATAACAGCAGATGAGTTAGCATATGCTGGATACGCTTTTAATCTAGTTAATTCTACAACATATTTACAAGAAAATGCTACTAGTGATTATTGGTGGTCCTTGTCTCCTTACAGCTTCAGTGGTGACAGCGCTCGCGTTTGGGCCGTTGTCGGCAGCCTTGGCGGCTTCGGCAGTGGCGACGTGTATGGCACCACCGGTGTCCGCCCTTCGATTTCTCTTAAGCCCTCTACCAACGTAACCGGAGAAGGAACCAGTAGTTCCCCGTACATAATAAGTATGTAAACAGGGCAAAGAATTATAAGGTCGAAATCGTCAGTCGCAAAAGCCTTTGAGAAACCCTTCGAGTGACAAACGGACAGGCGAGAGAGATAAATAATAATAGTAGAGGTTTTTGGTACGTGTTTTCAACATTGGTGGTGATTATGAAAAAGAAATATATTTATTTGATAGGTATACTTGTTGTTATATGTTTGGTTATCTTTGTTGTTTTTTATAATAAGGGTGATAGTGTTAAGGTATATGATAAGTATAGTGCTAGGATAGGTATTATGTATGATGGTGATAGTTATTCTAGGAGTTTTGATTATGATGGGAGTGTTGGTAGGGTTATTTATGATGATGGAACTGTCTATATGGATAGTAAGGGAATGTATTATGCTTTAGATGGTGGTTATTATAGATATGATACTAATGTTAGTTATGTTAATTTAGGTGATATTGTTAGTAAGTTTAAGATAGATGAAAGTGGTGATGGGTATAGATGTGAAGCTAGTCCGGAGTTTTTGAAGAGTTTGTTTATTAAAGGCAAAGCTAATGATTGTTATTTAAGTGTGAGTGATGGTTATGTCACTGGAGTAAGTGTTAATTTTGATAAGGGGAATGTTTATATTTCTTTTAAAAGGTTAACTGATGATTTTAGTGTTAGCATGCTAGGATATTTTGATGAGAAGTCAAGTGCTGTGCATGATAATATATTGGAAATTAAATAGGAGGATTTATGAAGAATAAGAAAGGATTTACATTAGTAGAGATAATTGCGGTTATAGCACTGATTGCAGTTATTGTTGGTATTTTTATTGTTAATTTGGTTGGTAAGAATGATCCTAAAGAGAATAATAAAGATACAGTTAAGCAGATACTTAGTGCAGCAGATGCTTATGTTAGTGCTAATAAGAGTGAGATCGAGAAACTATATGAAGGATATAATTTTGTAGATATTACTATTGGTGATTTGAGGAGTAATGGACTACTTAGTGAAGATATTACTAATAAGGAAACTAGCGAAAAGTATAAAGATGATGAAATAGTTCGTGTTACTTTAAATGGTGGTACTGGTGCTACAGAGTTTGAACTTAATCCACCAGATGAAACTAATACTTATTTAGTTGCTGATTCTATTTATTTAGCTTATGATGCTAGTGGTAGTAATTGGTGTACTGAAGAAAATGAGTTTAAGGGTTTAAATGGTAGTGATCCTAAGTATGGTAAGTTAGTATTAACTGATTTAAATGATGCTAGTAAGACTTATCCTTTAGTTAAGGGAGATAGTATTAAGGTTACTAGTTGTAATGTTGATGTTACTAAGGCTGGTACTTATAGTGTTGTTTATACTTATACTTATAATGGTAAGAGTGTTAGTAAGACTAGAAATGTATATGTTGCTGCTAGTGAGACTGATGTTGATAGTTTTACGGCTTATTTAAATGAGAATGGTAATAAGATAGTTCTTGGGGCTAAGGATACTAAGGTCACATTAATTGTTACTTATAAGAATGGTACTAAGAAAGAATTTACTAGTCCTGTAGATAATATTACAGATTTTACAATGAAAGGTTTTGTTACTGAACCAATTGGTAGTAAGAGTGCAATAATTACTTATAATAAGACTAATAGTGATGGTTCTGTTCCTAGTCCATTTACTTTAGATTATGTTGTTAGTGATAATTTGATTGATTTTATTAATAATGATTGTACACCTGAAACAGGTAAGAGTGATGAGTGTTATTACAAAGGTGAAGTTGAAAGTAATTATTTGAAGTTTAATAATAATTCTTATGTATTTAGAATTTATCATAGAAAAGGTAATAGTATTAAGATAATTGCTAATGATCCTTATAGTTATAATAATAGAACTGATTTAGTTTATGGACAAGTTGGTGCTTGTAAGTATAGTGGATGCTGTAATGGTGGAAGATATTATTATCAAGGATTAGGTGGACATAATTTGAATGGTTCATTTAGTTATACTATGGATAATGTAGTTAATAGTTTCTATAGTGCAGTTAATCCTAGATATGTAGAGAATCAATATATTTCTGGTACTGTATTTGGTGGTGGATCACTTAATACTAAGGTTGCTCTTATGAGTAAGAATGATTATAGTAAAGTTGCTAATTGTAATGGTAATAATTGTTATAGAAGTTATTTAACTAATAATAGTAATGCTGGTAAGAATTTCTGGTTAATTGAGATTACTGGATTTAATATGGATACTTCAAACTTTAACTATGGTACTCCGGAAGCTCATGTTTATAATAATTATGTTAATAGTAGTAGTTATGCAGTTGCTACTGGTGGATCATATAAATCATATGGTGGTGGTACTGATACTGCTAGTGTTGTTACTGATACTAATAAAGTAAGACCAACATTACAACTTAAGAATGCTAAGATTATTGGTGGAAATGGAACTAGTAGTAATCCATTTATTGTAAAGTAGGTGAGATGATGGAGAATAAAAAGAATTATATTTTAATAGGTGTACTTATTGTAGTTATAGTAGGTGCATTATTAGTTAAGTATTTTAGTGGTAAGACACATGAGAATTTACTTAATGGTGATACAGTTATTGGTCAAAGTTTAAGTAGTAAAGAACAAGCTGAGGTTGATAATTATTTAAAGGATGAACTTGTTAAGAATAAATATACTTTAGATAGAGCTAAGGTTTATGTTAATCCTTATAATGCGAATCCTCTTAGTGCAATGATTATCTTTTATACAGATAAGAGTCTGGAAGTTAGTGTAACTGTTAAAGGAAAGAATAATGATGATTTTACAATAAATTATGGTAAGAGTAATTATCATTATATTCCTGTTTATGGTTTATATTCAGATTATGAAAATACAGTAGTAGTTACGTTGGGTGATAAAATTACTAAAGAATTTAAAATTAAGATTGATAAAGTAGAAGTTCCTAGTGTTACTACCAAAAGTGGTAATGTTACTACTCCAGGTGATTTATATTTACTTACTAGTCCAATTAGTATGAATTCATTTGGGTTAGATGGTTATGGTAATGTTAGATGGATGCTTAATGATACTTATTATCATAATATTAAAGTGTTAGATAATGGACATTTACTTATTGGTATTGATACTGATAGTACTAGTGGTTTACCTACAGTTATTCGCGAAATTGACTATTTAGGAAGAATTTATAATGAATATACAATAGATAGTGGATATTTAAATGATTTCTTTGTTAAGAGTAATGGTAATATTATTGTTACTAGTAAGAATGCTGATAGAATTACAATATCTGATTTAGTACTTGAGATAGATAAGAATACTGGTAAGATAGTTAAACAAATAGATGTTTATAAGTTATTTGAAAGTATTGATAAGTCATTTACTGATGGTATTGAAAGAGATGATTACTTTTATAACTCTGGTATAGAGTATTATGAAGATACTGATACATTATTATTAACTTACTGGGGTGGAGAAATGGTTGTATCTATAGACTATAGTGATTCTAAGATTAATTGGATCTTTACTAATCCAGATAATTTACCTAGTACATTTGATAGTTATTTATTAAAGGGTGATGATGGTTTTGTTTATCCAAAAGCAATGCATCAAGCTAAACTTTCTGGTGATACTTTAAAGGTTTTAGATAATGGTTATAGTACTATTAAGAATGAGACTGATTTAAGTAATTTAAAGGGCTCATATTCTAGCGTTAATACTTATACTATTACTGATAAGAAAATAGCACTTACTAATAGTTATAATGATAATAAGAAGTATTTTAGTTATGCTTTAGGTGATTTAAAGACTGTTGGTAATGGAAAAGATATTATCTTATTTGGTAGAGAACTTGATGGAGTAGATTATAGTAAGGGTGGAAGTATTCATGAATATGGAAATTTATCTTCTGCACTATTAGAGGTTACTAATAATAAGGAGACTTTAAATCTTAGAATTAAGGGTGCTTATTATTCTGTTACTAAGGTTAATTTAAATGGTGATGTAAGTTTTGATTTTACTACTGTTAAAGGTTATACAACATTAGAAGCTAGTCCTAAAGAAGATATTACTAGTGATGTTATTAGTAAGATTGCTAGTGCTAGTGATGAGATTAGTTTAGACTTTGGTTATAGTGATAATATTGTTACTAATAATGCTTTATTTATGGATATAGATGAAGCCAAGATGATACTTATTAATGATAGTAGTGATGGTGCTGTTTATACTATTAAAGAAAAAGATAAGAGTAAGGTTGATAAGACTGTTATTGATTTAAAAGCAGGTAAGTATTACATTTTCATTGTTGAGAATGATATAGCATATAAAACTAATAAGTATATAGAGGTTAAATAGAGACTTAGGTCTCTTTTTAATTGGTAAAATTTATTAATTAAATGGCAAAATTTGCATAAATTGTGCAAAAAATTAATAATAATTAGTAAAAATAATTGATTTATTAGTAAAAAATACATATAATACATTTAGAGAGGAATGATACTATGCTTATAGAGTTTAGTGTTACAAATTTTTTATCTTTTAAGGATAAGAATACATTTAGTATGGTTGCTTCAAGTGATAAGGAACTTTTAAATAATGTTATGGAAGTTGGTGGAGAGAGGCTTTTAAGAACTACTGCTTTATATGGAGCTAATGCTTCTGGTAAGACTAATTTATTTAAAATAATCGCAATTGTTGGTTCAATAATTAAAGGGTCTAATTACAGAACTCCTAATATGGCAATGCCAATTAGTCCTTTTAAGTTAAGTGAAGATACCTCTGATAAACCTAGTGAGTTTGAAATAAAATTTATATACGATGGTATAAGATATGTTTATGCTTTTAGTGCTGATAATTTATATGTTTATGAAGAGAGCTTATATTATTATCCTAATGGTAGACCTACTAAGATATTTGAAAGAAAGAATACTAATGAATATTCTTTTAATGCTAGTGATGAGCGAATATTGAATGATATCAAGAGTAAGAATTCAGCAAATAAATTTTTTGTAGCTACAGCAACTAACTGGAATTATGATAAGACCAAACCAGCATTTGATTTCTTAACTGAGAAGTTAGGTGTTATTATGTCTTATGAACAAGTAAATAATTATTCTTATAATATGTATTCAAAAGATAAAGATAATAAGTTAAGAGATTTTGCACTTGGATTTTTAAAAAAAGCAGATTTTAATATTGATGATTATAAAGTTACTGAAGAGAAGATGACTGAAGATATTTTAAATAGAGTACCAGATACTTTTAGGTTTATTATTCCTTTAAATTCATCTTTATTTAAAGTAAGTACGGTTCATGAGATTCATGGACATAAGTATGAATTTGATATTAATGAAGAATCACTTGGAACACAGGTTATATTTTCTTTTATACCAGTTTTAAAAGATGTTTTAGATAATGGTAAGGTTCTTATTTATGATGAATTTGATAAGAGTTTACATCCATTTATAGTAAAGTATTTGGTTGAGATATTTAATAATCCAGAAGTTAATAAGAATGGTGCTCAGTTAATATTTAATACACATGATACTAATTTACTTAATTTAGAAATATTACGTAGAGATCAGATTTGGTTTGCAGAAAAGAATCCGGATGATGGTTCTAGTGCAATATATCCTTTAGATGATTTCTCAGTAAGAAAACTTGAAAATGTAGAGAAAGGATATTTGTTAGGGAGGTATGGTGCAATTCCATTTTTAACTAATAATTTTGATTTATGAGTAGTGATAGGCAGAGAAATAGAAAAAACAGAATATCAAAAAGAGCAATATTAGTTTCTTATGAAGGTAAAAATAAAACAGAAGATATCTACTTAGGAAATTATAATGGAAGAGATAATAATTATGTGATTAGAAAAGTTCCTGGTAATGATACTGATCCAATTAGTTTAGTGGAGCATACTATAGCAAAAGTTAAAGAAGAATCTTTAGACTTAACTGGTGATGACAGAGCATTTTGTATGTTTGATACGGATGTTAAGCCAGAAAAAAATTCACAAATATGTGAAGCAATAAGATTAGCAAAGGAAAATAATATTATTCCTATAGTATCAGCACCTTGTGTAGAGGTTTGGTTTTTATTGCATTATCGTTATTCTACGGCGCAATATTCCAGTAATGATGAAGTAATAGAAGAATTAAAAAAACATTGTGCTGGTTATAATAAAAGTTATGATATTTATCCTTTGATTTGCAATAATACAAATAAAGCAATTGTTAATGCTAAAAGATTAGAAAAATTTCAATTAGAAAATGGAAGAATACTACAGACGGTTGAAACTAATCCTTATACGGAAGTTTATAAAATAATTGAAGAAATACAGAAGAATTAAATTGTATTTCTTCTTTTTTAATTATTAATAATTTGATATAATAATTTTATGAAAGTAGGGTAAAAGGATGGAAGAAATTATTAAAGATAAAAAGAAGATTAGGATTTATTTTTCTCTTTTAGTTACTGTGATATGTATTATTGGTGTATCATATGCATTTTTTCAATTGTTTTTAAAACAAAGTGATAATAATACTCTTGTATCAAGGACTTGTTTTGATACTAGTTTAACTGAAAACACTGAAAAGATTGTTTTAGAGAATGCTTATCCAGTAGTTGATAGTGAAGGATTGAAAGGAACGCCATTTACTTTTACACTTAAAAATAATTGTAGTAGCTATATAAGACTATATATTACAATTGATAGTGAACATAGAGGTAATTTAGGAACAAAATATTTAGATGATAATTATATTAAGGTTAATATATCACCTAAAGGAACTACTGATGGACAGTCTATAGTACTAGGTAGTAAGAAGTTAACAGATTTAGATAATAATAGAAAAGGGTATATAATTGTTAATACAGGGTTACAAGCTAATGAAGAGAAGAGTTTTGATTTAAGACTTTGGATGGATGAAAATGTAACACTAGATCAAGGATTAGGTAAATCATGGGAGGGTAAGATAGTAGTTATTGGTGAAGCATCTGATGGAATGCCACTTAACGAAGCGATACTTGCTGATAATAAAGTAGTAGAGCCTTTAACAGTGCCTGGTAGTGAAGTTAGTGCATATACTTTGGATGACACAGAAAGTGAAACTTCATCTGTATCATCAGCATATCAAGCATATTATGTAACATATGGTACAGGGTGGACAGCAAATGGTACGAAGTTTGATTTAACCGGAACAGCAGTAACAAATAATACATATGCTAATTCATATTCAAGTTTAGTTGGTAAATATTTGACTAGTCAGAATTTATCAGATACAGGCTCAAGTACAGCAGGAGATATGCAGACTACAACTAATTTAGACAGTGTATATTATGTAGTAAGTGCTACATCAGATAGTTTTGTATATAAGAAATTAACTTCCAATAAAAATACAACAGAGGCAATTTTAGCAAGCGCTGAAGATGATTATGGAACTAGTTATTATTTTAGAGGTGCTATAAATAATAATTACGTACAGTTTGCAAATAAGTGTTGGAGAATAGTAAGAATAACTGGTGATGGTTCTATTAAACTTGTACTCCATAATGATAATATATCTAATGTTTCTAATCCTTGCTCTGCATCAAATAATAGTAAAACAGCAGCTTTTGCAAGGTATTCTGAAAATTCGTATAAAACTGCATTTAATTCAAGTTATGACGATAACGCATATATTGGTTTTATGTATGGAACAACTGGTGCAAGTGATTATGCAAGCACGCATGCAAATACAAATAAAAGTACAATCCTTACAAATTTAGAAACTTGGTATAAAAATAATTTAACTGAATATGAAAGTAAACTAGCAGATACAATATGGTGCAATGATAAAAGTATTTCTAGTGGTCATGGATATGGAACTGATCTTACAAATTATGACGTGCGTATCAGATTAGTTTCTACTAAAATACCAACGCTAAAATGTCTAGACGATAATAATGGAGGGAAGTTATCTAAATTTACTGTAAGTGATACAACAAATGGTAATGGAAATCTAACCTATAAAATAGGCTTATTAACTGCAGACGAAATAGCATTTTCTGGCTCTATTTATAATACTTATAATCGTTCTACGTATATATATGAGAATACAGGAACTACTGTATGGTGGTCATTATCTCCTAGTTATTTCGGTTCTAATACTTACTTATGGGCCATCAGTTCAGGAAAACTTTTCTATAGTTATGCTGGTTCCGTTATCGGTTTGAGACCATCAATTTCTCTTGCATCTAATGTTGAAGTAACTGGCTCTGGCACCTCAGAAGATCCTTACGTTGTAAAATAGGTGTATGTTTAGTCATACATCTTTTTTTATGGAATATATTTTTATTATGAAAAAGATAATATTACTTTTAATTATAGTTATTCCATTAAATGTTAAAGCAATTAGTGCTAGTTCTTATATTGTTATGGATAGTGATAATAATAGGGTTCTAGAAGGTAGTAATATTAATAAAAAAAGTTTAATAGCTTCTATTACTAAAATAATGACTAGTACGGTTGTTATTGAAACTTCTAATGTTAATAAAAATATTACGATAGGTGAAGAAGTTCTAAAAAGTTTTGGTAGTGGTATTTATGTAAGTGTTGGTGAAAAGATAAGTGTTTTAGATTTATTATATGGGCTTATGCTTAGAAGTGGTAATGACGCAGCAATCGCTCTTGCTTATCATGTTGCTGGATCAATGGAAGGCTTTGCTTTTCTAATGAATAATAAAGCAAAAGATTTAGGCATGAATAATACTAATTTTGTAAATAGTTCAGGACTAGAAGATGGAGATAATGCAAATATAAGTACAGTATATGATATGGCATTACTTTCTAGTTATGCAATTAATAACTCATTATATAAAAAAATAGTTGGTACAAAAGACATCACTGTTAAAACCGATTTAAAGACTTATGTTTGGCATAATAAAAATAAGTTATTATCAAGTTATAAATATTGTGTTGGTGGTAAAACGGGATTTACCGAAAGAGCTAGAAGAACCCTTGTTACTAATGCTAGTAAAGATGGAGTTAATCTAACAGTAGTTACATTTAATGATGGCAATGACTTTGGTGATCATAAAGATTTATATGAGAAGTATTTTGGTGTACTAAAAAAGTATGAACTTGTAAGTGAAGGTTATCTTGAAACCAAATACGATAATAGTTATGTAGATAAATCATTTAAAATGAGTTTAACTAAAGATGAATATAAACGTATCAAAAAAGAAATAAGTTATTATGATAACAGTGCTTCTAAAGTAATTGGTAAAATTAGTGTTAGTTTAGATGGTAAAGAGTATTTTAGTGAAGACATTTATATTAAAGATAAACCTCAAAAAGAAGAAGTTAAACTTAACTTCTGGCAAAGACTTATTAAAAGGTTAAAAGAATTATGGTAAACATTATTTGGGGAATATTTATAATTGTTGGTATAATCTATAGTTTTATTAATAAAGACTTTTGCACCATCAATAATGAGGTTTTATTAAGTGGTAAAAGTGCTTTAGATTTAATTATCTCTATGTTACCACTTCTAGTAATTTGGATGGGACTTATGAAAATAGCTGAAGAAGCAGGTATTATTTCCTGGATATCCAAAATAATGACGCCAATTTTAAAAAAAATATTTCCTAGCGTTCCAGATGGTGATGAATCACTTGGTTTTATTGCAAGTAACATAGCTGCAAATATGGCTGGCTTAGGTAGCGCTGCAACTCCATTTGGTCTAAAAGCTATGGAAAGCCTTCAAAAATTAAATAAAGATAAAAAAACTGCCAGTGAAGCCATGATAACCTTTTTAGTATTAAACACTAGTGGAGTAACTATTGTGCCAACAACCATAATATCATTAAGACTCTTCTATGGAAGTATTAATCCATCAGTAGTATTACCATACTGCATCATTGCTACTACATGCTCTACAATTGGCGGGCTTACTCTAGACTACATCATAAGGAGAAAACATGGAAACCATTAGTCTTATCATTATACCACTTATCGTCTTATCAATAATAATAACAGCATTTATAAAACATGTTAATATCTATGATAAATTTATTGATGGTGCTAAAGAAGGCCTTATCATGACTTTTAAAATAGCTCCTAATATTTTTGCAATGATCTTTGCTGTTAATATCTTTATTAAAAGCGGCTTCATAAGTGACGCCTTATCTTTTTTAAGCCCAGTTCTAACTAAAATGGGACTAACTAGTGAAATTCTTCCTATGTGTTTTTTAAGAAGCATCAGTGGCACATCTACCTTGGGAATAATGGCAAACATATTTGAAAAATATGGTCCAGACAGTATAATGGGTTATCTAGCTAGTATTATTCAAGGCTCCAGTGATACAACCCTATACGTTATCGCTCTATACTTTGGAAGTGTTGGCATTACTAAAAGTAGATATGCTCTAAAAGCTGGTCTATTTGCTGATCTAATTGGTATTATCGCATCATTTATTTTAGTATATTTATTCTTTGGTTTATGATAAAATAACTATAGGTGATGTATATGGAACGTTTACAAAAAGTTATTGCTGCTTCTGGTTATACTTCAAGAAGAAAGGCTGAAGAGTTAATTAAAGCTGGAAAGGTTTATGTTAATGGTAAGATTGTTACAGAACTTGGTACTAAAGTTAGTGGTAATGATGATATTGTTGTTAACGGAGTGCATTTAGAAAAAGAGGAGTATGTTTACTTTTTGCTTAATAAACCTAGAAGTGTTATTTGCTCAGTTAGTGATGAGCATAATAGGGTAACTGTAACTGATTTAATTAGTACTAATAAGAGAATTTATCCAATAGGTAGACTTGATTATGATACAACTGGTTTAATTATTTTAACTAATGATGGAGAACTTGCTAATATTTTAATGCATCCTAGTAATGGTGTGCCTAAGAAGTATGTTGCTAAGTTAAATAAGTGTTTTGCAATTAATGATTTAAAGACTTTAGAAAAGGGCGTTATGGTTGATGGTGTAATGTGCAAACCAACTAGAGTTAAGATTAAGAAAAATGATTCTGATAAAGATTATTCGATTGTTGAGATTACTATAACTGAAGGACGCAATCATATTGTTAAGAGAGTATTTAAAGAGTTAGGATATTTAGTTGATAAGTTATCTAGAGTTTCTTATGGATTCTTAGATGTTTCTAAGATGAAGAGTGGGGATTATAGAGAGTTATCTATTAAAGAAGTGAAGAAACTTTATGATTACAAGTATTAAGATAGATAGATTAAGTTATGATGGTAAAGGTATAGGCTACATTGATGGTAAGGTAGCCTTTGTTTGTGGTGCGTTACCTGGAGAAGAAGTAAGTGTAAAAGTTATTAGTGATAAGAAAAGTTATTATGAGTGTGAACTAGTAGATGTAATAACTAGAAGTAATAAAAGAATAGAAAGTGCTTGTCCTTATTTTAATGAATGCGGAGGATGCGCTTATATGCATGTAAGTCATAGTGATGAGAGTGAGATGAAGGCTAGTGCTTTAGAGGATATTCTAAAGAGAAAAGCAGGATTAGAAGTACATGTAAAAAAAGTAATGTCTGATAAAGATGTTTGTTATAGAAATAAGTTAAGTTTAAAAGTAAAGAACTATGAATTTGGTTTTTATAGGGAAGAGACACATGAGTTTGTAAAGATAGATGATTGTTTACTTGCTAGTGATGCGATTAGAAGTGTATTTAAGTTAAAAGATTATTTAAAGTTTAGAGAAGGTAATATTTTAATTCGTTCTAATTTTAATGGTGAAGTTATTATTAAGATAGATACTAGTGATGAAGCTAAGATAGATATTCTTAAAATAAAAGAAAGTGTTAAGTTAGTTGGTATTATTCTTAATGATAGAGTTATTTATGGAGAAGATTTCTTTATTGAAAGAGTTCATAATTATTTTTATAAAGTTAATGTTAATTCTTTCTTTCAAGTTAATTTAGATATATTAGGTAAGGTTATAGATATTTTAAGAGAAAATAGTTATGTGGTGGTTGCAGATCTTTATTGTGGTGTTGGTACTTTAGGAATACCGCTTAAGAAAGATAAATTATATGGTATTGAGATTGTTAAAGAGGCCGTAATAGATGCAATTTATAATGCTAAGATTAATAAACAAGATAATAAGTATATGCTTGGTAGTGCTGAAGTAATAAGTAAGATTAATGATAAAATAGATACTATTATAATTGATCCTCCTAGAGCGGGACTTAATAAAAAGACACTTGATTTTTTAATTAATTATAAAAGTAGAAATCTAATTTATATGTCATGTAATCCTTTTACACTTGTGAGAGATTTAAGTATTTTAAAAGATATTTATGAAGTTAATGATGTTTATTACTTAGATATGTTTCCTAAGACAAAGCATATGGAATGTTTATGTGTGTTAAAGCTTAAATAAATTATGTGTATTTTTTTAGTAAAAATATTTTAATTAAGATATTAATGTCTTGTATTTATATGATTTTGCTGCTATAGAAGGTAAGGAATGAAGAATTTCAAAAAAATTGTTTTAACTATCATGTTAGGTGTATTAGTACTTTTACCATCAGCTGTATATGCTAAAACAGAGGTTAAAACTAATGAAGAACTAAAGGCTGCTACTAAAAATGGTGGAGATATAGTGCTTCAAAATGATATTGTTTTGACAGATGATATAACAGTTAAAGGTCAAAATATTAGTATCGACTTAAACGGAAATACGATTACTTTAAAAGCATACATTGATGTGTTTGAAGGAAGCCTTGAATTTAAGGGTAACGGTTTAATTAAAGATGATCGTGAAGATACTAATGCTACTATTTATGTTTATGGTTCTGCTGATAGTAAGGCTGTAGCATTTGCAACTTTAACTGTTGGAAAAGATGTTAAAATTGAAACTAAGCGTTATGGTATTACTGTTTGGCCTTGTGAAGTAAACAAGAAGGCAGTACCTACTTATGGAACTGTTGTTAATTTTAATGGTACAATAATTAGTACTAATAAGAATGCTGGTGCTATAACAATTAACGGTAATATTCAAAATAATGGTAAGTTAGAGAATGCTCCAATTATTAATATCGGTAAAACTGCTGTTATTAAATCTAGTGCTGATACAGCAATGTATGCTGCTGGTATAGGAAGTTGGAATATTGATGGTGGCGAGTTTGAAGGTAATAGTGTTATAGGTATTAAAAGTGGTAAATTAGTAATTAATGATGGTGTATTTACTGCTGTAGGTGATCCTAAGACTGGAGAACTTTATGGTAATGGTATTATTTCAACTGGTAGTGCTATTCAAATTGAGAATAATGCTGGTTATGCTGGTAACATGGAAATTGTTATTAATGGTGGTACATTTAATAGCAATAAAGGTTTAAGTATTTATCATTATCCACCAACTGATAAACAAGAAAATGCTTTAAAATCACTTGTTATTAATGGTGGAATCTTTAATGCAAAATTTAAATTATTAGATAACGATAATGTTACTATTGAGTATGGAAAGTTTGCAAATGAAATTGTTGGATATTTAAAAAATGGTTATATTCAAAGTAAAACCGATGGAGTATACTCAGTAAGTAATATTATTGGTAGTGGCGCTGGTTTATTAATTAATGGTAAAGTTAATACAGATTATGTTAAACCTGGTGAAGAAGTAACTATTAGTACTATGGGTTCATTTGAATTAGATAGCGTAGAAGTTACTACATCTGATAATCAAAAGATTACTGTTAAAGATAATAAGTTTGTAATGCCTAATAAACTTGTTAGGGTAAATGCTAAAACTACTCAGTTATATGATATTTTATTTGAACAAAATGAA
This sequence comes from uncultured Mycoplasmatota bacterium, assembly GCA_900547775.1. Lineage (GTDB taxonomy): Bacteria > Bacillota_I > Bacilli_A > RF39 > UBA660 > CAG-533. Next base: position 1,002 of record URHW01000004.1, on the reverse strand, counting down.
AATATTGAAATGACATTTACTACTGGTGGTAAAGAGGCTAAATCAGTAAAGGCTGGAGCAGAAGTTAAATTTAACTATACTCCTAAGGCTGGTTATATCGTTAAAAAGATTTCTTTAGTTAATTTAGATACTAATAAAGAAATTGAAGTTAAAGATAATACATTTACAATGCCTGGAGCATCAGTTCAAATGAAGGTTACATTAGAAAAGGTAGCAAGTATTATTGAAACTTCTAAACCTATTGAAGTAGCTGGTGGTGTCGATAAAACTGTTGCTGAAGATTTATCTAAGGTTAAAGTAGATAATTCTAAGACTGGTCTTGCAGAGTCTGTAGATCTTTCTAAATTAGAAGGTGTTATTGAAAATGATAATATCGAAGTTACTATTAAAACATCTTTAACTAGTTATGATAAAGTGAAGAATGTTCTAGTATATGATATTAAACCTTATTATAGTGTTAATGGTACTGAAAAAGGAATTATTTCTAATGATGCTTTAACTAAAGCAGTAAAGATTGAATTACCTGTACCAAGTAATGTTACTGAAACTCATGTAAAAGTTACTCATAAATCTGGTGATAAAGTTATTGATACTAAGAGTTATGAAATTAAAACTAGAGGTGAAGATAAATATATCGTATTAGAAACAAATAGTTTTTCAACATTTGAATTAAGTTTCTATACACCTGTATCTGTTGAAAACCCTAAAACTGGTGATAATATAATGGCTTATGTAATTACATTAGCTGGTTCTGTATTAATCATTGGTGGTGCGGTTGTAGTATTAAAAAAACGATTTAATCATTAATATGAGTAAAAATAAGGTAAAGTAAAGAGGCAAGAAATTGCCTCTTTTTTTACAAATAAAATTGTCGTAAAAAAATACTTGAAAATATTAGTGAAGGTTTGTATAATTAATGATAGAAAGTAGAGGTAAAATAAATGAATCAAGAAGAAATAAAAAAGAAACAAAAAAGAGTAATGGTTTATGTAATGATTATAT
>URHW01000003.1 GCA_900547775.1 uncultured Mycoplasmatota bacterium | reverse complement strand
AGTGAATTAACTCCCACCATCTTCTTTTTTTTTACCAAAAAGCCTGTCTCCAAAACTTCTGTTTTCATCACTTTGTTTATCGACATCTACACTTATTGGTTCATCTAAAAGCATATTCATTAATTCTTCTTCATCTTTAGTGTCTAGTTCCTTTTTTAAAAGCATTTGTACAATTTCTTTTTTAGTTTTCTTTGTTTCCATATCTTATCACCAATAAAATTATAATATAAATAATGAAAAATATAAAGTTTTAATTATATAATATTTATAAAAAAATACTTTAACTAAAACCATAACAACTTAATCAAACTTATTTTAATTATAATTAACTTGTGATAAAATAAATAAACAAAAAGGAGATTATTATGAAAAATATATTAATTAGATGTTCAAAAATAAGTGTAGATTGTGTAAGCAATGACCCAGTTGATATTCGCTGTGGTGGGCCAGAGTTTTTAGGATTCGATTTTTATGTAAGAGAAGAGAATACAAAAGAAATGACAAAATTTATCATAATGACACTAGATAATTTGGAAGTCCCTTTAGTAAGCATAAAGGTAACAGGAACTGCTGAAGTTAAAGAAGAAGATGTTTGGACAAAGAAAAGAATAGTTAAAGCAATACATGATAATGCTGAATACTTACAGCATGAAGCAAAAAGAAATCACAGTTCCTCAAATAAAAACTTTAACTTATAACATATAATTAATTAAAAAGGAAAAGAACTATTACTCAGTTCTTCTTTTTATTAGGTTCGAATAAATGAACTATTTCTAGTTCGAGTAAATCTTTAATGTTGCGAGTGTCGTAGATATCTACAACTTTTTTATTAATCTTGGAGATAACTCCTCAACTCTTTTTATATCACCATTTTCGTTAACATATATTGTCTTAAAACCTAGTGATTTAGGAACATCAATATCCAATCTTTTATCATCACCAACTATTACACATTCACTTGGTTGGTATATTCCTTGAGCCTGTCTATAAGCTAATTCATTTGGTTTTATAATACTTTCACCGTAATATTCACTAAAATAATCATTGATTCCCATAGCAGTTAATCTATTTCTTTGTGATTCTTCAAAATAATTAGATAATAATACTAGTTCATATTCATTCATTGCTGCTAGCATTGATCTAATTTTTTCAGCATTTTCAGGAATTGCTTTTCTTAATTCTTGAAAGAATATTTCTAAAAAATGATTATCTAATTCACATCCTAATTTATCACCAAAAAATTTTAAGTATAGATTTCTATCATAGCTATTATATGTTTTTTCATACTCTTTAATATTTAACAAAAATTGTTTTGTCTTTTCTATGTCTTCAATGCCATATTTTTTAAGTGTATTTGCCACATAAGATGAAAAATCTACGCCAGTAATCAAAGTACCATCGATATCAAATATTATTCTTTTTATCATAAAACCACCTAACACTAAATAGATGATTATATTATACTATGTAAATTAATCTTTGTATATTATTTTGTTTTGACAAAATATTTAACCCCCTAGGTATTTTGACATTAATATCAAAATACTATGGTTTATTATATATAATAGAAAAATATAGTAAAACTATTTGGCTGCGAATAAACGTTTGATATAATTTTATTAGGAACATTTAATGTGAGTGTCGTCCTCCAGTCTTGAAAAAGGAAGAAGGTAAATATCGATGAAAAAAAGAGTTTATGTGATTAAACTCCTAAGATTCATCTATATCATTTTATCACTTCATACCTTATTGGTATTAGTCATAAAAAAATAGACACTCATCTGCTTAGATAGAGTGTCCAACTCAATTAATTGAGGCGACATTCACTTGCAACTTTAAATGTTCCTCTTTTTTATTTTATGCAAGTTTTCTTTCTAAATACATAATAACATAAAAAAAGAACTTTTTGCAAGTTCTCTATATATAAAGTTCGAATAGTTCGAACAGATTCGTCACTGGTGCGGGTGACAGGACTTGAACCTGCACGGATATATCCACTAGATCCTAAGTCTAGCGCGTCTGCCAGTTCCGCCACACCCGCAAGTTTGGTGGATCTTGTAGGACTCGAACCTACAACCGCCCGGTTATGAGCCGGATGCTCTAACCAATTGAGCTAAAGATCCATATTAACTTCCGTTAACAATAAATAATATACCATAATAAAAATATTAGTGCAAGAACTATTTGAATAAAATTTAATAAAATTAAATGAAATGTCAAAAAAACCTGAAACAATAGTTTTTTTTAAAAATATAGTGTATACTAATACTAGCAACAAAGTAGGAGGGTTAATATGATTTTTTCTGGTACGACGTTTATTTTTTATTTCTTGCCATTACTATTAATTTTATATTATATTTTACCTGAAAAATTTCAGAACACCATTCTTATTATTTTTAGTTTATTCTTTTATATATATGGAGATGTCAAATTCTTACCATTACTATTAATTACTGGAATAGTTAACTATTTTTTAAGTAGAAAAATTAGAAATAAATCTGTTTTAATAGTAGGTATTATTTTAAACATACTTCCATTACTTTATTTTAAATATACAAACTTTATCATAGATATTATTAATAGTATTACTAGCTTTAACATAGACTTATTTGATTTAATATTACCTCTCGGAATAAGTTTTACAACCTTTAGAATGATTAGTTTTTTGATTGATGCATATAATAACAAGATAAAGGATATTACTTTTAAGAAAGTTATTTTATATACATTTTTGTTTACTTACCAAATAGAAGGACCAATTGTAAGATATGCCGATATTGAGGACGAACTTGACAAAAGGATTATTACTAGTAGTGATAAAGAGATTGGAACAAAACGCTTTATTATTGGTTTATCCAAAAAGGTAATTCTTGCAGATACCTTAGCACTTTTTATAACATCAGTTAGCGGATATAATACAGTTGTAAGTTTATGGATGGTGGCTTTATTAAACATTTTAAGATTATATTTAGATTTTTCTGCTTATAGTGATATGTCAATAGGTCTTGCCCGTATGCTAGGGTTTCATTTTAAAGAAAACTTTAATTATCCATTTATTAACAATGGAATGAGCGACTTCTGGCGTAAGTGGCATATTTCTTTAACATCATGGTTTAAGGATTATATTTATATTCCACTAGGTGGCAATAGATGCAGAAACTTAAGAAATATTATTAACATTTTAATTGTTTGGCTACTTACAGGATTATGGCATGGAGCAAATTATACATTTATTATATGGGGATTATTTTTTGGTATCATCTTAATTTTAGAAAAATACCTATTTAAAAATTTCGTGAAAAAACATCACATTTTATCTTGCATAATTACAGATATTTTAGTTATCATTGGTTTTGTTTTCTTTTATGCAAAAGATTTACCTAGTGCCTTTTTGACAATTAAGGGGATGCTTGGCTTAAACAATTTATTATTAATAAACTCTGAAGTCATTTTCTATATTAAAAACTATATTTTAATTTTAATTATTAGTATTGCAGTATCTTTAAATATATTCAAAATATTTAAAGGCAAACTTCAAAATATAGCATTTATTTATTATTTAGCACTACTTATATTATCAACTGCATATATTGTTGATTCATCATTTAATCCATTTTTATATTTTAGATTTTGAGGTGATTATGAAAAATAATATTGTAACAAAAATTTTAATCATTTATACCGTACTAATTGGTATGCTTGGCATTCTTTTAAAGGATAATGAAATTAGTAAAACTGAGCGGCGTAAATTAAAACAAGCGCCAGTACTAAATTATGAAAAAGTCGTTGACGGCTCATATTTTACAGATTTAGATGACTATACGCTTGACCAAATGCCAGCACGTGATGTATTTAGAAAAATAAAAGGAATCACTTCCAAATATCTTCTAAATGTAAAAGAGGAAAATAGCGTGTATGAAAAAGATGGTTACCTTTTTGAAATAACAAAAACTAGTGAGAACTCATTAGATTACTTTATTAATAAGATAAATGAAATAAATAAGAATTTTAAAGCAAATACATATTTTGTTAAGATTCCTGACAAAGAGTATTATGAAGATAATATAATAAAAAAAGATTACAATCTTATAGATGATAAATTAAAAAACTTAGACAGCAATATAAAACAAATCAGCATCAGCGAAGAATTATCTTTAAAAGATTACTATAAAACTGACATTCACTGGATAAATAGTAACCTAGAAAAAGTGACCAATAAAATAAAAAGTGTAATGGGATTAGAAGAAAACTCCTCTTACACTGAAAAGATGCTATATCCATTTTATGGGGCATTATATAGCAGGAAGGTATCAAGTGTAAAAGCTGACAAAATTACATATTTAACTAATGAAACTATAGAAAATATGCGTGTGTATAATTATGAAAAGGATAAAGAAGAAAAAGTTTATAATGAAGATTATTTTCATAATATAGATAGTTATGATATATTTTTAGCTGGAGCAACTCCGGTCCTTAAAATTACAAATAATAAAGTTGCTGATAAAAAATTAATTGTTTTTAGGGACTCATACGGGAGTTCAATTATTCCATTTTTAGCAGAAAATTACCATGAAGTTATCGTATTAGACTTAAGATATGTCAAATTTGCTAATTTACAAAATTTAGATATTGATTTAACAAACCCAGATGATATATTATTCATATATAGTGTTAATATTATAAATAATAGTTTTTCATTAAAATAGGAGGAAAGTATGAAAAAAATAAGTATATTATTAGTTGTGCTTTGCGCACTTTTAGTTGGATGTTCTAGTAAAAAAGGATTAGATGGTTCATTAAGTGAAATTATGAAAGAGGTTTATGCAGGTATTCCAAGTGATGACTTACCAGATTTAGAAAATAATAAAGTTACTAGTGAAAATTTTAGTTATTATTTAGGCGATGTTACTTTTAAATATAAGGAAGCATTGGCTAGTGAACCTACAATGAGTTCTATCGCTCACTCAGTAGTTTTAGTAAGACTAGAAGATGCCAAAGACGCTGATAAAGCCATGAAAGAAATTAAAGAAAAAGTAGATCCAAGAAAATGGGTATGCGTAGGAGTTGCAGATGAAAATGTCCTTGTCGTAAATAGAGGCGACATTGTAATGCTTGTTATGGATGATGAATTAGCTCAAACTATTAAAGATAACTTTTTAAATTTAGAGTAGGTATATATGTATAAGAAAGTTATTCAAAAAGGCTTAATTATACTTTTAATAATTCTTCTTGGACTTTTAATATATTTAATAAAGTTATCATATAAAGAAAATGAACTGATAAGCACTGGTAGTACAACCACTAAAATAGATACAACTTCTAGTACCACTACCATAGTTACCACCACTACAACAAGTACCACTACTACAACTACTAAAGCAATAGAACTCTCTGATAGTATTTATGCTCCATATCATATAGAAAACTATGATAACTATAGTATAGATAACATTATTGATGATGATATTCAAAGAGTATTTACCGAAAAAGGAGCTGTTGTATGTGGAGACTCAATGGCTGAAGGACTTACTGCATATGGAGTCCTATCTAATAATAATGTTGTATGGCATAGAGGCAGAAGAATAGATAATATGGATAAAGATTTAGACAAAATTAAAGAACTTAACCCTAATTATTTATTTTTAGCATATGGCTCAAATGATTTAGAACTCTGGACCGGAAGAACGAGTTCCTTTATAAATGCTTACACTAAAACTTTAGATATGCTTAAAGAAGAACTTCCAAATACAACATTAGTTATTAATTCAGTTTTACCTGTTAGCATAAAAAAGACAAATAGTGATGCAGCATTTTCTTATCAAGCAGTATTTAACAATGCCTTAAGAGATTTAGCAAATTCTTACGGGATAACTTTTCTAGAAAATAGTCCATTTTTGTCCGTCAAGGATAAGCCTTATTCAAGCGATGGAGTTCACCCAAAAAGTTTTTACTATTCCTTATGGGCAAAACATATGACTAGTTATTTAGAAACATTGTAAAATAGCTTCTAATGTCTAGTTTTTTTCTTTAAAAAGGGTATAATAAAAATGTAGGAGAAGTATATGAATAAGAGAAGTATTATAACAACCATATTAACAATTATCATATTACTATTATTAAGTTTAATATTTTATCATGTTTCAAATAAAAAAGTAAGCACTAACATTGATATAGATTATCCTGTATTTAAAAATAACAAAGATGTAATAATAAAGAGATATTTAAAAGACGTTAACACTAAAAATATTACAAACATTAAATACGAGATAGGTAAATCTAATGATTATACTACGGTATTATTTAAATTTTATAATAAAGATAATTTAGAAAATGTTGAAACGTTAATTTTTAATAAAAATAAGAGAATATCCTTGCAGGAGTTGTTTGATATAGACAAATTAAAAGCCGTTATAGAAACTAAGAAAAACACTGAAAATAAAGAAGAAATAGATTATTCAAAAATTAATATTTTGTTTAATGATAAATCTACAACTTTTTATATTAGAGAAAATGAAAAATTAAAAAATTTAGAAATAGTAAATAATGAACTAACTGAGGCAGCAAAAATATCATTAAATTTGGATGAAAGTTATCATAAAGAGCACACAATTCAAAAAGAAGCTAAACTAGTTGCTTTTACATTTGATGATGGACCTAGCAAATACACTTTAGATATTGCTGATATTTTAGAAGAATATAACGCTAGCGCTACTTTCTTTGAAGTAGGTTATAACATTAAGGCCCATCCCGAGATTACTAAGGAGTTGTCAGAGAGAGGCTTTGAAATAGCTAACCATACAACTGATCATTCAAAACTAACAAAATTAACTGAAGTTAAGTATTTATCAAAAATTAATGATAATAATGCTTTATTTAAAGAACTTACTGGCAAAGATATGCCTTATTTAAGGCCACCTTATGGTTCTTACAATGATAAAATTAAAGCAAGTGCTGGTGTTCCAATTGTAACTTGGAGTCTAGACACTAGAGACTGGGAAAGCCGAAATAAAGATAAAGTTATAGAAATGGTAATGAATAATATTAAAGAAGGCGATATTATCTTATTTCATGATTTATATGAAAGCACGAGAGACGCTGTAAAAGAATTAATGCCTCTTTTAAAAGAACAGGGGTATCAAGCAGTAAGTGTTGGTGAATTATTTAAAAGTAAAGGTATCACTTTAGAAGCAGGAACAAGTTATAGATATGCAAGATAACTTGTTTTTTTTCATATAATTTTATCAGGCGAACAAAAACTTGCATTTTATACAAAAATATGGTATAGTATGGGCGAAAAAGAAGGAAAGATATTTAGAAAGAGGGAATTGGTATGAAAAAGAAAATACTATCATTATTATTTTTACTATTAAGTGTCTTTGGTTTTAGTTTAAAGGCTGATGCAGCACCTGCTACAATCAAGACAACTTCTTTAGGAAAATCATCTAATTTAATTAGTGGAGTTCCCACAGTATATGTAAAACAAACAACAAATTCAATTTATCTATACTGTGAAGAAGCATTAAAAAAATACCCTGCAAATATGACAATCAGATTAAGGGGTGAGGCACCTAAAGGTATGGTTTATATCTTAAAAAATAAGCCTAATACAGGTAATGCATATACTGACTACTATATTATGCAAACTGCAGTTTGGTGGTACAGAGACATTTGGTCTGGAACTAGTAATATAAGCCAGGCAGCAAAAAATACTATTATTAATGGACGTAATTCTAACACAACTTATGCTAAAATTTATAACTTAGTTGAAGGTGCAAGAAATTATTCAGAAGTAATTGGCTCAATGAGTATAAGTGGAAACAATAGGTTTACTGAGCAAGGTTCTTACTATGTTTCTGATACTATTACAGTAAAAAGATTTGGAATTGCTAACTACAACATCGATTTAGTAAATGCTCCTTATGGTACAACTATAACAAATAGATCAGGTAATACTTTTAAAGTATCTGTTCCAAAAAGTTCAGTTCCAGAAGGCAAAACTATTTCTTTCCAAGTAAAAGTTAGTAGTTCTTACACAATCAATACGGCGTATGAATATGAATACGGTGCTAATTATCAGTACGTCCTTTACGGAAAATTAGATACAGTAAATAAACCCGTATCTGCATCATTAAATTTAAGCGTAACTAAACCAGAAGAAAACATTTTCAAAGTATATAAAGTTGATGAAGACGGTGACTATGTAAAAGGTGCTAAGTTAGCTTTATATGAAGGAAACTGTACTAATAAAACATGCTCTTCAAGGAATTTATACGCTACATGGACAACTACAAATTCTGCAAAAGTATTTGAAAACATTCCAAAAGGTATTTATACATTAGTAGAAATATCTGCTCCATCTGGATATGAAATTGCAGATAAAATGTATGTTAATATTTCTTCAAATAATGGCAATTTTTCTATAAAGATGGTTGACTATGAAATTGAAGAGAACAGATTAACTATTAATAAAGTTGACGAAAATGGTAAATACGTTTCGGGTGCAAAACTATCATTATATAGTGAAGATTGTACTAATAAAACATGTTCTTCAAGCAAATTATATAAGACTTGGACAAGTGGAACTACTGCAAAAGTATTTACTGATATCCCAGTAGGTACATACACATTAGTAGAAGTTGAAGCACCAAACGGATATAAGGTAGCAGCTAAGCAGAAAGTAGTTGTTAATAGTGCCAGTGGAAGTTTCACTATCAAAATGATTGATGAAAAAATCAAAACAACGAAAGTAAAAATAAGCAAAACCGATGTTACTGGTTCAAAAGAAATTCCAGGAGCAACACTAGTCGTTAAAGATTCATCTGGAAGTGTAGTAGATAAATGGGTAAGTACCAGTGAAGCACATTATGTAACTGTAGATCCTGGTGTATATACATTATCAGAAACTACTGCACCAAAGGGTTACAAATTAAGTAGTACAACTATTACTTTCAAAGTTGATGAAGATTTAAATCTATATGAACTTGTTGATGGCAAGTACACAAAAGTAGACCATATCAAAATGATTAACGAACTTGTTGATAAGTCTGCAATTAAAATTAATAAATTAGATAGCAAAACTAATAAATATGTTAGTGGTGCAATTTTAATGATAAAAAATAATAAAGGGGAAACAGTATCAACTATTACTACAACAGATAGTGCAAGTTATATTACACTTGACGAAGGCGAATATGTATTAAGCGAAGAAGCCGCTCCTAGTGGTTATGAAAAAACTGATGCAAAAATTTACTTCACAGTTGACGCTGAAGGTAAGATTAAAATTAAAGGTTCTAACGGATATGTTGATGCCGTAGAAATAACTATTTATAACCAAAAAGAAGAGGATGAAATCATCGTAGTTCCAACAACTGGTCTATCAAGCACAATTACATATGTTGTTGGTACATTAGTAGTATCAGTTGGTGCTGTAATGTTATACAGAAATGGAAAACAAAACTAGAAAAAAATACATAAGTACTGTTATATCAGTATTTGTCCTATTTATAGGGATTTGCATTTTAGGTAGTACTTACTTCAATACAAAAAAACATGAGGTTTTTGATGAAATGAATGAGTTATACTATGAACAAATTGCAAGTGAAATAGAAGACTTAGATGAAATAGATGATGAAGAAATTTCTGTTATCGAAGATGAAACAGAAAAGCCAGCGGAAGTTACAGAACCAGAAAATGTACCAACAACTACTAAAAAACCGGTAGTAAGTATCGACTACACAAAGTATTATGTTGGAAATATATCTATACCAAAAATAGATTTAAAAAGAGGTTTTGTTAGTAAGGATTCTAAATATAACAATGTAAATCGCAACATTTACATTGTTCCTGAATCTGATTATCCTGATAAAGAAGGTGGCAATTTTATACTTGCTTCTCACTCAGGAACTAGTTCAATATCGTATTTTAGAAACTTGTATAAATTAACTTTAGGAGATAAAGTTGATATAACGTACAACAATAAAAATTATACTTACGTCATAACTAATATTTATACAGATTTAAAAGACGGTGATGTTGCAATAAAAAGAGATAAAAGTAAAACAACGCTTACACTTATAACTTGTACTAAAGGAGACAAAACAACACAAACAATTTATATCTGTGAACGCATATAAGAATAATTTAGGGGGAAAGAGGTGATAATATGGTAGAGTTTACTTTACTAGAAAAGATTAGGACTATTTTTAATCTAATTTTTTCGTCACCTCTTTTTTTAGTCTTATTATTTGGTCTTGTACTTATCATAATAGATATCAAATTCATTTCAAAAAAGGATGGTAAAACTAAAAAGATTTATTCAATATTAAGTTTACTCGTAATTGGGATTCTCATATCAATGTATTATGATTCATTATTGGTGCTTTTGGATAGTATCTCTAAAAATATTGTATCATTAATTTATTTTCCAACAGTATTAGAATATATTATCATGCTAATTATTAGTTTAATCATCTTAATATATTCACTCGTAAGTAAAAAAATATCTTCAAATATCAAAATGTTTAATGCCTTAGCATTTATTTCTAATAGTTATATTTTCTTTCTTATCTTAGATGAAATTGAAAACTCAAAAGTTGATTTATCTAGTAAGATAAGTATATATACAAACGATCATTTAATGATATTATTTGAAATTAGTTTAGGAATCTTTATTATTTGGATGGTGATATTGATATTAATTAAAATAATCAAAATGTTATCTAAACCAAAAGTAGAAGAAAACTTTTATGAGGAACCCGAACTACCAAAAACAATTGAAGAAGTAAGAAGACAAGTAGTATATGAACCAAAAGTAGAATACGTTGTTGTCGAAAAGAAAAGTGATAATGATATGTTCACTTTAGAAGAATATCGTCAAATGAGAGCAATTTTAGAAGTTATTAAAGAAAATCAAAAGAAAGCCTAATTAGCTTTCTTTTATTAGTTTTGCATGAATTACAAGTCTTTTATCATTTCCATTAGCACATGTTGATAAAGTAAGTATCTTATCATCTGTAGCAACCTCAATATTAAAATCATAAATACTTCTGCCTTTTACTAAATCAATATATGCCTGATAAGCATCAGTAGTAGGAAAGGTAATATCTAAATAGTCATTAGTTGTTGGAATAGTATAAATTGAAAATATTTGAAATTTCATATTTTCATTAGGAGTATTAAAAGTAATAATTTGATTAGCACTTTTTTTATACCAGTAAGAATTAAGCGCATATCTTAATGTTCCAAACATTGTTTGATTTGCTAAATTGTGTCCATATATTATTGTATTTTCATTTAATTCATCTGGGTTATTACGATAATCCATAAATATCCAACCATGACGATTTTTATTTTGATAATAATCGCGTCTTAAATAATAATCATTATCTTTAGCCTGAACAACTGGATAATCAATCCGTGTGTTATTAACAGTTAACCAACCAACAGTATCTTTATTTATTTCCTGAAGTGTAGAAAATACTTTTTCATACTGAATATCATAGACTGTAGTAGTTGTGGTAGTAGTTGTTGTCAAATCTTCATCACCAGGTTCAATAACATCAAGTGGATTTTCCTCTTCAGTTTTCTTTTGATTTACTTTAATTATCTCTTTTAAATTATTTTCAATTCCAAGATAATGCTGTTCATCGACATAATTTTTATAATAATTAATACCAATCATAAAAATAATTACTAGTATTACTGCCCCAAGAGAAACTTTAATAAAATTTATATTAATTTGCTTAAATAAATTGTTCCTTCTATATTCTTCACTATAATTAATTTTAAAAGTTATATTTGCATTCAAAAGTAATCTTTCATTAACTTTCTTATATTTACTTATCACATTAATATCTGTATCTTTTAAGTTATCATATTCAAAACTTATTTTAATATCTTCCTTAGCATTTTGAATAAGTAAATTCATCATAAAGTCAAAAGCACTTACACTAAAATTTTTAAAATTTATTTCCTTTAAATACTTGTTTATCTTAATAAAAGTAACTATATCATTTTTATCATCACTAGTAAAATCAGAAATAACAATATTTTTCTTATAATAAATATCTGAATAAGTATTAAGATTATTAACTTTCATAAAATTACTAACAAATAAAATCTCTGTCCTAGTTTTAACAACAATCTTTTTATTAGTATCTAATCTATCCAATAGTATTCTAGGAAAATCATATACCTCTAGGTTTTCTAAATAATTATTATCTAATAGTTTTAAAAATATATCATAATTAATTGACTCATCAGGCTTAATAATTAAGTTAGTGATATTTGGAATAGTATTAATAATATCTAAAATAACAGTAATAAGTTCAAAATCTCTTATACACACAGTATTTATTTTACGTTTAATAATTATAACATTTAAAAACGAAGATACCAACTCAAGATTATTTTTAATATAAACATCAGAAAATACCAATTCTTTAGTATCAATGACATTTGTCTTATTCAAATCTTCTTTAGGAGTATCTTTTATAAGCTTATAAGCATTTATACAATTACCATTTACTTTAAATACTATCTTTATCATAAATTAATAATAACATAAATTAAAACTAAAGTGAATAAGAAAATCTAAAAATAATCAATATAATATTGGTGAGATTATGAAATTATTTGTTGCTATCTTTAGAACAGTTTTCTTCTACTTCTTTATCATGCTTAGTTATCGCTTAATGGGAAAAAGAGAAATAGGCCAGTTAGGCGTCATCGATTTAATTGTATCTATATTAATTGCCGAATTAGTAGCAATAAGTATTGAAAATATAGATGACCCAATAATTTTAACTGTAGCACCTATATCCGTACTTGTATTAATCGAAATCATTTTTGCCTTTTTATCAATTAAATATAGAACCTTTAGAAATCTTCTAGATGGAAAACCAAGTATCATAATAAACAAGGGCATACTTAACTATAAAGAAATGATTAAACAAAGATATAGTTTAGATGACCTTTTATTAAGTTTAAGACAAAATAATATTAAATCCATAGAAGACGTTGAGTATGCCTTCTTAGAAACAAATGGTAAGTTAAGTATTTTTAAATACAACATTTTTAAAACAGAAGGAACATATCCTCTAGCACTTATTGTTGATGGGGTAATACAGACAAAAACTCTTAAAGAAATCAAACATAGTAAGTACTGGCTTCTTAACTATTTAAATAAACAAGACACTGATCTTAATAATGTCTTTTACGCATTTTACAAAAATAAAAAAATTTACTTAATAAAATATACTGATTTAAAAAGTGTCTAATTGCGTCAATCAACATGTAAATTAAATGTAACCTATTGCGAGCAAAAAACAAATGATTTATCATAATATAGTAGGGAGAAGTTATGAAAGATTTTGCAGTTAATTTAATTAGATTACTATTAAGTTTTATAATATTATTATTCTCTGAAGAATACTTTTATAAGTTTCTTTCACTGTTCAAAATAAATATTAGTAAAACATTTACAAGCATAATTTTATATATTATCATTTCGTTTTTTATATATCTAATTTACAAGCCAGAATTAAAAAGTGAATTTAAAAAATTTAAAAGAAAACTTATGAGTAATATGGTCTATGCTTTTGTAGCATTTCTCATAATATTTGTAACAATGTTAGTATCAAATTATATCTTATCAGTAATAGCTAAAAGTTTTTACATTAGTTATAACAGCATAAGTTTCTATAATATATTTAATAAACCTTTTAATTTAGACCTTATAATAGAAATCTTAAAAAACATTATTTTAATTCCTTATTTAAAAGTTACCATCTTTGATTTAGGAGTTAATCGCTTATTCAGTTATAGTGGTAGTATCTTTGCTTCCGGATTAGCAGCAGCTCTATATAATGCATACTTAATCAAGGGGACAATTGGTTATATGATCGTTAATTCAAGTTTAACATTTATATTATTTATGCTTTTAGCACTTATCTATCGAAAAAACAATAACATTGTAACTAGTATCGTAACTTATAGCATCTATATGCTTCTAGCAAGCGTACTCTATAGCAGTATTATGTGAGGTTAATATGAAAGAAAGATTACTTAATATTATAAAAATAGCAGTAGCTTTAATCGCTTTTTTAACGCTTAGTTCAATATTAGCGCTAGGAATAAAACACATGGGCTTTGCTATAACTGACTACAAAGATGCTGTAATTATTACATCAGCAGCAGAAGTTATTCTAGCAGTATTAATATTTGTTCTATATAATAAAGATTTAATTCAGGATAGGAATGTAGTAAAAGAAAAAGATTTTATAAAAAAAATAATAAAATATTCCTGCATGTTTTGGGGGATAAAAATAATTAGTAGTGTTGTAATGGCCATCTTATGTGTTATGTGTGGTTATGAAGTTAACGTGAGTGAAAATCAAGAAGCAATTAACTTATATACAACTAGTGCTCCCATTTTAATGCTCTTAACAACTAGTATTACAACTCCTATTGTTGAAGAAGGCATCTTTAGATTGGGTATCAGTAAAATTATTAAAAATAAGTATTTGTTTATAATTACAAGTGGCATCTTCTTTGGCTTCCTGCATATTTTCCCAACAGATTTAAACATTGTATACGCTTTAATAAATAGCATTCCATATGTAACAATGGGAATGGTTCTAGCCTATATATATAAAAAAGAAGATAACATTTACTATCCAATGATCCTACATGGCTTAAATAATTTTATCAGCATGATCCTCTTCTTTTGCTCTTGAAAAAATAAAAAAATATTGTATAATAGAAAGAAATTTTGGTGTTATTATGAAAGATTTATTAGAAAATTTAATGGGGTTTATTTATTCACTTAGTATGGGAGATTATTTCTTCTTTATTGGTACAGTACTACTAATCGTATTATTAGTATATATTGTATATTTAATTAAATGTGGTGATGATGAAGAAGTAGTTCCAGGCAAAGATGGTTTTGATATCGAAGCAGTATGCAAAAACATTGAAAAGAACTATAAACCTGAAACTATAAAACTAACTAGTTATGAAGAAGAACAAGAAAATAATGCTATAATTAGTTATGATGAACTCATAAGAAATAAAGATAAGATAAACATTAATTATGATGATGAGTATAGTAATCCAATTCCTGAACTAGAAGTAAGAAAAATATCTTTCAGTGAAGATAAAAACGAAAATACTCTTGAAATGCCAAAATTAAATGTAAAAATGTTTGAATACGAAGAAGAAGAAAATTTTCTAAAGGCATTAAAAGAATTACAAAAAGATTTAAGCCATTAGTGGCTTTTTTTTAGGAGGTAAACATGAAAGTAGCAATTGAAACATTAGGATGTAAAGTAAATTTTTATGAATCAGAAGTAATAAAAGGAATCTTTATTAATAATAAATATGAGATAGTATCACTTGAAGATAAACCAGATGTAGTCGTAATAAATACATGCTCAGTAACAAACCAAAGTGATGCAAAAGATCGTAAAATAATCAGAAAAGCTAAAAGAGAAAATCCGGATGCTATAATTATTGTCTGTGGTTGTTATACTCAGCAAGATCCCAAAGAATTAAAAGACTTAGACATTGATATTATCCTTGGTAATAAAGATAAAACTTTAATCGTAACTCTTTTAGAAGAATATTTAAAAAATAGAAAACAAATTAAGAAAATCTATAATTTACAAGAAACTGAATTTGAAGAAATGCAAATTACTAAAAATTATGACCGAACTCGTGCCTTTGTCAAAATAGAAGACGGTTGTGATAATTACTGCTCATACTGCATTATTCCCTATGTAAGAGGTCGTGTACGCTTTAAAGATTATGATAGTGCTTACAACGAAATAAAAACGCTAGTTGCTGATGGTTTCAAAGAAATTGTTCTAACTGGTATTCATACTGGAAGGTATCCTAATCTAACTAAATTAATTCACGAAATAAGTAAACTTGATGGATTAGAAAGAATTAGAATAAGTAGCATTGAAATAACTGAAATTAACAATGAGGAATTCTTAACTGAATTAAAAGACAATCCTAAACTATGCAAGCATATGCATATCCCAGTTCAAAGTGCTTGTAATAACACTTTAAAAATGATGAACCGTAAATATACAATCGAAGAATTTAATGAAATAATAAAAAAAATCAGAACCGTAAAACCAGATATAAATATAACGACTGATCTTATCGTTGGTTTTCCAACTGAAACTGATGAAGACTTTAACGAAAGTTTAAAAAATGCTGAAGAATTAAAATTCGGTAAAATTCACGTATTCCCATATTCTAAAAGAAATGGTACTGCCGCATCTAAAATGAAAAATCTTGTATCAGATAAACAAAAGACTGAAAGAACTCATAAAATGCTTGAACTATCAGATAAACTAGAAAAAGAATACTACAAAAAGTATATTAATAAAGAAGTAATCCTTTTAACTGAAGAATACAAAGACGGTTACACATATGGATATACAGATAATTATTTAAGAATAAAAGTAAAAGAAAACATTGAAAGAGGAAAACTAGTTAAAGTCAAGATAACATCATTAGAGGACTTAACTTTAATTGGGTACTTGTTATAATTGAAATAATATTATATACTTAAAATAGGTGAGAGTACATGAAAATATCAGAAAAATATAAAGTGAACGGAAACGTTAATAATCAGCAAGTAAGCGGTGAAGTAACTATCTATCCAAATAATTTTACTAACGTTCCTAAAAAATCAATTATAGCCGGCTTTAGAACAAGTTTAAAAGAACTAAAACGTAAATTTGGCACAATTAGCCTTTATGACAAAGAAAGAACCAAAAAAGCTGCATCATTAATTCTTGCTGGAACAATTACTTTAACAAGTTTAACTGGTTGTACTTTCTGTAAAAAAAATGTAGCCGAAATACCAACACCATCAGATACAGAAACAGTTGTAGCAGTTAAAGAAGAGACAAAAAGAATATCATACACAGTTGAATTAGGCGACTCACTTTGGTCAATCGCTCGCAAATATTGTGATAGTGATGGCGAAATCGTAAACGAGATTAAAAATATCTGCAAACTTAATAATTTAAAAGAAAACAGCATTCTTTCTGCAGATACTATTCTTAAACTTGATGTACCAGAGTCTAAATTAATTAACTTTGGAATTGTAAATGAAGATGACAAAGCAATAGCTGAAGATACCCAGAGAATTGAGTACACCTTAAGAAGAGGCGACAATCTTTGGTATATTGTAAGATCATACAAATTAACTAAAACTGAAATTGCTAATGAAATAAAACATATATGTGAAATTAATGGTATCAGTGACCCAGACAAACTAGAAGAAGGCACTACAATTAAATTAGACGTTCCTATATCTAAACTATCCGAGTTTGGCGTTGAGATTGAAAAGAAAGAAGAAGCACCAAGTGTTAAAGAAAAAACAGAATATGAACTCTTAGATGACGAATGGGAAAGCAAATCTCAGTTTATATATGATTCATGGAATAATGCAAAAGATAGTGTTCATCCAGATAATCTAATGTTCCAAAGAGATTATAAAAGAATGTTTGAAAGTGATACCAATGAATACGATGGTGGCATCTTCCATAAAGCCTATAGCGAAAGAGAAAAATTAAAAGAAATGCTTGAAATAGAAGGACTCTACAAAGAAGAAAGTATAGAAAACCAAATAAACAAAATAAACGACTTATATAACCTTCAATTTGAAATAACTGAAGTTAATCTTGGAGCAAACTACAACATGGATGCTTATACAAAAGGAAAGTAACGTAAAGTTAATTCCTTTTTCTTTACAACGCCCGTTATAAGTATTTAAAATATGATAAGATAAAGATGCAGGTGAATTATGAAAAAGAAAAGAAAGAAATTAAAAATATATCGCGTGTTAGCTTTATTACTTGTAATTTTAACCGTATTTGCAACTGGAACACTTATATATTTTAATGTATTACCATATAAATATTTAGTTCCAGGTATGGTTGTACTTGGCTTCATAATATTCTTTATTGTATGTATGTTATGCCGTAAGACAAGAGGTTATGTAAAAGTAATAAGTATAACACTTACAATAATTATAATGGGTATAGAGGTGGCTGGTATCAACTATGCCTTCGGAACAATTACCTTCTTTAACAAAATATTTGATATTGGTGTCAGAACTGAAACATACGGCGTATATGTTTTAGATGATTCTAAATATGAAAAAGTTAAAGATTTAGACAACAAGAAAATATCTGTTTATTCTCCAAGTGATAAAGCAATAGAAAAGTTAAACAAAGAAATTTCTTTTAAAGAAAAAGACTACGATAATATAGACGAAGCAGTAACTAGCGTATTAGATAAAGATAACGACGCTATATATGTTAACAGTGGCTTGATGGAAATTTATAAAGAAAGTTATGATAAAGCCAAAAAACTAAGATTAGTCGGTTCTTATGATATTACTATGAAAAGTAATAATAAACTAAAATCAGTTAAAGTTACTGAAAAACCATTTGCAGTATATTTAAGTGGGATTGATACAAGTGGTAGAGTAAATAAGTCAGCTAGAAGTGATGTTAACTTACTAGCAGTAGTTAATCCAGTAGAAGGTAAAGTATTGATTATAAGTATTCCAAGAGATTATTACGTTACTTTAGCTAGTAAAGGAGCTAAAGATAAACTAACACACGCTGGAATATATGGTGTATTAGAAAGTGCTAATACAGTTGGAAAACTACTTGATACAGATGTCAACTACTATGCTAGAGTAAACTTCACATCATTTGTTAAAATAATTGATGCCTTAGGAGGTATTGAAGTAAATGTAGATAGACCAGACTATAGATATAATGACTCTATAGATTGTGGCTCTAACACAATATGTGAACAAAACTCTCAAAGACAGTTTGGTACTAAAATGATTTATATTAAACCGGGAAAACAAACATTAAGCGGTGAAAAAGCACTAGCATATGCAAGAAATAGACATCAATTTGCTGGTGGTGATAATGCTAGAGGTAAACATCAAAGTCAAATAATTGAAGGTGTTATTAATAAAGCAATAAGCCCAGCAATCCTAACAAAATATAATAAAATTCTTAGCAGCTTACAAAATGGTGTTATGACAAACATAGAACAAAAAGACATAACAGATTTAGTTAACATGCAACTAGATAAAAATATTAAATGGCAAATAGAATCTATTAGTTTAACTGGCTTAGATAGTTATGATACAACATACTCAACAGGTGGCCTAAAAGCATATGTCATGAAACCAGATGAAAAGAGTATTGCTAATGCTAAAATAAAAATATCAGAAATAATGAAAACAGAGTAGAGGTAACAAAGGTTATCTCTTTTTCATTACAAAAACAATATAATACCTATCTTGTCTACTTTGAGTATACCAGTACAAAAATTTTGTTAATAGAATAAAAAAGCAAAATTAACTGGACATTAAAGTTTGGGTGATATATAATTTTTATAGAAAGTAGAGGTTAAAATATGAACCAAGAAGAAATAAAAAAGAAACAAAAAAGAGTAATGGTTTATGTAATGATTATATCACTTATATGCGTTGTAGGTGTATCATATGCATTCTTTACTGCCGGAATGAGTTCTGAAACAAGCACTACAGTAAGAGCTGATGCCGGAACAATGAAAATAACATATAGTGGAGGAGCAAATATAAATCTAGATGGAATATATCCTAAAGATGATGTATGGGCTACAAAAACAATAACAGTAACTGGTAATAATACAACAGATGCTGAAATGTACTATAAGTTAACTTTAGTAGTAGACTCAAATACATTTAAAGCAGATGATCCATTACAATATGAACTAGTAAGTACTAATACTAGTACTAATGGAGAAATAATCCCAAATATATCAAAAACTGATATTACTGGTACATCTATAGAACTAGGTAGTGGACACTTTGTAAAAGCAAATAATGCTAAACATACATATCTATTAAAGATATATTATCCTAAAAAGGCTACTAGTCAAAACGCAAATCAAGGAGCAGCATTTAGTGCTCATGTAGAGATAACAAGTGCTAAAGCACCTACTGTTAGTACACTAGCTCAGACTATACTAGCAAAAAATGAAGTTAAGACTCCAATAACTACACCAGGAGCAGCAGTATCTACTGCTGATGAAGCATTACTTGCATCTGCAGAAGATGATTATGGAACGTCTTATTATTTTAGAGGTGCCGTAACAAATAATTATGTACAGTTTGCTAATAAGTGCTGGAGAATAGTAAGAGTTGGTGGAGATGGTTCAGTAAAACTTATCTTACATAATGATAATCCAACTGGAGTTGCTAATCCTTGTGATGCTGCAAATAATAGTGCTAGTGCAGCATTTGCAAGATATTCTGGTGAAACATATAAAAGTGCATTTAATACAAACTATAATGATAATGCATATGTAGGATTTAAGTATGGAACTGTCGGTTCATCAACATATGAAATAACACATGCAAACACAAATGATAGTACAATACTAACTAATTTAGAAACATGGTATACAAACAATTTAAAAACATATGAAAGTGTAATAGATAATAGTGTATGGTGTAATGATAAAACAAATGTAACAGATACAAGTTATGATCCATGGAACATAACTCCAAATGGACTAGGATATGCTAAAAATGTAACTTACTATGGTGCTGCACAAAGATTAGTAAGTAAAAGTAATAGTACTGGAGGAACGGGTCCTAGTTTAAAATGTAATGGAGAATTAAGCAAAATAAATTCAAAAGTAGGCTTAATAACAGCAGATGAGTTAGCATTAGCAGGCTATGCCACTGGATTACAAAATACAACAACATATTTACAAGAAAATGCTACAGATACTTATTGGTGGTCCTTGTCTCCTGACTACTTCCGTGGTGATCGCGCTTACGTTTGGCGCGTTTACGGCGGCAATGGCGGCTTCGACAGCCACCGCGTGAGCGCCGCTGACGGGGTCCGTCCTTCGATTTCTCTTAAGCCCTCTACCAACGTAACTGGAGAAGGAACCAGTAGTACCCCATACATAATAAGTATGTAAACAGGGCAAAGAATTAAAAGGTCGAAATCGTCAGTCACTGATGCCTTTGAGAAACCCTTCGAGGGACAAACTGACAGGCGAGAGAGATAAATAATAGTAGAGGTTTTTGGTACGTTAACGGCAGCAATGGTGACTTCGATAACTACTTCAATTTCTGGTGGATCTGGTATTTCGGAAGACACATATATTATTAATTGATAGGTTAATGCCTATCTTTTTTAGTGCAAAAGAAAAAGACTACAAGTCTAAAATCTCATAGTCTCTAGCTTTATTATTTATTTCTGAATCTTTAATAGTTTCTTCTAAACCTAAGTTTGTATTAGTTCCTAAGTCGTCTTCTAAATCAATTAATTTAAGTATTTCTTCAAATGTTGTCTCACCACTTACAACTTTAGCAAGTCCATCTTGAAGCATTGTAATAGTTCCTGATTTATAAACTAACTTTCTTAATTCTGGCTTTGGTGCATTTCTAATTATCGCATCTCTTATTTCTTGATTTATTAAAAGTACTTCATGAATAGCAATACGACCAGCATAACCTTGATGACAATATTCACAACCATGCGGTTCATAAATTTCTTTAACATCTATATTAAGTGCTTCTTTAAATACTTTTTTCTCATAATCAGTAGCAGCTCTGCTAGTTCGGCAATGTTTACAAAGTCTTCTAGCAAGTTTTTGAGAAATAATACCAGTAAGTGCTGCACCAAGTAAATATCTTTCGACTGACATATCTGTTAAACGCTCAATAGTATTTAGTGAGTTATTAGTGTGAATTGTAGAAAGTACTAAGTGCCCGGTAATAGATGCTCTAACGGCAATTCTAGCAGTTTCATCATCACGAATTTCACCAATCATTATAATATCTGGGTCTTGTCTTAAAATACTTCTTAATACGTTAGCAAACGTAAGACCAATTTCTGAAATTACCTGAACCTGATTAATTCCTTCAATATTCATTTCTATCGGATCTTCTACAGTAATAATATTTCGATCTTCTGTATTTAATCTTTGAAGAATAGAGTAAACCGTAGTAGATTTACCTGTACCAGTAGCACCAGTAACTAAGATGATACCATTTGGTTCATTCATCATTTTAACAACTTTATTATAATTTTCTTTATTAAAATCTAATTCCTCAATACCAGCACTACTCATTGAGTAATCCAAAATACGAATAACAATTTTTTCACCTAAATTAGTTGGTAGGGAAGAAACACGCAAATCCACATTAACATTTTCAAGTTTATTCTTAATTGCACCATCTTGTGGAATACGTGACTCCGTAATATTCATACCTGCTATAATTTTAATTCTTGTAATCATGTTCTTTTGAATATATAACGGAACATGACTATAATCCATAAGTGATCCATCAATACGCATTCTAATTCTAAGACCTTTTTCATATGGGTCAAAGTGAATATCTGATGCTTTTCTTTTTATTCCGTCTAAAATTATATTATTAACAATATCTGTAATAGGTACTTCTTCATAATTAAAGTTTACGAGATCATTATTTGGCGCAGAAAGCTGACTTGCATCTAACATAACTTCATCTTTTTTTTGTGACTCGTCCATCTTTCCACCACCTTTTATTCTAAAATAATTATAGCAGTAAATCACATCTTAAGCAAGAGCACACTTGATAATTTCAAAAAAATAATATATAATAACCTTAGTTTTCAGGGAAACTGAGGAGTAATACTTATTTTATTTATAGAGAGTTAACATTTGGTGCAAGTTAATAATAAAAAAGTATGAAGGTTGCAGTGGAGAAAAATCGTTAATATGCGTTAAATATCTAAAGAATAACAATAGTTATAAAAGTAAGGTGGTACCGTGAATTATCTCACCCTTATGTTTATAACTATTTTTTTAAAGAAAAGGATTGATAAAAATGTATCGTGAATTTGAAGAATTTGTTTTTAATAATTATGATTTTAATGAACCAGCAATAAAAAGAAAATACTATCACTCAAAAAGAGTAAGTACTATTTCTAAAAAGATAGCAGAGCACCTTGCCTGGCCACTGGAAGACATTAAATTAGCAACTCAAATTGGTTTACTTCATGATATTGGTAGATTTGATGAATGGACAATGTATAAATGCTTTAATAAATATATGGACCACGGATCATACGGAGCATATCTCCTAAATAAAGAAGAATATGAAAAAATGTTTAACATTAAATCATATGATAAACAAGAAGTGCTAGATGCTGTTTACTACCATAATAAATTAAAACTTCCAGCATCACTAAAAGATAATAAATTTTGCAAACTTATAAGGGATGCTGATAAACTAGATATTATCTATCAGTTAAGTCAAAGAGAAATCGTCATGGAAAATAACACTCACGTCATTAGTAAAGAAGTTTTCAAAGAATTTAACAAAGGCACAACTATTACAAACAAACATGTAAAAACATATGCTGATAAAGTTCTAAGCATTCTTGCACTCGTCTACGATATCAACTATGCTTACACACTAGAACTACTAAAAAACTTTAACTACATAAATAAAATATATGATAATTTAGAAAACAAAGAGTTTTACAAAGACTACTTTGATAAAATAAACAAATACATAGAAAAGAGGTAAATTATGTTAGATACTAAATATAATCATGAAGAAGTTGAAAAGGGAAAATATTCATTTTGGCAAAGTAAGGGATATTTTAAAAGTGGAGATAAAACTAAAAAACCTTATTGCATAGTGCTTCCACCACCAAATGTTACCGGCGTTTTACACTTAGGTCATGCTTGGGATGTTGCGTTGCAGGATGCAATTATCAGATATAAAAGAATGGAAGGATATGACTGTTTGTGGCTTCCTGGAATGGATCACGCTGCTATAGCAACAGAGGCTAAAGTAGTTGCTCGTCTTAAAGAACAAGGAAAAGAAAAATACCTAATAGGACGTGACGCTTTCCTAAACGAATGCTGGAAATGGACTAATGAACACGCTGACGTAATTCGAAATCAGTGGGCCTCTTTAGGTGTATCACTAGATTACTCTAAAGAACGTTTCACTCTAGACAAAGGAATTGAAAAAGCCGTTCAAAAAGTATTTATCGACTATTACAATGAAGGACTTATCTATAGAGGCGAAAAACTAATTAACTGGGATCCTGTAGCAATGACTGCTTTATCAAATGAAGAAGTAGTATATAAAGAAGAAGAAAGTGCATACTACCATATCAAATACTACCTAGAAGATGATAGTAACTATGTTGTAGTAGCAACAACAAGACCAGAGACTCTATTTGGTGATACCGCTGTAGCGGTTAATGCAAATGACGAAAGATATAAAGACTTCATTGGTAAAAATGTTAAATTACCACTTACAAACAGATTAATTCCTATAATTACAGATGAACACGCTGATATGACTAAAGGTACCGGTGCAGTTAAAATAACTCCAGCGTCAGATCCTAACGACTTTGAAGTAGGGCTTCGCCATAATTTACCAAGAATTATCATTATGAATGATGATGCTACCATGAATGGCGAGTGTGGTAAATACGTAGGTATGACTAGAGAAGCATGCCGCAAAGAAGTAGTAAAAGAACTAGAAACACTAGGTTTACTAATTAAAACTGAACCAATCAAACACGAAGTAGGTCACTCTGAAAGAACAGGCGTTATTATTGAACCAATGATTAAAAAACAATGGTTTGTTAAAATGAGACCTCTAGCAGATAAAGTTTTAGAACTTCAAAAAGACTCAAAGACTAAAGTTCATTTTGTTCCTTCAAGATACGAAAAAACAATGAATCACTGGATGGAGATTACTTATGATTGGTGCATATCTCGTCAGTTATGGTGGGGACACCGAATTCCAGCATGGTATAAAGGCGATGAAGTTTTCGTTGGTGTAAATCCTCCAGAAAAAGAAGGCTGGACTCCAGATCCTGACGTATTAGACACTTGGTTTTCAAGTGCATTATGGCCTTTTGCAACTCTAGGATGGCCAGATAACACTGAAGACTTACAAAGATACTACCCAAACAACACATTAGTTACTGGTTATGACATTATCCCATTCTGGGTAAATAGAATGACTTTCCAAGGAGAAAAGTTACTAGGAAAAAGACCATTTGAACACTGCCTAATCCATGGACTTATCAGAGATAAACAAGGAAGAAAATTCTCAAAAAGTTTAGGTAATGGTATTGACCCATTTGACATGGTTAAACTATATGGAGCAGATGCCTTAAGGTATTATTTAGTAAGTGATGTAGCACCTGGAACTGATATGCGTTTTGACGAAGACAAAATCAAAGCTGCTTGGAATTACATCAATAAAATTTGGAACGCATCAAGATTCGTACTATCTAGCACTAGCACTTTAAAAGAAATAAATCTAGAAAACCTAAAACCAGAAGATAAATGGATCCTAACAAAATACGAAAAGACAATCGAAAAAACTAAAAAATACATGGATAAGTTTGAATTTAATAATGCCTGTGCTGCTATCTATGATTTCTCATGGAACTACTTCTGTGACTACTATATTGAAATGGCAAAATATACATCTGAAGATATCACGACCAAATCAGTATTAATAACAGTGCTTACTGGTATTTTAAAACTTCTTCATCCATTCATGCCATACGTAACTGAAGAAATATATCAAATGCTTCCAGTAAAAGATGATGAATCAATCATGATTTCTAAATATCCAAAACATAACAAAAAATATATCTTTACACTTGAAGAAGAAATCGTAGATGATGAAATTGAATTCATTAAAAACTTTAGAAATATAAAAGCCGAAAACGCGATGACTAAAGATTTAAAAGTAATGTTTGACACAACAGACGATAACAACCTAATCGTTAAAATGCTTAAATTAGATGATAACCTAGTAAAAGAACCTTTAGGTATCAAATCATACAAAGTATTCTCTAGTAAAATAAAAGCGACTATCTTCTTCGAAAAACTAGAAACCGAAAAAGACATCGAAGCTAAAAAAACTGCTATTAAAATACTAGAAGCTTCTATCCTAAGAAGAGAAACCCTTCTAGCAAACGAAAACTATGTAAATAAAGCACCAGCGAAAATAGTTGAACTAGATAGACAAAAACTAGAAGAAGAAAAGAAAAAATTAGAAGAACTAAGAAGGTAAGACAAAACTTGCCTTTTTATTATATAATTATAGTAGGAGAGTCCTATGAAAATAACTAAAAATAAAAATTTAAAAGATTATAACACTTACAAACTAAACGCTATATGTAAAACATTTATTGAAATAGATGCTGAAGAAGAACTAATAAAATTAATAAACAACATTAAAGAACCATACAAAATAATTGGTAATGGTTCAAACCTTATCTTACCAGAATACATAAATGGAATTATTATTCATCTAAACTTAAAAGATATTTATATAAAGAATAATGAAATAACAGCATCATCCGGGATTTTACTACCAAATCTTGTAAATAAAACTATCAATAATAACCTAACTGGTCTAGAGTGGGCTTCTGGTATCCCAGCAAGTTTAGGCGGTGCTATCATGAATAACGCTGGAGCATACAAGCATAGCATCCTAGACTTCATAACTAAAATCAAAGTATTAGAAAATAATCAAATAAAAGAAATAACTAAAGATGAAATCAAAGCATCTCATCATCAAACAAATCTAAAAAACAAAAATATTATAATTTTAAGTGCAACATTAAAACTAGAAAAAGGTAATAAAGAAGAATCACTAAACTTAATAAAAGAGTACACTCAAAAAAGAATTAATTCTCAGCCCATAAATTACCCATCAGCTGGAAGTGTTTTTCAAAATCCAGAAGGTGATTATGCCGGAAAAATAATTGAAAGTCTCGGTCTAAAAAATTTTCATATTAAAGATGCATATATAAGTGAAAAACACGCAAACTTCATAATAAATAAAGGCAGTGCAACTTTTAAAGACATCCTTGAATTAATAAAAATTATCAAAGATCAATGTAAAAGAGAGTATAATATCAATCTAAAATTAGAACAAGAAATAATTAATGAAAACCTGAAATAGAACGTTCGTTTGACTAATGCATAAAAATATGGTATAATCTAGCCAAATATGGGGGTTATTTTATGATTAGTAGAAAAGAATTACAATATGTATCCACACATACAAAAGATGTACCATTTCCAGGAATAAACTATGCTGCTGAAGTTATGGAAAATTTACATGCGGCATTTAAAGCCTACGAACAAAAATATCAAGACAAAAGTTATAATTTCATCTTAAGTAATGGAGAAGAATTTACTTTTGAAATTCTGGCTAAAAATATCGCACATCTTCTAGGTATTAACTATAAAGGCATATTAAGTGATTATATGGAGCCAGTTAGATCAAATTTGTTAGGAATAAAACCAGGAGAGACTGTAACTTCATATGACGTACTAAAAATAATTATTGATAGAGCAGAAGATATAATTAAACATGATGCAACTGATAAAAGCAGGACATTATTAAATTACTATAAAATAATGATTAGATGTATTGCTTTTTCTAAACTATCAACATTTGAAACTTTTGACTTTGGATGCATCAACTTTAATAAAGAAATATATCATGGTAAAGGGTTAACATTTCAAGGCGCAAGTACCAAATTCCTTTTTACACCAAGTGATGAAACCATAACACCATACTTCATGATGGGATTAAAGCAAACAGATGAAGGCTTATACATTCCCGAAACAATAATGGCCCCAGAAAACTTTAGTAGATACTTAATAGAACAAACTCTTTTGCTTCCAATTCAAGTAATTATATCAAATAATGATGAACTAAATAAAATATGTGCCACGCCATCAGAAAAATTAAGCCTATTAAACATGTATAAAAATTTGATTGAAGTCTACAAAACAAACAGCTTAATTGATGTCTTTGCAGACTACGAAAGTACTCTAAGAGAAAACAAGAAAAGGGTAGTACATTAAAAAGAATTGACTAAACAATAAAAATAATCTAAAATAATATTAGAAATTTGTAAGAGACACATTTATTAAAACTAATCTTAAAGAGAGCCTATGCTGCTGTAATATAGGTAGATAAAGATGATAAATCCTCCTCTAAAAAAACAAACCGGGTAATTCCGTTATCAAAATTAAGTAAAAATAAGGATGGTACCGCATAACATATGCTCCTTTAAGTATCATCCTTTTTAATTAGAAAGAAGGATTAAGATGAAATTAAAAACAAACTTTTTCTATACGTTAAGAGAAAATGCTAAAGATGAAGATAGTACTAGTGGTAACCTACTTGTAAGAAGTGGTATGATTAAAAAAATAGGCGCAGGTATTTATATGTTCATGCCTTTAGGTTTACGCGCCTTTAATAATATTAAAAACATAATCAAAGAAGAAATGGATAATGCTGGAGCACAAGAACTTTTAATGCCAAGTTTAATTCCAGAAGAATACTACGAAGTATGTGGTAGAGTAGCATCTCTTGGCAGTTCAATGTTTCACTTAAAAGATAGATACTCTAAACCTTACGTTTTAGGGCCTACCCATGAAGAATTATTTACAGTAGCTGCTAAAAATATGGTTAGAAGTTATAAAGACCTACCTTTTACAATCTATCAGCAAGCACCAAAATACCGTGATGAACCTCGTCCAAGATATGGACTTATCAGAGTTCGTGAGTTTACTATGAAAGACGCTTACTCATTTGATAAAGATGAAGAAGGATTAGATGTTTCTTATCATAAAATGTTTGATGCTTACAAAAAGATTTTTGATCGTATTGGTTTAAACTATGCAATTGTTAAAGCAGATACTGGCGTAATGGGTGGATCATTATCAGAAGAATTCCAAGCAATAACAGACATTGGTGAAGACACTGTCGTACTATGTAATAAATGTAATTATTCATCAAATATAGAAGTATCAAAACATATTCCAGACAAGCCAATTAAAGAAGAACTAAAAGAAAAAGAATTAGTCGAAACTCCTCACATGCAAACAATTGAAGAAGTAACTAAGTTCTTAAATATTGATATCAAGAAAACAGTTAAAGCTCTTCTAATGAATATAGATGGTAAACTAACTATTTTCTTCGTAAGAGGAGATAGAACTTTAAATGAAACCAAAGTTACTAAATTATTAAAATGTAATGAAATTAACTTTGCTGACGATGCTCTTATTAGTACATCTAATGCTTGTCCAGGCTTTACTGGTCCAATTAACCTAACTGGAGCACAAATCATCATCGATGAAGAAGTACTAAACATGACTAACTTCGTTGTAGGAGCTAACAAAGAAGGTTATCACTATATGAACGCTAACATCAATGACTTTACCTATGATATATCTGCAGATATCGTAAACGTTGAAGAGGGTGATACATGCCCAGTATGTGGTGGAAAACTATACTTTAAAAAAGGTATTGAAGTAGGTAATACATTTAAACTAGGAACCAAATATTCTGAAAAATTTGACTTAACATACCTAGATGAAAACAACAAAATTAATCCTGTAGTAATGGGATGCTATGGTATTGGCCCAGGAAGAATCCTAGCTTCATACGTAGAACAGAACAACGATGACAAAGGTATTATCTGGCCACTAAATATAGCACCATTTAAAGTAGCAATATGCGCACTTAACACTAATGATGAAAATTGCATGAACTATGCTAATAAATTACATGATGACTTAGAAAAAGCAGGAATCGATACCATATTAGACGATAGAGAAGAGCGTCCTGGTATTAAATTTAATGATATGGATCTAATTGGTATCCCAATAAGAATCACTATAGGTAAAAAACTAAATGATGGTTTAGTTGAATTTAAACTAAGAAAAGAATCTGAAAGCATCGACTTACCAAAGGACGAAGTCTTAGAATACATTACAAAATACATTAAAGAAAATATCTAAAAAATCTTTAAAAAATATTTTGATTATGATATCATTATAATAGGTGAGAAAGAATGAACAAGAAAAGTAAAACATTACTAGCAATTGGAATCTGTGCTATCACTATAGTAGCAGGTTTCTGGTTTGGAGTTCTATTATTTCAAGCTGTAATGTAAATCGCAAAAATGCGATTTTTTTTGTAAAAATTTTAAAGATGTGTTGATAGAAGAAAAAAGTGCAAAAATTAACTGGACACTGGGTGGTGGTTGTTATATAATATCTATAGAAAGTAGAGGTTAAAATATGAACCATAGTCTCTATAGATATAAAAAAAGAATGTTAATTTTATGTATAATGCTAGCAGTAGTACTTATGATAACTGGAGTAAGTTATGCGGTATTTACTAATTATTCAAGTCAAACTGATACAAACACTCTAGCAGCATCATGTATGGATTTAGAATTCAATGGACAAAATGAAATTAATTTACTTAATACTTACCCAATATCTGAAGGCGAAGCCTTAGAACAAACACCATACACATTTACTATAAAAAATAAATGTGATAACTACATTGAGTATTATGTTATCGCATCCGTAATTAGTACAACTAACAAAATAGACTCTAAATATGTAAAAGTATCTTTACTAGGAGACAATGACTTAAATGGTACAGTAATTAATACTCTAGAATCTATATCTACTCCGCAAAGTCTATCTAAATACAATATAACTGAAAACTATATCCTAAAAAGAGGAGATGGCATATCTAAAGATGAAAGTAGAACATTTAACTTTAGAATGTGGCTTGATAGTAATAATAAAGATATCTGGACTAAAGAAGATATTGAAGGTAAAAACTATCAAGTAAAAATATCAGTAGTAGGAACTGTTAAGACAAGACCAAAAGATGATTTATATGTTGCAGCTCTAATAGATGGAGTTGAAAGTAGTACATTTCCAACAACAGATAAATATACAGCATCTGTAGAGTGTACTAGAAATGGTAAAAAGATAGATGCTAACGAAAGTATAACTTGGAATGGAACAAAATGGATTCTTACAACTGCAATTAGTGATGGTAATGTAAGGTGTAATGCTACATTTGAAACAAAAAAGCCAACTTTAGCAGAAGCAATTCTAGCAAATAATGAAGTAAAGACTCCAATAACTGCACCAGGAAAAGAAGTATCTACTGCAAGTGAAGCACTTTTAGCAAGTACTCCTGATGATTATGGTACATCATACTACTTTAGAGGAGCAGTTAAAAATAACTATGTAGAATTTGCTAATAAGTGCTGGAGAATAGTAAGAGTTGGTGGAGATGGTTCAGTTAAACTTATCTTACATAATGATAATACTGCAAAAGCAGCTAATCCATGTAATTCTGCAAATAATAGTACTACTGCAGCATTTGCAAGATATTCTGGTGAAACATATAAAAGTGCATTTAATACAAACTATAATGATAATGCATATGTAGGATTTAAGTATGGAACTGTTGGTGCTGGTGACTATGCTCTTACTCATGCAAATACAAATAAAAGTACAATACTAACTAATTTAGAGGCTTGGTATGAAAAGAATAATCTTAAAAATTATGAAAAAGTAATAGCTGATACTGTATGGTGTAATGATAAAACAAATGTAACAGATACAACATTTAACCCTTATAATTACAGTAACGTAAATGGTTTAGGATATGCTAAAAATGTAACATATTATGGTGCTACACAGAGATTAGTAGGTACTAGTGGTAGTGCTGGTGGTACGGGTCCAAGTTTAAAATGTAATGGTGAATTAAGTAAAATAAATTCAAAAGTAGGCTTAATAACAGCAGATGAGTTAGCATTAGCAGGATATGCTTATGGATTACAAAATTCTACAACATATTTACAAGAAAATGCTACGGATACTTATTGGTGGTCCTTGTCTCCTTACTTCTTCTATGGTGCCGGCGCTAGCGTTTGGTACGTTATCGGCAGCAATGGCTACTTCGGCGGCAACTACGTGTTCCTCACTTACGGCGTCCGTCCTTCAATTTCTCTTAAGTCGACGACCAACGTAACCGGAAATGGTACCAGTGATAGCCCATTCATAATAAGTACTTAATACCGGACATTTTTGATTAAGCCTAGATAAATAAAGGGTTTGTGAGCGTATAACTTATTGATATATTAATTTGGGCTGGTTTTGATAAATTTGAATATAAAAAACTGCAATATTTTTCAAAAATGAAATTTTATTGCAGTTTTTTTCATGACAAAAAGTGTTAAATGATAATTTAACATAAAAAGTAAAACTAAAATTTTGTATAAGTCATAGGTAGAGCTGCATGTTCGTCTTGATTTTATAGTTTATATAAGAATTGAAACATCTTCGAAAGATAGTAAGACCTAAATTAAATATAGATAATATGCGAATAGGCTTACCATTTTTGTTATTTTTAATATATCTAATATTAAGATAATTTTTAACATGAGCATAATTTTTAGTATAGTCAATTGCAAGAATACTAAGTCAAAGCCCAGCAAAACAAATAATGCTGTATAAATTTTCAAAAGTATGAAGGTTTCTAGTTCTAGTTTTTTTAAATTGAAACCATTGGATTTTTGAGATTTAAAAAACATTTCAATACCACCAAAACGATGTGAATATTCACGGATTGCTTGATTAGGTTCAATATTAGATAAAATAAACCATGGATCATCGATTTGATTACCTCTGCCAATTGATAAATTGCATTTAAAATGATGTTTGCCAACTGAAATATTTTTATAATATAAAGCATGATATTTTTGGACAGTTAATTTTGAAAGTTTTTTGTAAATGTAATGTTTTTCTTTTTTATCATAGATTAGAACTCTTTAAATCAGAATTAACTTTAGCTCTGATACAGAAAAAATGACATTTTTTATGAATATGACGCATAAGGGCAAAATTACAAAACCACCTATCATCAAGAAAAGTGATAGGTGCATTGATACATGATAAAAGAACAATAACATAATCGATTGCTTCAATGATAACTTTTTAAGAAAATAAAAATTTTCTATCATCATCATTAATGTCATAATGACCGCTTCTTTTATCTTTATCATTAATAAAGTGGATAGGGATAGATTGTTTACCGATTTTCAAAGTAAACATTAAAGTAACAAAGTCGTCATTAGTATACATGTGATCTAAAATAACAACTAGTTTATTGTGCTTTAAAGCCCCAATTTTTTTGATAATTTTCTTAACTACAGCTTTAAAGAATTTGATACCATCAAATTTGTGATTATTGAGAAACCTCCATATTTTCTTTTCAATAGAAGAATGATTTGTTAAAAGAGAATCGTCAATATAATTCTTTGCTAAATCTAAATTTGTAATATTTTCGGCATTAATAGCAGCCATAATTAAATGCGGTAAAACCTTTAATTGAGGTTTTGAAAATTTAAAATCGATTTGACTGAAAAAATCATTCAAACCGATTGCAATATCCATTTCTTTATTATATAATTTATTCATAGAACGACTTCCTTTGCTAGTTTTTTATGGTAAATTAATAATATCAAAAAGAAGTTGTTTTATCAATTTAGAAAGGTGAAAGAGTACAGACGATAAAAAGTGTTGTTTTATTATATTTAAAAAAGTGTCCGGAAGTAAGGTTGCAAATTAGTTTTAAAAATATTATCCTCGGGTAGTTCTTGCATACGGCTACCCGAGTTTTTAAATATATTTTGTAAGGCTATTGACAAATTAAAATGTTGTGATAAAATTTACTAGTATCTTAAGGTGATATTTATGGATGATAAGAATATTTTTAATTCTATTAAAGAACTTGAAAAGGGGATTGTGCGTAAGATAATGAGTGAGACTTCGCATGATGAAATGTTTAGTAAGCCAAGTATCGCTCAAATGCAAATCATTAAGTATATTCTAAAACATGATGGAAAGACTATTTATCAAAGAGACTTAGAAGAAGTATTTAACTTACGCCGAGCAACAATCTCTGGTATTTTAAAGACTATGGAAAAAAATAATGTTATAATAAGAGTGTGTGACCCTAACGATGCTAGAGGTAAAATTGTTATATTAAGTGATGATGCTAAGAAGTTCTTTAAAGAGAAAGAAACCTTATTTAAAAAACTAGAAACTGTTCTTAAAAAAGATATTTCTAAAGAAGAATTAGAAACATTTTATAAAGTTATCTTAAAGATGCGAGATAATATAAATAGAAAGGATTAATATGTTTAAGTTATTTAAAAATCTAAATAAAAAAGATATTTTTTGTATATTTTTATGTGTACTTTTTATTGTGTTCCAGGTTTGGCTTGATTTAAAAATTCCTGATTATATGTCAGCAATTACCAGATTAGTTCAAACTGAAGGAAGCAAGATGAGTGAGATTTTAACACAAGGTGGTTATATGCTTCTTTGTGCCGGTCTCTCACTTATTGCAGCAATTATAGTAGGTTACTTTGCTGCATATGTTTCATCTTCATTTTCTAAAAATGTTCGTGGTAAATTATTTAATAAGACACTTGATTTTAGTTTAAATGAAATGAAAAAATTTAAAGCTAGTAGTTTAATTACAAGAACTACAAATGACATTACCAATGTTGAGATGTTTTTAGGTGTTGGCCTTCAAATGCTTATTAAAGCTCCAATTACTGCAGTATGGGCAATCTTTAAAATATTAAATAAAGGTAAAGAGTGGAGTATTGCTACAGGTATTGGTGTAGTTATTCTACTTCTAATAATTGGTTTATTATTAATACTAGTATTTCCTAACTTTAAAAAAGTTCAAAAACTTATTGATAATATTAACGAACTTACTAGAGAACAACTTAAAGGTATTCGTGTAATTCGTGCATTTAATGCAGAAACTTATAGTGAAAATAAGTTTGCTAAAGGCAATAATGATTTAACTAAACTTCAAATGTTTAACCAAAAAATGATGGGAATATTAAACCCAGGAATCTACCTTATTATGCAAGGAGTATCATTATCAATTTATATAATTGGTGCTTATCTAATTAACGAAGCAAGTATGATGGATAAAATGACTGTCTTTAGTAACATGGTAGTATTTTCTAGTTATGCAATGCAGGTTATTTCATCATTCTTAATGTTAGCCTTTATCTTTATTTTGTACCCTAGAGCAGAGGTATCAGCAAATAGAATTAATGAAGTATTAGATACTGATAGCTCCATCTTAGATGGAAACGTTACTAAGCACAATGATGTTAAGGGCAAAATTGAATTTAAACATGTATCATTTAAATATCCTGATAGTGAAGAATATATGCTAGAAGATATTAGCTTTAAAGCCAAAAAAGGTGATACAGTAGCATTCATTGGATCAACTGGTAGTGGTAAATCTACTCTTATTAATTTAGTACCTAGATTTTATGATGTTACTAGTGGTGAAATCCTAATTGACGATATTAACGTTAAGGATTATAACCTTAAAACACTTCATGAAAAGATAGGTTACGTTCCTCAAAAGGCGGTTATTTTTAACGATAGCATCATGAATAATATTTTATATGGTGATGCAGGTAAAAAACTTACTAAAGAAATGGGAATTGAAGCATCTAAAATAGCTCAAGCTGATGACTTTATCACAAAGATGGAAAAAGAATACAACTCACATATTGCTAGTGGTGGAACTAACGTATCAGGTGGTCAAAAACAAAGAATATCCATTGCAAGGGCAATAGCTAGAAAACCAGAATTTTATATATTTGACGATTCATTTAGTGCACTTGACTATAAGACAGATTATATTTTAAGAAAAGCTTTAAAAGAAAATACCAGTGATGTTACTAGTTTAATAGTTGCTCAAAGAATAGGTACCATTAAAGATGCTGATTTAATAGTAGTCTTAGATAATGGTAAATGTGTGGGAATGGGTACTCATAAAGAACTATTAAAGAGTTGTGAAGTCTACAAAGAAATTGCTTATTCTCAGTTATCAAAGGAGGAGTTAGAAAATGCCTAAACATGGTGGAGAAAATCCTAATGATAAACCCAACAATTTTAATCTTGCAGTAAAAAAATTAATGCATTACTTAAACAAATACAAATTCAGAATAATATTTGCTCTAATCTTTAGTGCATTCAGT
Organism: uncultured Mycoplasmatota bacterium; assembly: GCA_900547775.1. Classification (GTDB taxonomy): domain Bacteria; phylum Bacillota_I; class Bacilli_A; order RF39; family UBA660; genus CAG-533. The sequence continues at coordinate 60,286 of URHW01000003.1, read as the reverse complement.
AGTGTCTTAGCTATCATAAGCCCTAAAAGATTAGAAAAGTTAATCAATACAATTATTGCTGGAATTATTACTGGAATAGATATAGATAAAGTTAAAGAGATCATGTTTGCTCTCATTATTATATACGTTCTTAGTGCAATATTTGATTATCTAGAAAAGTATTTAATGGTAGATGCTACTAACAAGTTTGCTAAAGAACTTAGAGAAAAAATAAGTCATAAGATTAATAAATTGCCTCTTAAATATTTTGATACTCATACTAGTGGTGACATTCTATCAAGAGTTACTAATGATATAGACACAGTAAGTCAAAACTTAAATAACAGTTTAGGCACGTTTGTAAGTGCAATTACCCTTTTAGTTGGTTGTTTAATTATGATGTTTAAAACGAACTGGATTATGGCTTTAACAAGTATTTTCTCATCTATTATTGGATTAGTCTTAATGATGATAATTCTTAGTAAAGCTCAAAAATACTTTGTAATGAGACAAGAAGAGTTAGGTAAGCTTAATGGTCATATAGAAGAAATCTATTCATCACAAACATTAGTAAAAGCATATAATGGCGAAAAGAATGCTTGGGATAAATTTGCAAAACTTAACGAAAACGTTTACACATGCAACTTAAAAAGTGAATTTTTAGGTGGTATGATGCCATCAATAATGGGATTTATTGGTAACTTTGGTTACGTAGCAGTATGCGTTGTTGGAGCTCTTCTTACTATGAAAGGCACAATATCTTTTGGCGTTATAGTAGCATTTATTATGTACGTAAGACTATTTGCAAACCCACTTAGTCAAATAGCACAAAGTTTAAATAGTATGCAATCAGTAACTGCAGCTAGTGAAAGAGTATTTGAGTTCCTAGAAGAAAAAGAAATGACTGACGAATCTAAACTTAAAGGAAAACTTAATCCTAAAAAAGTTAAAGGAAATATTGAGTTTAAACACGTTAAGTTTGGCTACGATAAAGACAAACTTATTATCAAAGACTTTAGTGCTAAAGTTAAGCCAGGAGAAAAAATAGCAATTGTTGGCCCAACTGGTGCTGGTAAAACGACAATGGTTAATTTACTTGAAAAGTTCTACGAAATAAATGACGGCGACATCACAATCGATGGAGTAAGCATTAAGGACTTAAAAAGAGAAAATATCCATGACTTATTTATTATGATCTTGCAAGATACATGGTTATTTAATGGAAGTATTCGTGATAATATCAAATACAATAATAAAGCTAGTGATGAAGAGATCTGGAATGCTCTAAAAGTTGTAGGTGCAGAGCACTACGTTAAAAGTCTTCCAAAAGGCTTAGATTATGAAGTAGGAGATAGTGAAAATATCTCTGCTGGTCAAAGACAACTTCTTACAATTGCTAGAGGTATGATTAAAGATGCACCATTCTTAATACTTGATGAAGCAACTAGTAACGTTGATACAAGAACAGAAGAACTAGTTCAAAAAGCAATGGATAAACTTACTAAAGGAAGAACTTCATTTATTATTGCTCATAGATTATCGACAATTAAAAACGCCGATCTTATACTAGTTATGAAAGATGGTAATATTATTGAACAAGGAAATCACAATGAATTACTAAAAGAAAATGGTTTCTATGCAGATCTATATAATTCACAATTTAGTGATATTACTGAATAAAGGACAAATTAGTCCTTTTTTTGATACTTATTTGACACATTTTAAGTTCATTACCATTCATTCGTTTGACTGAAAAAAAGGCGTGTGTTAGAATAATTTTTGCTTGGTAAAAAAGGGAGGTTTATAATGAAAAAAACTATAAAAAAATTAAGTGCAGAACTAGACGATAATAAAAAATTAGTAAATAATGTTGGCTTAAAACTTTCCGAAAATAATATTCCTCTAAATGAACTTGGAAGTTTAAAAATGGAATTAAACAAAGCTATTAGTGAAAATCAAAGAATTAATGACAAAATTGATGAAGAACTAGATAAAAATGAAAAAGAAACTGTTAAAAGATTTATTGCTGGAAATATTATTGGACTCATAATCTTTATAATGTGTCTTATAAATAGGCCACTAGCAGTATTATTTTTACTAATTAATGCAGGAATATTAGGCAAGAATTTATTTGACGTAGATTATAAGAGTTTGCAAAAGATGAAAACGCAAGAATATGAACAAAAGATAAAAATTACTAGATTAAAAAAAGAAATTGAAACAAAAACTTTTCATAGCAAAAAAGTAATAGACGAAAAAGAATGGTCTGGTAGAGAACTAGAAGCTATTTTTGATAATGCAGTAAACTGTGTTGAAGGGCTTCTAAGTGGCAAAGATATTAAGATTGAGTCTCCTCTATTAAAAGCGGTAGTCTTAGAACTACTTAAAGATGATAATTACCCAAATGCGACCATCCCAGAGCTGGTTAATATTAGACGCCAACAATTAGACACCCCACCATTACTAAAAAAATTTAAAACTAATTAAAAGGAAGAAAATTATGAAAAAAGAATATAAGTCACTAACAAAGAGTTATGAAGAAAGTGAAAGAAAATTAAATGATATAAGTTATGAACTATATGGTAAGAACCTATCTTTAAAGGAACTTGGAAAGTTAAGCCTATCTTTAAATGAAAAGATGAAAGATAACGAAAACTTATTATATGAAGTTATAAACATGATTGAAAGTTATAATAAAGGAGCATCACGAAATATTTTAATCCGTACAATACTATCATTAATAAGTATTGGAATATGTTTTATCAATTTGCCAATTGGACTAGTACTTACTGCATTAAGTGTTGTCTCTGTATATAAATATAAAGGATGCACCGAAGTAGAAGAACTTAATGAACTACTTTTAGAACTTTATGGACAGAAAAGCAGAATAACTAGTTACAAAAATGGAATCATTGAAAAAGTAAAAAGTACCAGTAAAAATATAAATAATGATGTGTGGGTGGGCGAAGAACTTGAAATGCTTTTTGACTTATCAGTTAGATATGTTGAAATGTTACTTGAAGGTGCTGAACCAGATCTTGAATCGCCATATATTGAAATGATTGTAAAAGAACTTTTAAAAGATGAAGACCATCCAAACGCAAGTATTACCGAACTATTAGAACTGGCAAAAGAAAAACGAAGCAAAGAAATGGTACTTAAAAAGGCATTTACAGAATAATAAACAAAAGGAGATGAATTATGAAGAAGGAAAATATTGCAAAGACACATGAAAAAAAACTTAAGAAAATCGATTCAAACTTAGAAGAGATTTATAAAAAATTATATAGTTTAGATGTACAAAATAGTGAACTTACTAGTATAAGTAATAATCTAAATGAACTTCTTAGAGAAAATGAACACTTAAAAGAAAACCTTAACAATGATATAACTAAGACCATAAAACAATCTCATAAATCATACCTTGCATACGCAGTACTTACCTTATTAGTGTTAGGTAGTAGTTTTATAAATTTTGGCTTAGCAATTATATTATTATCCGCTGAACTTGGTATAATAATAAAAAGCATAGGAAACACAACCATAACTGATTTAGAAGCAATCAAGGATAGTACTGGACTTCAAAACTATCGCATCCATAGATACCAAAAAAATGCTTCAAATAGAATGAAAATGAGAAGCAAAGAAATTGATGACAGTGAAGTATTTGGAATAAATTTTAATGATGCTTACGAAAAAGCATTAGAATGTGTTAGACTTTTACTTGATGGCAGCAGTATTAATATTGAGAATACCCTAGTAAAAAGTATTGTTAAGGAGCTTTTAAAAGATGAAAACTATCCTAATGCAAGTATTGAAGAACTAGTCGAACTAAAAAGAAGTAAAATGAATAAGTACGTAGCCTTAGAAAAACATTTAAACTAAGTTAATTAACCCATTATCATGAAAACAGGAACAATTGATAAGAACAATCATTATAAATCTCGCTCAAAGAACTAGAATCATCAGTTAAGATGGTTAAATTCCAATAAAACTAATATTTATTTAAAATCAAATACATTATATGAAAAATATATAAAATGATTACTACCGCAAAATGTCATAAATAGATGCTGATATTTTAAACTATTAGAAGAAAAGTGTAAAGAATATAATACTGTTTTAAGTCAATGTATTGCTGACTTTTTATTTGACATAAATACACTTACGAGTTATAATATACGAACAATTTTATGGGGATATTATGAAAAAAATATTTATAAGTAAAAAAAATATGCTACACATTTTAGACAGAAGTTGCGATGAAATAGAAAAAGAAATAGATTCAGTAAGTGAAAATTTATATGCCGGAAAAACTTTTACAAAAGAAGAATTATTAAGCATGAATTGCAAGTTAAATGATACTTGTGAAGGAATAAATGAAGTCGCTGATACTGTTGAATACATGTCTAAAACAGGAAATCAAACTTACAAAACCTTTAAACTTGGATTTAAAATAGGCACCGTGCTAAACATTATCTTATTTCTTTTAGGTAGTCCATTTTTTGCAATCTTTTTAGAACTAATCGAGTACAGATTACTAATCGGTGCTGATTATGCGCACCAAGAAACCAACGATTACGTTCTAGCAATATCAAGTAGAGGTACAAAACTAGTTAGGAGAATCGAAAACTACCAAAATACAATTAACATAAAAATTAAAAAGAGTTTAGAAGTCAAGGAAGAACTTGACCAGGATGAAGAAAAAAATGCTAAATTTGATGCCGCTTTAACTCTTACAGATTATCTATTACGTGGATATGAACTTGAAGGTGGGGATCCAGAAATACTTGATCTTGTCAAAGAAATTCTAATAGAGGGTGGAGCCGAAGGCGAAACTTTAGGAGAACTAATAATTAGCATGAGAGCAAAATTAAAATCTCTTGAAGGTGGCAAAACATTAAGCAAAGAATAATTTACGAAAAATGTGTAAACAAACGCATTTTTTTATTTTCTTAAAATTTTGCTATTGCAAGTTTTATAGTATTATTGTAATATTATGGTAGACAGTGGCATGATGTGGAAGAAAGTGGGGGACTTTATATGCTAATGGGAGAGTTTCATCACAACATTGATGACAAAGGCAGACTTATTATTCCAAGTAAGTTTCGCTATGAATTAGGTGAAAAATTTGTTGTAACTCGTGGTCTTGAAAACTGCTTATTTGTCTACTCTTTAGAAGAGTGGTCAAAGATAGTATATAAATTAAAGACCTTACCATTTACTAATAAAGATGCCCGTAACTTTACACGTTTCTTCTTATCTGGTGCTGTAGAATGCGAGTTCGACCGTCAGGGCCGAATAAACATTACCTCCCCACTCGTTCGTTACGCCGGTTTAACTAAAGAATGCGTTATAATCGGCGCTAATGACCGATTAGAAATATGGTCTAGTGAATCCTGGGAGAAGTTTTTCACTGACAATGAAGTAGCTGTTGCAGACATGGCAGAAAATCTATTTAAGGCGGATGGTTATGAAACATTATAGTGTACTTAAAAACGAACTTATTGAAGGATTAAACATTAAGCCTGATGGAATCTATGTTGATGCTACTCTTGGTTATGCTGGCGATTCTAAAGAAATCTTAAAAAGAATAAAAAGGGGCTTTCTTTTCGCCTTTGATCAAGATACTGATGCAATAAGTTACAGCACCAAAGAACTATCACAAATTGGGGATAATTTTAAAATATTTTATAGTAATTTTAAAGACTTGAAAGAACATTTATTAAGTGAAAACATAAACGGAGTAGACGGCTTTGTCTTTGATTTAGGATTATCTAGTCCGCAGATTGATGAAAAAGAACGTGGTTTCTCATTCATGAGTGACGCAGCATTAGATATGCGTATGGATAAAAATGGGAAACTTACCGCTAAAGATGTTGTAAATAACTACTCCTTAGATGAATTGACACGCATTTTTAGGGAATATGGCGAAGAAGATTTTTCTAGACCAATTGCTAAAAACATTGTAAGTTCTAGAGAAAATAAACCAATAGAGACAACAATGGAACTAGTTAAAATTATCGAAGAAAGCGTGCCAAAAAAATACTTCGTAACAAAACATCCAGAAAGACAAATCTTTCAAGCAATTAGGATAGAAGTAAATGATGAACTTAACATTCTAGAGTCTAGCCTAAAAGATGCAGTAAACCTTTTAAACAAAGGTGGTCGCATATGCGTAATAACATTCCACTCATTAGAAGATAGAATTGTTAAACAAACATTTAAAAGTTTAAGTGAAATATCACCACTGGTTAAAGGACTACCAGTCATTCCAGAAGAGTATAAACCACTTATTAAATTAATAAATAAAAAGCCAATTCTTCCGAGCAAAGAAGAACTTGCAGAAAATAGCAGATCAAGAAGTGCTAAATTAAGAATAATAGAGAGGTTATAATGAAAAAGACAAGAAAAAGGGTAAAATTATGTGGCGTCGATAGACTAATGATAATGGTAATTGCATTACTAATTGTATTCACCCCAGTTTTAGTTGTTTATTCTAAAAGTACTTTATCAGAAAGTAACATTGAACTTGAGCGCATCAAAAGAAAAGTTGAAAAACAAGAAAGCATTAATGAAAGTGTTGCAATGAAGATAAACGAACTTGCTAGTCTTTCTAATATTCAAGACGTTGCAAAAGAACATGGATTAGATTATAATAATGATAATATAATTGTAGTTAAATAGGTTGTGGTAATCATGGTTAAAGGAAAATATAATAGATTGTTTCAAACATGTTCTTTAATTGTGGTTATCCTTTTATTTGCTTTAATAATAGGCAAACTTTTTTATGTGGCAGTAAGTCCAACAGTTGATGGTGTAAACCTAAAAAAATTCGCATTATCAAGAACAACTGCTACCAAAACAATAACCGCAAACCGTGGAACTATCTATGATAATATGGGCGAAGTTCTAGCACAAGACGTTAGAAGTTACACAGTTATTGCTTACTTATCTTCAAGTAGAACAACCGACCCAGATAAACCATATCACGTAGTAGATAAAGAAAAAACCGCAGAACTTCTAAGTCCTCTCATCAACATGACTAAAGAATCCATCTTAGCATTACTAAACAGAGATGCTTATCAAGTTGAACTAGGTCCTGGCGGAAGAGGTATCACTGAACTAGTTAAACAAGAAATTGAAGCCTTAGACTTACCAGGAATTGACTTCATAAAAAGTAGTAAAAGAGACTATCCATATGGAGACTTTGCTTCCTATATTATTGGCTATGCTAAAAAAAATGATAATGATGAAATTGAAGGTGAGATGGGAATTGAAGGTAAGTATAACAGCAGTCTAAAAGGAACTAATGGTAAAATAACCTATCAAAAAGATGCTTATGGTTATCGAATTGCAAACACGCCAACATATGAAGAAAAGGCTGAATCAGGAGTGGATATTTATCTAACACTTGATAGTAACATTCAAATGTATTTAGAAAATGCCATGGCAACCGTAGAAAAAGACGGAGCAGAGTGGGCTTCAATCACTGTCGCCGATGCTAAAACAGGTGCTATTGTCGGTTCAGCAACTATCCCGTCATTTAATCCAAACACCTTAAATATTACAAACTATAATAGTCAGCTTACAAGTTATACTTATGAACCAGGAAGTACCATGAAAATATACTCATTTATGGCTGCTATAGAAGAAGGTATTTATAAAGGTGATGAAGAATACACCTCTGGTAATATTATCGTTGATGACTATAAAATCAGTGACTGGAATACTACTGGATGGGGCAAAATAACATATGATACAGGTTTTACATACTCATCAAATGTTGCTGCAGTTAATCTAGCGCAAGCTTTAGGTAAAGAAAAACTATTAAATTATTATGAAAAGTTTGGCTTTGGCACAAAAACTGGAATTGAACTACCAAACGAATATAATGGTCAAGTAGAAGCTATATATGAATCTGAACTTGCAAGTATCTCTTATGGTCAAGGTATGACAACAACACCAATCCAAAACATTCAGGCCCTAACAAGTCTTGCAAATGGTGGAGTAGTTCTAAAACCATATATTATAGAAAAGATAGTTGATACCAACACCGGTAAAACAACTTATGAAGGTAAAAGAACTGACATAGGTAGAGCAGTAAGTTCAAGCACAGTAAACAAAATGATTGAGCTTATGGACATAACGGTTAATACCAATGACCCAATAGCAACAGGTAAAAGATATGCAACTGACTCTGTAAGACTAATTGGTAAAACTGGTACTGCCCAATATGCCCTAGCAAATGGTAAATACTCTAGTGGTAACTACAACAACATTCGTTCTTTTGCAGGAATGTTTCCTAAAGATAATCCAGAGTATGTTATTTATGTAAGTGCCAAAAAATATATGGGCGGCGCTAGTGGTTTTGCAAGTATGGTTAAATCCGTTGTTGAATCAATTGCTAAATACAAAAATTTAGATACTAGAGACACAGATAAGGACCTATCAAAAATTATTAATCTAACTAGTTATATAAATAAAGATGTAACTGCTAGTAAAGATCAACTAACTAATTTAGGACTTAACGTAGTAGTTATTGGAAATGGTGAAAAAATAGTTAACCAGTATCCTAAAAAAGGTGAAAATATTTTAAGCGGAAATAAAATTTTCTTAGTAACCGATTACAGCGAAATCGTCATGCCAAACATTATAGGATGGAATAGTAGTGATGTTAGAACATTTGCAAATTTAATAAATTTATCTTATACTATGAATGACTATGGAAAAGTCACTGCTCAAAGCATACCCGAAGGCACCATATTAGATAGTGCTAGTATGTTAGAAGTAACTTTAGGAGGTTTATATGGCAAAGAAAAAGCAGGATAATAAAGAACAAGAAACTAAACAAGAAAACAAATTTTTGAAATTTTTAAAGAATTTCTTTAACTCATGGCAACCACTACTAATAGTATTAATCTTAGTAATTGTAGGTTTGCTTATGTTTATTAATCATCTAATGCACGCTACAAAAACATATATGTTTAATGGAACAAATGATTATGTAAGAATCTTAAATGGTGTAACAGTCATAAACGATTCTCTAGCAATATTTGAAGGTAGTGATGTTGATTTCATCTACGAAAAAGATATCATGGTAACAAAATATAAAATTGGTTATTATGTCAAAGTGGATGGAAAACTTTCACCAATATCTGTAATAAGTGGTGAAGATGAGGAAGCTTTATCTTTAACAAAACTACTAGAAGGTGGAACATCATTTAACGTAATCGAATCAGTATCTAATGAACATTATTTTTCTAAAGAAAACATAAATGCTCTTAAAGATGGTTTATACTTTATTATTGAGTTTACTCCTAAAAAAGGTGATGAAGTAAAACTAGAGACAAAACTAGATATCAGTGATATGAGCAAATAGCAACTGCAAGAAAACACTAAAATTATAAAAAGTTTGCAATCATTTGCAAACTTTTTAAATATAGAATACAATTGGATATCCATATGTAAAAAATAATGCCTTGCTTTTTAAATAATTATTTTGTATTATTATAGTAGGTGAGAGTATGAATAAACGTAATAAAACATTATTTTATATAATTTGCGTCCTTATTATAGCAATTATTGGAATAACAATATCATATGCCTTCTTTACAAGCGGTATGAGTGCTGGAGAAGATAATACAAGTATTACAAGTAATGCTGGAGTTATGAAAATAGTCTATGATGGTGGTAGCAAAATAACTGCCAATAAACTTCTTCCAAATGATGAAGCATTTGCTACTAAAGTATTTACAGTAACCGGAACTAACACGACAAAAGAAATTAACATGCCATATGAAGTTAAACTAGTTGTAGATAATAATACATTTAAAAGCCCAATAAGTTATACATTAGCTGGTGAAAACACTGGAAGTAATGGAACCATTATTAGTGATATCCCAGAAACAGACATAACCGGTTCATCTGTTACTCTAGGTACTGGTTCATTTAAAAATGCTAGTAGTAAAGTTCATACTTATACATTAAAACTATTTTATAAAGATACAAATACCGATCAATCAGCAGATATGGGAGCAAACATCAAAGTTCATATAGAAGTTACTGGAACAAAAGGTGCGTAACTTCTTTTTTCTTGCATAAATTATACTAGGTGATTTATGTGAATGATGAATTATTCAAAAAAGTTGAAAAGAAAACTAAAGTAAAAAAAAGTGATATTATTTCACTAGCTCAAATGGTTAACGATAATGGTCTAAAAGACGAAAAAACTCTAAGACATGTTATAAGTGAGTTAAGTATAATGACTGGTAAAAAAGTAGATAAAAATCTAGAAAACAAAATAATAAATGCAGTAAAAGAAGATAAGGTACCAAAAACACTAGATAATATGTTCTAAAAATGATAAACTATATTTATAGTAAGGGTTGATATAATGAATATAAAAACAGATATTTTAAATTATTACATGCATGAATTAACAAGTGAAGAACTAGCAAATTTCGATAACTTAACCGAAGAAAATATTAGACTAATCGTAAATAGAATTTGGCATAACTTTTTAAGTAGTGACTTTAAATTAGGTGAAAGTTTTAAATTTCTAGGTACATTTCTAAGTCCAATCGAACTAATCGAAGATGATAATATAATGGGTAGAGATGAAGGCTATATAAGATTAATATCTAGTGAAGACCTATCATTTACAGCAGATGAAATGGACCTTATTACAGATATAGACTGGACAAAAACTAAAAAACTATATTTACCAATACACTTCAAAGGAAAAAGTTTCTATATTAAAGGTGGGCTTAATTTTAAAGCTCTCATGGTAGCAAACTATGGGGAAGGAGTAATTAGCCCAGCAGTTGATTATGCAAAAGATAATCCCTTAAATCTTCCTTTTTATAACTTAGATTTAAGATATTATGGTGTAGAAACCAAAATCGACTATGACAAGATAGTTTTAGACGTTATTTGTTATTACATAATCGAAGAATATCAAACAATGGACTTTAAGTTAAGAAAAGAACTAATCAAAAAATATCGTAAATTCATAATTAGTTCTTATAGTTCAATGAAAGACTACTGTACAAGCGAAGAAATCTTAGAGTTTATGGTAAAACACATCAAACTAAAAGAAAAGAACATTGATAAACAAGCCCAAATATGATAAAATAACCCACATAAGTGGGGGATAAATATGGCTTATATTAAAGTAGGAATAATAAGTGAGCCATCTAAAATGTTAACAATACCCAATATATTTGACTTACCAAGTATTGGAGCAGGTCATGATGGGTATGTTTTTCATTTTAATGGTAAAGCAATCAAATACTTAAAATACACTCCTAAAATTAGAGAAGAAAAAGGATTAATGACTCTAGAAAAATTCGAAACATTAAAAGATGTTAAAACTAAAAGAATCATTATGCCAGAGGATGCATTTTACACCGAAGATGATGAATTTGCCGCATACACAATGCCTTTTGTTCATGATTACTGCAAAGAAACTGGAGCACTTAACATCTCACCAGGAGACTTCTATTATGGAGACTTTTTAGATGCCATCCTTGATTTAGAACAAGACTTTGAAGAACTAAATAAAGCCGGCGTAGTTGCTCGTGAAATAAACCGAGGCAGTTTCTTATACGATTTAGAATTTTTAAAAATGTGTGATATTGACAAATACCAAATTGGCGTTAAAAGACCAAATGAATTAAACCGCAACATGTTAAACTTCATAATTGCAAAAGTAATCTACTATCAAATATTAGAAGAAGGCGCAAATAAAGAAAAACTAAAAGCCCTAAATAACTGGATCAAAAAAACATGTCAAAGCAGCAACTTTGTATCTGACCTTAAAAAGAAACTAGAAAAAGAACCAACAAAATTAATAAATGAAGGCATTAATACTCTTTCAAAAACCTTATAATAATGTTATAGTATTATTATGAGAAAGATACATTTTAAAAACATAGAACTATTAAAGGTTAATAAATATTACTTTTCTAAAAGTGAAACAATCGAAGCAAGTGCTCTTTATGAAAATAAAAAAGTACCTGTAATCATCAAAGTTCAAAGATTTAATAAAAATGATATCACTAAAGAAATAGATATTCTAACCAAATTAAATGAAATGGACTTACCATTTAAAGTACCTAAAATATACGAAGTAGGTAAAATCAACAATAAAAATTATTATGTGTGTGAAAAAATAAAAGGGGATAACTTAAATTACATCATAAGAAAAAATTTTTACTATAGATATAACTATTTATTCGAATATGGTAAAAGCTTAGCCCTTATTCATAACATACCAATATCCAATATGCTAGAAGCAAAAGAAAGAAATATAAATATAATTGACGACTCCAAAATAAACAACTTCAAAAAAGAAGAAGTAAAAGGTACTATATCATTTGTTCATGGTGACTATCACTTTGGTAATGTCTTATGGCAAGGCAAAAGAGTATCCGGAATAATTGATTTTGAGTATGCAGGTATTGGTATCAAAGAAAAAGATATTGCCTTTGCTCTAGCACTAAAACCTAAAATGCTATTTATGGATAACTTACTAGATATTGAAGCCTTCTTAAACGGCTATAAAAGTATATCTAATTATAATATAGATGCTTTAATCTATTACTATAATCTATTCTTATTAGATGAATATAGTAAAATAAAAGATATTAAATTTAGAAATAAAATACTTAAACTATTAAAACAAATAGATAGTATTAAAGACCTATAAAAATGGTTTGACAGCTAAATATATAAATTAAGGAGTATTTATGGAAAGTAAAAAGAAAAATAATGTATTAATAATTGTTATAATTGTATTGCTTGCTATTGGTGTTGGGGTTTTAGGTTTTATATATGGTAAGAAGAGTATTACACCTAAAGCTAAATTTGTTAAGGTGATGAGTAATTATTTAGAGAAGAATAATATAGAAGATTTAGAAGAGTTATTTGATGGTGGTTATTCAGTAAACACTACTAATGATTTTAAGATAAGTGCTGATAATGAAGAGGTTATTAGTGGTAAACTAAATATTAATAATATTCATAAAGATAATGAGCAGTATACTGAAATATCTTTAGGAGATGGAAGTGATTTCCTAAAAGGTAATATATATCTTAAAGATAATAAAGCCTATGTTAAACTAAATGATGTATTTGATAAGTACTATTATATGAATATGGAATCAGATAGTACTGATTATGTAGATGCTTTTAAAGAACTTAAGAAAAGTATAGTTAAAGTTGTAAATGAATACTTTACTGATGATAAGTTTACTTTAACTAAAGATAGTAATAATGATAAGATTAGTATTTCTTTAACTGGTAAAGATGGTGCTACTCTAGTGTTAAAGTTCTATGAAGAGATTAAAAATAATGATAAAATTTTAGGTTTATTTACTGATGATGATACTAGTCTAGATGAAGTTAAATCTGGTTTAAAAGAAGATATTGATAATCTTAAAGAAGAAATGGATAGTTATAGTGATGAAGTAGTTATCTCTTATGATATCTATCTAAATAAAAATAAGTTAGTAAAACAAGAACTTACTATTGAAGATATGGTACTTACTATTACAGGTGAAGATTCTGGTGATATTACTTTAATTAGTGCTGGAACTACTATTATTAGTGGAACATATAGTAAAGATAATTTAAACTTAAAAATAAGCACTGATATGATTAATGCCGAACTTAGCATAGAACGTCAAAATATTAAAGAAGATAAAATAAGTGGCGACTATAAAACTACAATTAAATTAACAAGTGGAGGAAGCACTATCGATGTTACGATTAATACTAATGTTAAGTATGACAAGAGTGCTAGTATTCCGAACATTGATTTAAGTACAGCAAAGAGTTTTGATGAAATAACTGATAACGAACTAGAAGAAATTTATTCTAAACTATATCCAATATTAGAACCAATTATGGGCAATATCGATAATGAAGAAATTGAAACTACATATTAATGTAGTTTTTTCTTGTCATAAAAAAAGAAGAACATTACATTCTTCCAATTCCAATCTTATCTAAAACTTGTTTTAATTTTTTAGATGCAACTTCATTTGTTTTAGCAAGTCCCTTATCTAAGACTTCATTAATTAAATTACTATTAATTATTTCATTATATTTAGTTTGAATAGTAGTAAGTAAGTTACATACCTCATCTGCAACTGCTTTCTTAAACGTACCATAATTTGCTCCGTCAAATTCTTTTTCAATTTCTTCGTAAGTCTTATTAGTTAAACTACCATATATAGTCATTAAGTTTGAAATACCTGGTTTATTTTCTGGGTCATATTTAACAATAATTTCTGAATCAGTTACGGCACTCATTATTTTTTTTCTTGCTTTATCTACATCATCTAATAGTAAAATGCATCCTTTATCATTATCTGCCGTTTTACTCATTTTCTTAGTAGGTACTTGTAAATCATATATCTTAGCACCTTCCTTAGTAATAATTGGTTCTGGTACTACAAAAGTATCACCATACTTATTATTAAATCTTTCAGCAATATTACGAGCAAGTTCTACATGTTGTTTTTGATCAACCCCAACAGGGACTACATCAGCATCATACATTAAAATATCCGCAGCCATTAAATCTGGATAAGTAAATAACCCACAAGAAATAGCACTTTCATTCTTATTTTTACTTTTTTCCTTATACTGAGTCATTCTACTCATTTCACCCATGTAACTGTTACATTCCATAATCCATCCTAAAAGGGGATGATATAGATTTTCTGATTGCATAAATAATGTTGTATGCTCTGGATTAAGTCCACATGCAAGATATACTGCAATAATATCTCTTGTTCTTCTTCTTAAAGTTTCTGGATCATTATAAACAGTTAAAGCATGAAGATCTGCTACAAAAATATAACTTTCATAATCTTCTTGCATCTTAACAAATTGCTTAATTGCTCCAATATAATTTCCTAGAGTAAGTTCTCCAGTAGGTTTAATACCTGATAATAATTTCTTCATTTCTTTCACCTTGAAATAATTTTATCACAAACATGTATAATTTCAAGATTATTTTACATAATAACACTAGAAAGAGGAAGGTATGAAAAAATTTAAAGGTTTACTAGTTTTATTAATTTTATTTGTTGTAACAGGTTGTAGTTTAGGAAATAGTCCAAAAAGTAAAGTCGAAGCACTTCTTATGAAGTATCAAACAAACAGCACTGACTTAAAAACAGAATTAGACGATTTTCTAGATAGTATTAATGCAGCAGATGACTATAAAAATGAATATCGCAAAGTTTATGAAAGACAGTATAAAGATTTAAAATATAAAATTAAAGATGAAAAAATAGATGGAGATAAAGCAACAGTTACCGCAGAAATAGAAGTATACGATTATTATAAAACAGAAGCAGATGCTACAAGTTATATAGCAAGCAATCCTGGCGAATTTAACGATAATGGAGTCTATAGTGTTTCTAAAGGTTTAGAGTACAAAATAAAAGCGTATAACAACACTAAAGATAGAGTAACTTACACAATTGACTTTACTTTAACAAAGACAGATAACAAATGGACAATCGATCCTTTAACAGATGATGAACTAGCTAAATTACACGGAACTTACGTACACTAAGTTCTTTTTTTTAAGCTCAAACTATGATATTATTTTATTGGTGATTTTATGCAAGATTTATTTAATAAATTATTTGATTTTAATGATTATAGATATTTTTATCATATTACTGGCCACGGAGTAGGTGAAAGTATAATAGAAAATGGCCTGCTTATGGCTGAAAAAGAATACTATACAACTATGGTTGAAATTACACCTGACATGATAACAGACCCTGAAAAGTTTTTAACTGATGAAAAAGGTTTTGGTGCAATGGAAAGAGATGAAATGGTCTTAATCAGAGTACCTAAAAGTATGGGATATGACTTTATAACCCCATTAAGTAAAGGATCTACCGACATTTTCGAAGATGACAAAGATGCATCATTTGTTCCAAGTGCCTTCGTTTTAGGTTACTTTGATTTAGATACACTAGACTTTACCCCAAACGACTATACAATAGAAGAAATTGAAGACTACCACTACGAGGTATAATATGGAAAAATATAAAGAAATAGAGCGCTCAATAATAAAAAAATATCGTAAAGAAATATGGAGTAGATTTGTAAAAGCCGTAAAAGAGTATGAACTTATTAAAGATGGGGACAAAGTAATGGTTTGTATTAGTGGTGGCAAAGATTCATTCCTACTTGCTAAATGTATTGAAGAACTAAAAAAACATGGCGAAACTAAATTCGATGCTGAATATGTTTGTATGAATCCAGGTTATAGTCCTAAAAACCTAGATATGATTAAGGAAAATGCTAAAATACTAAATGTTGATTTACAAATATTTAATAGTAATATCTTTGAAGTTGTAGATAGTGGAGTCTTTAAAAAAAGCCCGTGCTACTTTTGTGCTAGAATGAGAAGAGGACATTTATATAGTAAAGCTAAGGAGCTTGGCTGTAATAAAATCGCCTTAGGTCATCATTTTGATGATGTTATTGAAACTACACTTCTATCTATGTTTTATGGTTCAGAAATCAAAACAATGATGCCTAAACTTAAAAGTGACAACTATGAAGGCCTAGAACTTATTAGACCATTATTCCTAGTACGAGAAGACGCAGTTCTTGCTTGGAAACGTAGTAATGATTTGACATTCTTAAACTGTGCATGTTCATTTACTGAAAAAGATTCTAAAGAAAGTGTAAGCAAAAGAGCCGAAATCAAAAGACTAATTAAAGACTTAAAGAAATTAAATCCAGATATTGATTATAATATCTTTAAAGCAATGGATAATGTTAACTTAAACTGTATTTTAGGTTCCACCAAAGATGGAGAATATCACTCATTTTTAGATAACTATAATAATAATTAAGACTTTAAGTCTTTTTTTTATTTTTTGGAATACTTTTTAATAGGTGATTATGTGAAGAAGTTATTTCTATTTATTTGTCTAATAATGATGCCACTTATGGTAAGTGCGGAAGACCTAGAACTAAGTGCTAAGTCAAGCATTTTAATCGAGGCATCAACTGGCAAAGTATTAAATGAAACAAATGCTGATGAAAAACTACATCCAGCGTCTATGACTAAAGTTATGACAATGTTACTAATTATGGAGGCCCTAGAATCAGGAAAGATTAATTTAGAAGAAAAAGTAAATATTAGTAATAATGCTGCATCAATGGGTGGTAGTCAAGTATTCTTAGAAGCGGGTAGTCAGTTAAGTGTAAAAGAACTTTTAAAAAGTATTGCAATTGCTAGTGCAAATGATGCTGCTGTTGCTATGGCTGAGCATATTGGTGGAAGCACTGAAGGCTTTATTAAAATGATGAATGAAAAAGCCAAAGAACTAGGATGCAAAAACACTAACTTTGTAAATGTTCATGGCCTAGATGATGATAACCATCTTACAACTGCAAGAGATATGAGCATTATGGCTAGAGAACTACTAAAACATGAAAAAATTCTTAACTACACAAGCATCTATGAAGAATTTCTAAATAAGCCAGACGGAACTAGAACCTGGATGGTAAACACCAACAAACTAATTAAATATTATAATGGTCTTGATGGTCTAAAAACAGGTTTTACTAAAAAAGCCGGTTACTGTCTTACCGCAACTGCAAAAAGAAATGGTATGCGCTTAATAAGCGTAGTTATGAATGAAGCGACAACCGAAGATAGAAGCAATGATACTATCAAACTTATGAATCATGGCTTTGCTAATTATAAAATAAAAGTAATTATGGAAAAAGACAAAAATCTAGGTGAGGTTAAAGTATTAAATGGTAAAAAAGAATACGCTAATTTAAAACTAATTAGTGATGCTACTAGCTTAGAGGAAATTAATGATGATAAAAAATATAGTTTTAACATATTAGTAAAACCAATAAAAGCTCCAGTTAAAGTGGGAGATATAGTTGGTCAAATGCAAATATTAGAAGGTGGAATAGAAAAAGAAAGCCTACCAATAACTGTTATGGAAAGTATTAAGAAAGCAAATATCTGGGACTTATACAAAAGAAATTTAAATAAAATATTAATAGGAGCTTAATGCTTCTTTTTTTATGGAATAACTGGCAAAATAATCAGTAAGATAAACTTTAAAATCAGTAAAAATCATGATATAATTACCATACAAGAAGTAATTCGTGCACGTTTTATTATGAGGTAAAAATGAAAAAGAAAAAAATAATTCTAATTCTAATTATAATAATACTAATGTTAATACCGATTCCAACAAAATTAAAAGATGGTACTTCAACTGAATATAAGGCATTACTTTATAGTGTTACAAAATATCATATTATAAATCAAGACTCTATAAAAGGCTATGACGATGGTTTTAAAATAAAAATCTTAGGAATAACAATCTATGACAACATAAATACATATCTTACAGCAGAACACGTTATTAATATTAGAAGTAATGATAAAATAATTAAAGCAGAAACAGGAAGTTTTTGCTATAAAAGCGGTGAGTGTGTAGATAAAATAGATTTTCAAGATTTTAATTATGATATCATTTCTTCGTATTATGAAAACAAACTATCTATAGAAAATTTAGATGGCATGATTAAATCAGTTGAATTATTTGATTATCAAACAAAAAAATACATAGATATGACCATAAAATATTCAAATGATTATATTATTACCCCTAAAGTAAATGGAATGTATATTTTTAAAATAAATGCTGATTATGAAGGTAAAGATATAAGCTATTATTTTATGTCAGAAATTAGAAAAAACAAATAAATTATACTAAGATAAACCGTAAGATGTAATAGAAGGAGAACTCATGAAAATAGTAACATTATGTGGAAGTCTTAAATATCAAAAAGAGATGATGAAATTAGCAGAAATGATGACCTTAGAAGGTTATTGCATTCTTACACCTATTTACCCTACAATAAGTGGCACTGAAAGAACTGAAGAAGAAATAATTAAATTAAAGAAAAGCCATTTTAAGAAGATAGAATTATCCGATGCCATATTAGTAGTAAATATAAATAATTATATTGGAGAAAGTACAAAGTTGGAAATAGAGTATGCAAACAGTTTAAAAAAAGAAATTATGTATTATATAAATTTAAAGTAGGCAGTGTGAAATAAGTAAAAAAATATATTTAATAAAATAATAAATGAGGTTGGTAAATTTTTAGATAATAATTTTATACTTTATGGAAAGATAATAACAGAGTTTTAAAAAATTAGATAAAAATAAAAAGAACTAAACAATAAAGGTGATGACTATGGAAAAAACAAATGTTATGAGAATACTAGAGCAAAAGAAAATAAAGTACAACGAATATTTTTATGGAGACACAGATGCGATAAGTGGAGTAGATGTTGCTAGAGTTTTAAATGAAGATCCAAACAAAGTATTTAAAACATTAGTAACTGTATCAAAGTCTAAACAAAATTATGTATTTATGGTGCCTGTTCATAAAGAATTAGACTTAAAAAAATGTGCTCAAAGTGTTAATGAGAAAAGTATTGAAATGATCCCTCAAAAAGAACTATTACAACTGACTGGTTATGTCCATGGTGGTTGCTCACCAATTGGCTTAAAAAAACCATTTAAAGTAATAATAGATTCCTCTGCTAAAAACTTTACTGAAATAATATTTAGTGCTGGTAAAATTGGCTATCAAGTAGAAGTAGAACTAACAAATTTAGAAAAAATTATAAATTGCAAATTTGCTAATATAGTAAAGGATGATAATATTGAATAATAATATTAATAATTTGCTTAACTCTTTATCTAAAAGTAAATTTAGAGGCTCATTTCACTTAAACAAAAAAATGAAAGATTATGTTAGAGAAAAAGGACTTGATAAAATAAAATCAGACGCAAGAGATTTAATAACAAAAAGACTTGCCCAAGAAAACCCCATTAACGATGGAAAGCAAACCCCAATGAAACAAGTCCATCCTGTTTTTATTGCACAGCACGCTACTGGTTGTTGCTGCAGAGGATGCCTAGAAAAGATTCATAATATAAAAAAAGGACACAAACTTACAAATGAAGAAATTAATTATATTATTGATGTATTAATGCTTTGGATTCAAAGAGAAATGACAAACTAAATAAAATAAAATATGATAGAATATAACAAGTGGTGATATCATGGAAGAATTTAATGAATATATAAAAACACTTACCAAAGAAGAACAAACACTATTAAAAGATTTTTTTACTTCATTTGATGAGCACTGTTTATTAAATAAAAAGAATAAAGAAAAACTTAGAGATGACTTTGAAAAAGCAATTATTTATTACCATAAAAAAGATACCGATTTAAAAAAGACGTTATCTTATTTAGATACAAAAAACTTAGGTGGCTTTTACGCAAGACCTCCTGTATTGTGGTTCCCTTTAGATGATGCTGCTAAAATATATCCATTATCAATGGCTCATGATAGAATGGCTATCTTTAGATTATCCGTTTATTTAAAAGAAAATATAGTACCAGAAATCTTACAAATGGCCCTAAACTTTACTATTAAAAGATTTCCTACATTTGCAACTACTTTAAAAAAGGGTTTCTTCTGGCATTATTTAGATACCACCAAAAGAAGATTTAAAGTAGAAGAAGAGTGCGATATTCCATCTCAGCCAATTAAAGTATCAGTAAGTGGATCTCAATCCTTTAGAGTAAAATACTATCAAAATAGAATTAGTATTGAGTTCTTTCATGTTCTTACTGATGGAACTGGAGGCATAGCATTCTTAACATCACTAACAGCAGAATACCTAAAACTTCTTGGAGAGAGTATACCTAAAAGTGACCTAGTACTTAATATAAATGATGAGCCTTCAAAAGAAGAATATGAAAATGCTTTTAAAAACGTACCAAACGCTCTTAGCACCTCAGGCTTCATAGATAAAATGGCTGTGCAGATGGATGGCAAACTATCTAAAGTTAGACCATGTAAAATAATTCATTTTAAAATGGATACTAATAAATTAAAAGAAGCCTCCCAAAAATATAATACAACAATAACCTCATACTTACTTGCTCTAATGTTTATTGCTGAAAAAAGTGCAACTGATAAACTAAATGGTGATATAAGTATCCAAGTTCCAGTAAATATGCGTAAATACTATCCAACAAAAACTCTTCGTAACTTCTCAATGTATTGTGGTATTAGATTAGAAATAGATAAAATAACAAATATAGAAGATATAATTGACAAAATAACTAAACAATTAGATGTGAAAGCATCAAAAGAAGAGATGACTAAAATGGTTACATCAACAAAGAAAATGACTAGTATGCTTAAATATATACCTCTATTAATTAAAGCCCCTATAGCTAAAATAGTTTATGGTTTTCTTGGCGACAAGATATTTTCTAATACATTATCTAATTTAGGCGTAATAAAACTACCAGAAGAACTTTCAAGTAAAATTGAAAGTATGGACTTTATTTTAGGAATAGGCATTACTAATAGAGCTGGCTGCTCAGTAGTAACTGTAAATAACATAACAACATTTTCAATTAGTAAAATGACAGTTGATCCTACCTTTGAAGAAAAACTTTACGAATTATTAGAAAATAATAATATAAATGTAACTGTAGAAGGAAGTGGTTTATATGAAAATTAAAATAACATATCCTAAAGTATCTCCTAAAATAATCAAACATCAAAGATTAATAAATTTTATGAAGTGGCCACTACTTATTGCAGTAGTAATTTGTCCAATTATTAATCTAATTATTGGCGGTAAAGCTTGGAGTTTAGTTGTCTTAATGTCAATTTATATGTTATGGGATTTAGTTATATCTAGAGACTTAGTTGAATATAACAGAATAAGTCAGTTTGTTAAACTTATTACTTTAACCAGTTTACTTCTTATAACCATAGATGTTTTCTTAGCACCAGGTTGGGCTTTAGAGGCAGTACCAATTTTAATCTTTAGTGGTCTTATAGTAACATCAGTATTATTTTTTACTGATATAGAAAGACAAAAACAAAACATTTTTCCCTTCTTATTCTTAATATTATTATCTATTTTTAGTTCTATCATAGGTCTATCATTTTATCATGAAAAAGATAGCTGGCCTCTAACTGTAATGGGGGTAGTTGCTTTATTCTTACTTATCACACTAAGTATTACCTTAAAAGAAAATATTATAAACGAACTAAAGAAAGGTTTTTCAGTAAAATAGATATATGAAGTATATAAAAAAAGTATTAATAATATTATTTATAATTGTCATAATTATAGGTGCTATATTTCTAGTAAATGCATATATCAAAGAATCAAAACAAAAAAGATATACTGAAATAAAAGAAGACATAAATACCGAACTAGAAAGATACATGTATGTTATCGCACCAAAATGTAACACCGATGAAGGCACGCCTTTAATAACCCATAAAGATTTAGTATATAATGGTGGCATGGACAAAGAAAAATTTCTAGACACAGATAACAAATCATATTGTAAAGCCTATATTATTCCAGAATGTAATGAAAATCATATATGGTCATGGGATATAAAACTAAGTTGCAAAGACTATGAAGATGAAGGATATGTTGACTGGGATGAAGCTTTTACTCCTAAAGTTTGAAACTTTATCTTTTTTATAAATTTACACCTAAAAATATACATGATATAATATGTTTAATAAAGGAGCTCTTATGAAAAAGAAGAAATTAATCATTATCACAAGCATCCTAGTTATAATTATACTTGTTGGTTTAATCACAAGTTATATTGATGGTGGAAGAGTAAGCACAGGTCATGAACCAAAATACACAATAAAAATAACTAGTAAAGATGGAAGAAAAGTTACATACTTTGGCCTAGGTTATAAAATAGTTAGATACATAAGCGTATCACCTAATGAGCCATATAAAAATAATAGAGGTACTAAAATGGGGAGTTGGTTTATGAAATATGAACTAACCGATTCAATAAATAATATAGATGACTTCTATAAAACCCCTTTAACTCAATATAACGATATTAGAGACCTAAGCAAAAATTATACTATTTCTGATGCTAGGAAGGATAATTGTTATGTTACTGGATCACCTATAAATGATAAACTATTTTCTGGTTTCACTAGTAAATATAATAAGAAAAGAGATGCTTTTGTTAGAGTAGTACAAACTACAACAGAAGGAGATATCATAATAACAGATGTTTTATATGATTCTAAAAACGATAAAATTCATATTGTAACAGATAATACAAGAGATAAATACTCTTCAAAAGAAGATAGAACTATTAAGTATCAGTCTTATGAAAAAATCAGTGTATGGTTTCATAATAGTGCTAGATACTGGGTAGCATATAATGGAACACTTCCAGAAGAAAACATAAATGAAACAGATAATGAAAACTTCTTTATCATAACATCATTAGACTAAATAAATTTATTACCCAGTAGTACCTTAACCAAACACATATTAAACATTTTTTAAAAATGTAGATCGCAAATCAAAATAAAAATAATATGTAAGAGTTATGTAAAAAGTAAATGTAAAAGCCAATTTATTTGAAATAGATACCATGCATCTAGACACCAGAAACATGATTATATATAAGTTAAATTATGATAAATAAATTGGAGATACATACATAACTTCTTTAGATAATGTGAATACTACCAATAGTAATATTGATTTAAATGTTTACAAATTATATGTTAATAGTAAAAGTATTTAGACAGATTTAACAATTTTGTATATTTACTTTATACTTAATATAACTTAAAATTAAAGTAGAAAGGAGCAGTCTTATGTTAAGTAAAATAAATAAATTTTTATATTCTTCAATTGCTTTGTCAATATTAATGTTTGTAATAGGTATTATCTTTATTATTGAACCAGAAGCATCATTTAACACCATTACATATATCTTAGCAATTGTTCTTATTATAAATGGTATTTATTTCTTATTTGAGAAAGAAACTAGTATTTTCTTTACAGGTTTTATTACTTTTGGAGTAGTTGAAATCTTATTAGGAGTAGTGATGTTTTTAAACCCTGATATTGTTAAAACATTATTCCCAATAGTAACTGGTATCATCATGATTAGTAAAAGTGCAATTGATTTAAGATTCTCATTCTTACTTAATAAAAATGGTTACAGCAACTGGCTTGGTCTTGCAATATGTGCAGTTATATCTATTGCCTGTGGTCTAATAATTATTTTCTATCCAAGTATTGGAACAGTAGCACTTACTACATATCTAGGTATTCTTATTACTGTCTATAGTGTATCTAATATTATAGATACTATTATGTTTAAGAAGAATATCAATGAGATAGCAAAACTACTAGATAAATAGCCTTCGGGCTTTTTATTTTGCCTTTCTTGACAAACATATGTTTTTCTGCTAAGATAATCAGTCAAAAGAAGGGGATATTTATGAAAAAAATAGAGGACTTTGAGTTTAATGATAATTTTTTTAATACATATATGAAAACTCTCTTTGGTGAAGCATTTGCCTATACTAGTTCAGCCTTAGAAGAAGCCTTTAAAGCCAAAAACGATGCTGAATTCGAACTTAAAAAATTCATTTCACCAGAAAATGTTTATTACGCTAGTTTTTTAGCTAAGACTTCTCCTGGTTTATACGCAGAAAGAGTAAAAAACGTTTTAGACTATTTAAAATACCTAGGTGTTCCTGAAAAAGGTTTTCTAATTGATGAAACCTTAAATCTCTATTCACCATGTATCAATGATTATACAACCTTCATTAAAGGAGCAGTAAGACCATTTAGAAACAATGTCGAACTAGAAAAAGCAAGAAGTGAAGGAAAACTTGTCGGCATGCCATACGAAGAAGAAACTTTAATTGATAAAACCCGAGAATTATGTCAATTAGTAACCAACATGAGTACTGCTGACATGAAAGCAAAATCAACTAAAAAAGGCTTTTTAGCAGCATTCGATTATGCATTAGTTCTTGATGACATTACAGTAAAAGATATTATTAGAATAGATAGTATGGTTAATTATAATGAAGGAATTAGTGAAGGCTATAAAAAAGTCGATAACTGTATCTTCGGTGCTGAATTTAAGCCATGTTCAAAAGAACTAGTTCCAATCAAAATGCAAGAATTAGTTCATAAATATAACACTGAATGGGCCCTAGACATACCTGCATTTGACTTTGATATGGACTTTAATACTGCAGAAGAAAAAGAAAATGCAAAAGAAGCATACCTAAGAGCTTTCTATGAAAGAGAAGCCAAATTCCATATCGAATTTGAAAGAATTCACCCATTCGAAGATGGTAATGGAAGAACTGGCAGAATAATTACAAACGCCCATTTACTACATAATCATTTAGCACCCGTAATCATTACATCATCAATGAAAAGTATTTATTTAAAATGTATAAATGATAGAGATTATCAAACATTAGGAAATCTATTTAGAATGCTTGCTAGTGTAACCATATCTCAACTTATCGCATACTACCGCAAAGTTAAAGGAATTAGTCCTGATGACATCGGCGGTAAAAGAGGCAAACCTAATAAGTAGGGCCTCTTTTTTTTCTTGCCATAAGTATATGTTAATGCTAGAATATTTTGTGAGGTAATTATGAATAGAGAAGAAATTTTTAAAAGAGAAATAAATTATATTAACGATGAAAATTTAAAAAAAGCACTAGTTTATTATATTAATAATATTCCAGAATATATCTTGCATGAGGGAGCATCTAGTACAGGTAAGTATCATCCAGACTATGCTACAGGTGATGGTGGTCTTTTAAGACATTTAAAAGCATCAGTAAGAATTGGTAAAGAACTACTAGATAATCCTTTAATAGGTAATAAATACACAGATCATCAAAAAGATATGATGCTCTTTGGTTTGCTTATCCATGACGGGTTAAAAAGAGGATTAACAGAAGAAAAATATACCCGTTTTGATCATCCTATTTTAATGGCAAACTTTGTTTTAGAGCATCAAAAAGAAGCTGGGCTAAACGAAGAAGATGCTTTATTTATCAGTGAAGTAATTAGAACTCACATGGGCCCATATACAAGAGATTATAATGAAGATGAAATCCTAGAAACACCTAAAACTAAATACCAAAGTTTCGTTCACATGTGTGACTATTTAGCAAGCCGTAAATTTTTAGAAATAAGATTTGATGAAAATAACAACATCATCTTCTAGTTTTTCAGCATAAACGCTTGCATAGAAGCATATTTTTTGATAATATATTCTTGGTTTTAATACCATTATGTACATAAACTGATTAAATCGCCTAGTGGCCAAAGGTTGGTAGTTTAAGAAGACGTTTATGGGTAATTAACGAAAGGAAAGTGATTTTATATGGCTGTTGTTTCTATGAGTTATTTATTAGAAGCAGGTGTTCATTTCGGACATCAAACAAAAAGATGGAATCCTAAAATGAAGGAATACATCTTTACATCAAGAGATGATATTTATATTATCGACCTTGAAAAGACTGCATCATGCATTGAAAGTGCTTACGCAGAAATTAAAAAGATTGCAGAAAACGGAGGAAATTTCTTATTTGTTGGAACTAAAAAGCAAGCAAATGAAGCTGCTAAAGAAGAAGCTTTAAGAAGTAATTCTTACTATGTAATCGAAAGATGGTTAGGTGGAACATTAACTAACTTCAGAACTATCAGAAAGAGAATTAAACGTTTAGAAGAAATCGAAAAGATGGAAGCAGACGGATTATTCGAAGTTTTACCTAAAAAAGAAGTTATCGGATTAAAGAAAGAATATGATAAACTAAATAAAGTTTTATGTGGTATTCGTAACATGGAAAAATTACCAGATGCTTTAATTATCGTTGATCCTAAGAAGGAAATTAACGCTATTCATGAAGCACGTAAATTAAACATTCCTGTATTCGGTTTAGTTGATACTAACTGTGATCCAGATGATGTTGATTTCGTAATTCCAGGTAATGACGATGCTGTAAGAAGTGTTAAAGTCGTTTTAGGTGTACTTAACAATGCTATTTGTGAAGCACGTGGATTAGAAATGGTTGACTACGTTACAGAAGATGACAAATCTAAAAAAAGTGAAAAACAAACTAAAACTGTAAAAGAAGTTTTCGTTGAAAGCTTAGAAGATGAAAAAACTAAAGAAGCTATAAAGGAAGAAAAAACTACTGAAGATGAAGATTTAACACTAAAAACTTTAGCTGAACTTAAACAAGTTGCTAAGAAAAAAGGCGTTAAAGGATACTCTTCAATGAAAAAAGAAGAATTATTACAAGCATTAAAATAGTTTAGGAGGATAAATATGATTGATGCTAAAAGCGTTGCTGAATTAAGAAGCAAAACTGGTGCAGGTATGATGGACTGCAAAAAGGCTTTAACTGAGTCTAATGGTGATTTAGAAAAAGCTATTGATTACTTAAGAGAAAAAGGTATTGCTAAAGCTGCTAAAAAAGAAAGCAGAATTGCTGCTGAAGGTCTAGCTAATATCTTTACATCAGATAATAAGGCTGTAATTTTAGAGGTTAACTCTGAAACTGACTTTGTTAGTAAGAATGCTGAATTTACTGATATGATTAAAGAAATTGGTGAAGCAGTTTTAAAATCAGATGCTAAGACTCTAGAAGAAACTCTACTTCTTCCATCAAGTGAAGGAACTATTGCTGATTTAATCGTTGCTAAAACAAGTAAAATTGGTGAAAAGTTATCTTTAAGAAGATTAGAAGTTGTTGAAAAAACTGATACTCAAAATTTTGGCGCTTACTTACATATGGGCGGTAAGATTGCTGTATTAACACTATTAGAGGGAGCAAATAGTGATGTTGCTAAAGACGTTGCTATGCAAGCTGCTGCAATGAGACCAGAATACTTAAAAGAAGAAGATATTGATGCAGAGCGTATTGAAAGAGAAAGAAAAGTATTTACTGAACAAGCTATTAATGAAGGAAAGCCTGCTGATATCGCTGCTAAAATGGTTGAAGGTAGACTTAAAAAATTCTTCAAAGAAATTTGTTTATTAGATGAACCATTCATTAAAGATGGTGACATTGATGTTAAAACTTACGTTAAAAATAATGGTGGAGAAGTTTTAAAAATGGTTCGTTATGAAGTAGGCGAAGGTATGGAACATAGAAGCGACAACTTTGCTGAAGAAGTTATGAATCAAATTAAATAACCTGAGGTTTCTATGAACAAAAAGGCTAAAGTAATTACAGGCGTAATTGTTGTTATTATTCTTGTTATTATGGGATATTTTATGTTCTCTAAGAAGGATGATGGACCGAGTTACACAATAACTAACGATTCTTTAAAATTTAAAGAAGAGTATGAAAGCTTAAATGGTAAAGATAATGGTAATGGTAAAAATTATCTAAGCATTGATATTAAGAGTTATAATCCAATTAGTTATTCTAATTATGAGGAAATCTTTGATATTTTAGATAAAGGTACTGGAGTAATCTATTTAGGTTTTCCAGAGTGCCCATGGTGCCGTAATTTAGTACCAGTACTTGTTGACTCTGCTTTAGAAGAAAAAGTTAGTCCAATATATTATTTAAATATTTCAGGTGATCGTAATACACTATCACTAACTAAAAAGGGTAAAATTAAGACTGAAAAGAAAGGCACTGAAGATTACTTAAAATTAGTAGATATTTTAAAAGATTACTTGCCTGTTTATGATGGTCTTAAAGATGACTCTATTAAGAGAATCTATTTACCTACAGTAATTTTTGTTAAAGATGGTAAAGTTCTAGGTTTAGAAGAAACTTTAGAATCTTATAGTAAAAGAGTAGATGGTAATCCTTACTTAGAGATGAATGATTCTGAAAAAGAAGAATTATCTAATATCTTTAAGGATTATTATGCAAAACTAAAATAAGGCTGATTATTATCAGTCTTTTTTTTACTCAAAGAGAACTTTTTTACTAGTTCCTCTTTTTTTATCCAAAATTTTAAAATTTGCAATTTTAAATATTGACAGAATCTATTTTCTCCTTTAGTATATAGTACTTGTAAAACAATTTTGGGAGATTTTGCCTTAAAAAGGTAAGATTATACTAATTGGGTTATTTATTCATATATTATTTTAGGGGGTAAATATGAAAAAATGGTATTATGTTTTATTTAGCCTTTGTCTAATTGTTTTTATGTCCTCTTTAGGTCTTATAATTATTCGTCATCACAATGATGAAAAATTAAAAATTGTCGCTCTTGAAGGCGTTATCAAGGAAGATAAAGAAGACAAAGAAACAAATTTAAAGGAAAAGTATTACAATTTCAAACAAGAATATGGTAATGAGGATATTGCTGGCTCTATAAGCGTGCCGGGTGCCGATATTAATACGTTATTTGTTAAAACAACTAATAACACTTATTATCTAAACCACACACTAAAAAAAGAAAAAAGCCGAATTGGTGCCGTATTCATGGATTACCGAAATACTTTTGAAGACAAACAAATAAACATATATGGTCATAACTCAAATAAGTATGATGTCGCTTTTAAAAATCTTAGAATGTATTTAGACCCTGATTTTACAAAAAATAATGACTTAATTTATTTGGAAAATGAAAATGGTGTTAGTACTTATCAAATCTTTTCCGTCAAAAGAACAAAAGATGATGAACATATGACCCTTAAGACAAATGACTTTTTAGGTCACATAAATAAAATTAGAGAAAATGCTTTATATAATTCAGATGTTAAGGTTACCGAATCTGATGATATTTTAATCCTTCAAACGTGTTTGCTTGATGGAACAAGAGATTATCTTATTGTTAGTAGTAGGAAATTAATCAATCTTTAAAGATTGTTTAATATAGATTTAGGAGGGAAAAGGTTATGAAAAAATTGAAAAATTTAGGTCAGTTACTTATGGCATTAGTTATAACAATTACTTCTGTATTTGGTAATACTTTTGTTGTATTTGCTGATACTAATCCAAACGCTGGTAAAGTTACTGCTACTAAAACTGCAGAACGTATCGGTGATGAAACTAGTAGAAGTGCTAAAGTTAAAATAACTGTAAGTGGTAATCCATACACCATAACAGAACAAAGCGATAGAGAAATAGTACTTGTTCTAGACTCATCAGGAAGTATGAAAGATTATTTAGTAAATGCTAGTAAATCTAAACTAGACACACTAAAAGATGCTACTGATGCCTTCATCGATAGCCTACTAGTAGAAGAAAATAAGGGAAAAATCAAGATTGGCGTAGTTTGGTATGATACTAACGTAACTAAAACATGTGCACTTTCAGATGATGCTGCAAAGTTAGA
Source organism: uncultured Mycoplasmatota bacterium (assembly GCA_900547775.1). GTDB lineage: Bacteria > Bacillota_I > Bacilli_A > RF39 > UBA660 > CAG-533. The sequence continues at coordinate 30,038 of URHW01000003.1, read as the reverse complement.
TGCTTGCTTAAACAGTGAAGAAGCAGCAGATGGTGGAACTAACGTTCAAGAAGGTATCAGAGAAGCAAAGAAATTGTTTACTGACAAAAAGAATGAAAAAGACTTAATTGTTCTTTCAGATGGACTTCCAACGTTCTTTACAACAGTTAAAGATGGAGTGCAACATACTCATGGTACAGGAAAAACAGATGAACATGAGAGTCTAAGTACTATAGGTTTTACATCAACATCAGACAGATATGAACTAAATGGAAATTATGTTAGGGATGGATATGCCACATATGAAGATAGAGTTGATGGCACAACTTATAAATGTGAGGCGAGAGGATATTATTCTAAATATCTTGACTGGTATGAAGGATATGAAATTGTAGGAGCATGTGATGCTGGTTACATGAAAAAACCTAGTGAGGCTGCAAAAGAAGAAGCAGAATCATTTACTGGTAAAATATACTCAATTGGCTTTGGAGTAGGTGCTGATAGTGATGCTGAAAAATTTTTACAATCAATTGTTAAAAATGGTGGCAGATACTTTGATGCAAATGATAGTGCTAAATTAAACGAAGCATTTGCTGCTGTATCAAAAGATATAGAAGTTGTTGCTAAAGACTTAACTATTAGAGACGTTGTTCCAAGTACATTCACTGTTGATAAAGTTGCTTTAAAAGAAAAATATGACGATGCCGTAGAAATTGTTGAAGAAAAAGATCAAACAATAATTATCTATAAATTTAATGAATTATCTTCTAAAAAACCAGAAGAATTAGAATTTACTGTAACAGCAAATGAAAATTATTATGGTAGTATGTACACTAATAATGGTGCTACTGTTACTGGTACCGCTGCTGATGGTAATAAGTTCTATGAAAATGTTGATGGTAAGATTAATGAAAACCTAATCAACCCTGTTGCACCTATTGCACCAAGAACTATGGACGATAATTATGAAACAAATACTAATGAAGAATTAGTAGTAGATGCTAATGATGGTATTAAATCTAATGATTACAAAGGAAAACAAGAAGCTGAAGCTAAAAGTGTACTAGATGAAATTGTAATCGTTAACAATACAAAATATGGTTCACTAGAACTTAATCAAGATGGATCACTTAAATATAATCCAAATAACAATTTCCGTGGTGATGATAATTTCACATATTATATTAAAACTACAATCACAGATAAAGAAGGAAATAAAACTTATGCAAAGTCAGAAGTTTCAACTGTTACTATCACAGTAAAGGGTGTTACAGCAGAATACACTGTTAACTACTTAGAAAAAGGCTCTAATAAAAAAGTAGCTGATAGTAAAACAATTTCTAAGAACGCTAATAATGGAGACTTATATATTGGGGATAAGGTTACAGAATACGCTTTAACTTTAAATAATTATAATTTAGTAAGTAATAATCAAGAAACTATTACCCTTGCTAAAGAAGGAAATGTTATCAATTTCTATTATGAACTTAAAGATTCTAAGATTATTGTTCATTATGTAGAAAAAGATACTAATACAAAATTAGTAGATGATGATACTTTTGATGGTAAAGTAACTGAAACAAAAGTAATTAATGCTAAAGATATTAAAGACTATGTTGTAGTTGGTAGCAAGACTCAAAACGCAACATTTGATTTAACTACTAAAGAATATACTTTCTACTATGAAAAGGCTGAAAGTGCTGGAGCCGTAGCTCATCACTATATCATTGATAATAATGGTAATAAAACAACAACAGAATTATTCAAAGATGACGTTGTTAATGGTAAAATTGGTACATCTTTCTCATTTAGTCCTAAAACAGAAGAATTAGGTGACTATGAATATGTAGAAAGTAAAGGTACAACAAGTGGAACTTTAACAAGTGAAAAGCAAGAAGCAACTTTCTACTATCAATTAAAGAAGACTGATGTTACTGTAAGATATGTAACAATCAAAGATGGTAATGTAATAGATTTAATTAACCCAGTTAAAGATACTGGTAGAATTAATGATAATTATACTGCTTATGCTAAAGATGAAACTGATAATAAAGTATTTGCTAACTATAATTTAGAAAGTGCTACAGAGCAAACTATTAAATTAAAAAGTAGTGATAATACAATTACATTTATCTATTCTCTAAAGGATGCTAAAGTAATTGTTCACCATTATGAAGAAGGTACTACAATTAAAATTGCTGAAGATGAAACTATTAATGGTAAAGTAAGTAAAGACTATACTACTAAAGAAGCAGATGTTTATGGATACATTTTAGTAAGTACTCCAGAAAATGCTAGTGGAATGTTTACTGATGAAGTAACTGAAGTAATTTACTACTACAAGAAAGATATGGGTAAAGTTATTACTAAATATGTTGATGAAGATGGTAAAGTACTTTTAGAAGAAACTACTACTAATGGACAAGTTGGTACAGATTATCAAACTAGTCCAGCTACTATCACTGATTATGAACTAATCAATACTATTGGCGAAGTAAAAGGTAAATATACTAAAGAAGATATCGTTGTAACCTATGTATACCAATTCGTTATGGGTGAAGGTGGAGATGATACTAACGGAGAACCAGATATTCCATACACTGGAATTGAAGGTGATAGTTATCTATTAGAATATAGTCTAATGGGCACTAGCGCTTTAGGACTTATATTACTAGCTATTTTAAAGAAGAAATTCAATTAGTTTCTTCTTTTTTTGGCTTTTGTCTTGGAAAAGATGGGCTTTCTATGTTATAATTCTTAAAGGTGATAAGAGTGGAAGAAGTATTAAAGAGAATTCACGATTATAGTTTAGAAGAAATAATGGGTGAAAGATTTGCTCGTTATTCTAAATATATTATTCAAGATAGAGCCATACCAGATGTAAGAGACGGACTTAAACCAGTTCAAAGAAGAATTATTTATGCAATGTATAGAGATAAAAACACCTATGATAAACAGTTTAAAAAATGTGCGAACGCTGTAGGTAATGTACTAGGTAAATACCACCCACATGGCGACTCAAGTGTATACGATGCTTTAATTCGTATGAGTCAAAGTTGGAAACAAAACCATATCTTAGTTGAAGTAGATGGTAACAATGGTTCAATTGATGGTGATGGTCCTGCTGCATATCGTTATACAGAGTGCAGACTATCTAAAATAAGTGAAGAATTACTTAAAGATATTGATAAAGATACCGTTATGATGGCACCTAACTATTCAGATACCTTACTAGAGCCAACAGTATTGCCAGCAAAATTTCCTAACCTACTAGTTAATGGTACTAACGGAATTTCTGCCGGATATGCAACAAACATCCCACCTCATAATTTAATTGAGGTATGTGATGCGGTTATTAAGAGAATAGATAGTCCTAATTGTCATGAAGACTCTATCTATGAAATAATTAAAGGCCCAGATTTTCCAACTGGTGGTATTGTTGAAGGATTAGATGGTATTAAAAGTGCTTTTAAAACAGGTCGTGGAAAACTTATTGTAACTAGCAAAAGTGAATTTCAAAAGAATAAAGGTAAAGATCAAATTGTTATTTCAGAGATTCCCTTTGAAGTAAATAAAGCGCTACTTGTTAAAAAAATAGATGACATACGCTTTGAAAAGAAACTAGATGGTATTGCTGAAGTTCGTGACGAATCAGATAAAGATTCTAATATTAGAATAGTTATTGATTTAAAGCCTGGTGCTGATAAAGAACTTGTCTTAAATTACTTACTTAAAAACACTGAACTTCAAACAACATATAACTACAACATGGTATGTATTGATAAAAGAAGACCAAGATTACTTGGCATCATTCCGATTATTGATGCTTATATCGATCATCAAAAAGATGTTATTTTAAAAAGAACCAATTTTGATTTAGCATTTGCTAGAAAAGAAATGCATATTACAGAAGGTTTAGTTAAAGCAATCAGCATACTAGACGAAGTAATCGCCGTTATTAGAGCAAGCAAAAATAAACCAGATGCTATTGAGAATTTAGTTAAAAAGTTTGATTTTACAACAGAACAAGCTACAGCAATTGTTATGTTACAACTATATAGACTAACTAATACAGATATCACTGTTCTAAATGAAAAACTTGAAAACTTAAGAAAAATAATTGAAGAACTTACTGGTATTCTAAATGACGAATCCAAACTTAAAGGCGTTATCAAAGATGAACTTAGAAGGATGAAAAAAGAGTATGGTGTTCCAAGAAAAACAGAAATCAGTGAAACAATAAAAGAAATTAAAATAGATCAAACAGATCTTATAACAAAAGAAGACGTCATCATCGTTCTAACTAATGACGGATATTTAAAGAGAGTACCTATTAAATCACATAACTCTGCAGATGGTGAAACCGCTTTAAAACCAGGAGATTATGTAATTTGTTACAAACAAACAAACACCTTAAATAAATTATGTATCTTTACATCACGTGGCAACTACCTATACTTACCAATTCATGAAATCCCATCATGTAAATGGAAAGACCTAGGTAAGCATATTAGTAACTTTGTAACAATAAGTCCAGATGATAAAGCAGTTAATGCCTTCATCATAAGTGAAAATGTCACTAATCCAGAAGTTACCATGTTTACTCGTGAGGGTATGGTAAAAAGAACAAACCTTAATGATTTTATTGTAAGTAGATACTCTAAAGCCTATACAGCAATGAAACTAAAAGACACTGATGAAGTAGTAAATGTTTGTATTACTAAACCTAACGTTCTTATCGTTACTAAAACAGGTTACTATCTAAACTATATGGCAAGCGAAATTCCATTAAGTGGACCTAAAGCCGCTGGTGTTAAAGGAATTAACTTAAAAGATGATAATGTTATAAGTGGTATCTGTTATAGTGAAAAAGACGAATACATCGACATATTTACTAACCAAAAAACTGCTAAAAGAGTTAAACTAAGTGAGTTAAATATGTTATCCAGAGCTAAAAGAGGAACAACACTAATAAAGAAAGTTAAATCAACTAACTATGAGATAATCAAAGCCTTTAGTACAAGCGCAAAAGACATTATTGGTATTAAATCTAAAGATGACATTTATCTAGTTAAAAATAGTGATATTCCAATCATGGACAAAGAATCAACTGGTTCAGTAATCTTAAAACAAACAATCAGTGATGTCTTCATTTCCCAAGAATTAGATATAATTAAAGACGAAGATATAGAACTTCCTAAAATCAAAAAAGAAGAAGAAAAAATTCAAGAACTCACAATCGATGACTTCTTAAACGACTTTAAACTATAACATAAAAAACCACTTAATGAATATATTTTACTAGGTGGTTTTTATATGGATAAAAAAGATGCTTTCAGAGAATTTATAAGGAGCAAACCATACTTAGTTACTAAAGTGAAAAATAAAGAAACATCTTGGCAAGATTTATATGAAATATACGACCTTTATGGAGAAGATGAAAATGCCTGGAATAAGTTTAAAGATGAAGATCGGGCAGCACCTTTAAGTGAACTAGCAAGTCTTGTTAAAAACATTAATATGGATAACGTTCAAAAATACATTAACAATGCTCAAAAAGCCATTAATGTCATTCAAGAACTTACCAATAAACCTACTACAAATACTAATATAGTAACCCCTAAAACTCCACGTGCAATGGACAAATTCTTTGGTGATTAAATGGAATTTGGCCTAATCGAAAAAATAAAAAAGAACCCCAAAGAATATGAGTTCCTAAAAAGAAATTCTTACTTCTATAGATATCTAAATAGAAATCCAGAATACTATAAAGAATTTACCAAAGCCTTTAAAAGCGAAGAAAGAAACAAAAAAATGAGTAAAACCGAAAGTGTACTAGATACTTTAGATACAGCATCATCTATCCTAAAAATCATGAAATAGTATATTTTAAAAGTAAGAAAAAGACATTGACAATAAAAATCTATTAATTTATAATATTAATAGAAAGTAGGGAACTTAAAAATGAAAATAAAAGGTAATAAAAAAGGATTTACATTAGTTGAGTTACTAGCGGTTATCGTAGTTTTAGCAATCATTATGATCATTGCAATTCCAGCCGTAGTAGAAAGTATGAATAACGCTAAAAAAGGTTCATTTAAAATCTATGCTCAAAGAGCCTTAGGTAATGCAGAAAGTACATTCCAATCAGAAGACTTACTTGGAACATTACCAACAAATACTAGTGATGACAACAGAAAAAAAATAAACGATAATTGTTATTGCTATACACTTGCCGGTATAGGCCTTACTTCATCTGGAAATTTTAAAGGCTATGTTACGGTTTCTTTGGACGATAAAAGAGAAGCTACTTATCGTGTTACATTAACAGATAATAGTTACAGTACTAAAGGTTCAACATACACTGATCTAAATACTAGTAGTAATATTGCTAATGGAAGCGGTGGTATTACTAGTTCTTGTGCAAGTGCAACATGCAGTACATCAACACCATCTACAAATGAACAAGCAGGTAGTTAGTTATTAAGCGTTACTTCATGTAACGTTTTTTTCTTGCCCTTTTAAAGGTTTTATTTTATAATTTACTTGGTGATTTAAATGATAATTGGTAGTCATGTTTCCTTTTCAGGTAAACAATTATTAAGTAGTGCTTTAGAAGCAATAAGTTATAATGCAAACGCATTTATGTTCTATACAGGAGCACCTCAAAATACAGTTCGAAGTAAAATAAATGCAGAATACACAGCGCAAGCCTTAGAAGTAATGAAAGAACATAATATAGATATAAAAAATGTCATCTGCCATGCTCCTTATATAATAAACCTTGCTAATAATAAAGATGAAAGTAAATACGAATTTAGTAAAAATTTCTTAAAAGGAGAAATAACTAGATGTCATGAACTAGGTGTTAAATATATCGTTCTTCATCCAGGAAGTAGCGTAGGAATAGATAGATTAACTGCACTAGACAACATTGTAAATGCCCTAAAACAAGTTTTAGAAGGCGATGAAGACATAACCATTCTATTAGAAACCATGGCGGGCAAAGGAACAGAACTTGGCATTAATATTGATGAACTTAAATATATAATTAAAAGTGTTAATAATGATAAACTAGGCGTATGTTTAGACACTTGCCACTTAAATGATTCAGGCGTAGATATCAATAACTTTGAAATATATTTAAACATCTTTGACAGAGAAATTGGCCTAGATAAAGTTCACTGTATCCATATAAACGATAGTAAAAATCCATTAGGTGCTAGAAAAGATAGACATGAAAATATCGGCTTTGGTACAATCGGTTTTGATGCCATATCTAAAGTATGCAATATAGAACGCTTAAAAGATGTTCCTAAAATTCTAGAAACACCTTATATTAATGGAAAGGCTCCTTATAAAGAAGAAATAGAAGAGTTAAGAAATAATAAATTTAATCCTAACTTAAAAGAACTATTTTAAATATTTTATATATTCTTTAACTAATTCTTTTAACTTTTGATAGTTTTCTTCAGAAAACTTTTTTTCATGATCTTCAATTTTAAAACTAGCTGGATTATTTAGTATATTATCATAATTATTTTTAATATACTTAAAAGCATACTCAGCCTCATCATCAGTTAAAAGAATTCCTTTTCTAGCACTCCAAGAGCGCACATCCTCTTCACTTAAATTTTTAATGTAACTTCTTATTAGATTATTCATATTTTCACCATTATATTATATGTTAAATTTTTAAAAATGAGCCATAATAATTATATGAAAAAAATATTGATAATTCTTCTAATCTTTATAACCATTTCCTCATACAGACTACTAAGTTTAAAAGATAAACACACTTATCAAAAAGGGTATATTTATGGACTTACTGCCCCTCGTGGAAGAATCCTAGATCGTAATGGTAAAATCTTAGTAAATAACATTGGTGTTAAAAGCCTAGTCTTTAACAAACTATCAATAAGTACCAAAGAAACCATGGATATTGCCCGTAATCTAAATGACATCATAATATTAAATTTAACATCCAATAAAGAGGCAAAGAGATACTGTTTCTATATTGAAAATGATACTCTTATAAATAACCGTATAGGAGAAGAAATAAAAACAAAATATAAAGAAAGACGTATAAATAAAAAAGAATTCAACAACTATAAATATAGTCTTATTACAGATGAAGAAATCGAAAGCGTAAACGATAATATATGTGCTCTTTTTAATCAAATGAATAATGGTTATAGTTATGAAGACAAAATTATCAAAAAAAATCTTACAGATGACGAATATGAAAAAATAAATGCCGCGAATTTAAAAGGCATTAGAACTGATATAACGTGGGAGAGATTCTATCCATACGGAAACACCTTAAGGGAAGTCTTTGGTTCTGTATCAACCTATAAACAGGGGATTCCAAAAGAATACAAAGACAAATATCTAAAAATGGGTTATAACCTAAGTGACAGGGTAGGCATTAGTAATCTAGAATATATTTATGATGAATATTTAAAAGGTGAAAAAGCCAAATACGAAATAAATGATAATCACCTTAAACTAATTGAAAAAGAAGAAATGGGTAAAGATATCGTTTTAAATATTGATATTGACTTGCAAAAATATACTGAAAGCGTTCTAGAAGAAGAAATAAAATTAGCAAAGAAACACCCAAATAGTAAATACTTTGATACTTCCTTTGTTATTATAAGTAACCCAAATGATGGAAGTATCCTTACAATGGCTGGCAGAAAACTTACCAATAATGGGGAGTTTGTTGATTATAGTTATGAAAATATTTTTAATTCATACGTCGCAGGTAGTATAGTTAAAGGAGCAACCATTTCAGTTGGTTACAAATATGATTTAATTCCTCAAAAGAAGATTTTAGATGGATGTGTTAAACTAAGAACTACTAAAGATAAATGTTCATGGAAAAGTCTAGGTTATATGGACGCCAAAGAAGCTTTAAGAATGAGTAGTAACTACTATCAGTATCTCTTAGCAATCAAACTAACTGGTAAAAAATATACAAGAGGTATGAATATAGGAGCTACTAAAGAACACTTTGAAATATATAGAAACATCTTAAAAGACTATGGATTAGGTACTTTGAGTGGCATTGATTTAATGAATGAAGGAACTGGTTATAAAGGAACTAGTATAACTGACGATCAACTTCTTAACATGGCCATAGGTCAGTATGACACTTATACCCCAATATCCCTTACAAGTTATATTAACACCATCGCAACATCTAAAAGAAACAAATTATCACTTCTTAATATGGTTTTAAACAAAGATGGTTCTGTGTATTCAAAAAATAAAAATGAAGTCCTAAGCACTCCACCAATAAATGAAACAGACCTAAACGAAATAAGAGAAGGCTTTAGATTAGTAAACTATAGTGGTACCGGTTATGGATATGTCTCGAATAAAGTAAAAAGTGCAGGTAAAACTGGTACCAGTGAATCATTCATAGACACTAATAACGATGGCATAGTAGACCTAAAAACAGTAAGTACTACCTATGGAACATATTTTCCTTACGATAACCCCAAAATAAGCATTGTCATAGTAAGTCCTAATATCAAATACTCAAACAAAAATAGCGAATATAAATACCCAATAAATCGTAAAGTAATAAGCAAGGTTAGTAAAGAGATCATTGAAAAGTATCTCTAAAAATACTATAATATCCTTGGAGGATAGATATGGAAAAATCAATTATACCTTGTACAATAATAATATTACTAGCACTATTAGGAGGCCTAACTCTATATAAAATAGAAAATATGCCAGAAGAAAAAGTATGCCATAACTTCGATAAAACAAGCGCAGAAACTCATGTATATTGTAAAGATTATAATGCAATTGAAAAAGTTAGATATGTTTGGCATCTATATTAAGAGATAAGAAACAGATTATAATGACTAATTTAAAGCACATACTATGACTAATTTAAAGTAGTCTTAAATTTGCAAGAAATAAAAGATTCCTGAAGCTTTTACTTATAAGAGTTAGAGGAGTTTTTTTATCTAGAAATATATATAATACTTTAATGAAATTAGACAATAAAAATTATATTATACCCGTATCTTCTGTTATAAATATTACAAATTAATCTGTAAATACTTGCTTAAACTTTAAGAGATATGTTATAATACTAACGAGTTAAAAAAGGAGGCAAAATTAAAATGGCAAAGAAAAATGAAAACCGTAATCCTGTTGAGTTAAAATGTACTGTTTGTGGTAATTTTATTCGCCCTACAGAAAAGAATAAAGCTAATACTCCAGATAAGCTAGAAATTAAGAAATTCTGTAAGACATGTGGCAAAACTCAAGTATTTAAAGAAAAGAAATAATTGTAAGGAGTAAAATAGTATGAATATAAATATAAATGATATCAAGAATGGTATGACTGTTATTCTTGATGGAAACCTATGTATGATTGTTGAGTTCCAACATGTTAAACCAGGAAAAGGTCCTGCTTTCGTAAGAATTAAATATAAGAATCTTAAGACTGGTTCTATTGTTGAACAAACATTTAATACAAACTTAAAATTAGAAAAAGCACACGTAGATAAATTACACATGCAATATTTATATAATGATGGAACTAACTATGTATTTATGAATAATGAAGATTACAGTCAGTTAGAAATTCCTGCAAGTGTACTTGGTGATGATGTTAACTTTTTAAAAGAAAACTTAGAAATTGAAGTATCTATGTATGATGGTGAAATCTTAGGAATTACTTTACCAGAAAAAGTGGATTATGAAGTAATTGAAACAACTGATGCTGTTAAAGGAAACACAACAAACAATGCCATGAAAGATGCAACAATTGAAACTGGTTATGTAGTAAAAGTTCCTATGTTTATTGGAGTAGGAGAAAAGATTTTAATTACTACTAAAGATGGTAAATATTCAAGTAGAGCATAAGCTCTATTTTTTGTTTGCAAAAATAACTATAATGCTTTATACTTTTAATTATGATAGGAGATAGTAAAATGGATAAACAATTTAAAAAAATATATTTATATATTGGAATCCTTGTTGCAATAATCTTTATTGGAGCAACATATGCATTCTTTACTGCTGGAATGAGTTCTGAAAATAGTACTACAGTAAGAGCTGATGCCGGAACAATGAAAATAACTTATGATGGAGGAGCAAATATTGATCTAGCTGGAATATATCCTAAAGATGATGTATGGGCTACAAAAACTATAACAGTAACTGGTAATAATACAACAGATGCTGAAATGTACTATAAGTTAACTTTAGTAGTAGACTCAAACACATTTAAAACAGATGATCCATTACAATATGAACTAGTAAGTACTAATACAAGTACAAATGGAGAAGTTATACCAACAATATCAAAAACTGATATTACGGGTACATCTATTGAATTAGGTAAGGGACACTTTGTAAAAGCAAATAATGCAAAACATACATATCTATTAAAGATATATTATCCTAAGAAAGCAACTAGCCAAAACGCAAATCAAGGAGCAGCATTTAGTGCTCATGTAGAGATAACAAGTGATAAAGCACCTACTACATCTACTTTTTCAGAAACTATACTAGCAAAAAATGAAGTAAATGCACCAATAACTACACCTGGAAAGGAAGTGAGTGCACATACTTTAGATGATGCCGAAAGTCGAACTACAAGTGTATCATCAAAATATCAAGCATATTATATAACCTATGGAACAGGCTGGGAAGCAAATGGTACAAAATTTAATTTAACAGGAATAGCAGTAACAAGTGATACATATGCTAATTCATATTCTGACTTAGTAGGTAAATATTTAACTCATGGAGAACAATACAGTTTTGGTTCAAGTACTGCTGGAACAATGATGACTACAACTAATTTAAATTGCGTATATTATGTAGTAAGCGCTACATCAAGTAGTTTCACATATAAACCCTTATGTACCAATAAAAATAAAACCGAAGCCTTATTAGCGAGTACAGAAGATGATTATGGAACAAGTTATTATTTTAGAGGAGCAGTAAAAAATAATTACGTACAATTTGCTAATAAATGCTGGAGAATAGTAAGAATTAGTGAAGATGGTTCAATAAAACTTATCTTACATAATGATAATGCAGCAGGAGTTGCTAATCCTTGTGATTCTGCAAATAATAGTGCTAGTGCAGCATTTGCAAGATACTCTGGTACAACATACAAAAGTGTATTTAATGCAAACTATAATGATAATGCATATGTAGGATTTAAGTATGGTACTGCTGGTGCTAGTGAATATCCAAGTGCACATGCAAATACAAATAATAGTACAATACTAACTAATTTAGAAACTTGGTATACAAATAATTTAAAAGATTATGCTGATAAAATAGCTGATACAATATGGTGTAATGATAAAACAAATGTAACAGATAAAACTTATAATCCTTTGGGTTGGAGGAATGTTACTGGTTCAGGATATGCAAAAAATATAACATATTATGGTGCTACACAAAGATTAATAAGTACAAGTGGTGGTGCTGGTGGCACGGGCCCTAGTTTAAAATGTAATGGAGAACTAAATAAAATAAATTCAAAAGTAGGCTTAATAACAGCAGATGAACTAGCATATGCAGGATATGCATTGGGATTACAAAATACAACTACATATTTACAAGAAAATGCTACTGGTGATAATTGGTGGTCCTTGTCTCCTATCGGCTTCAATGGTGACTTCGCTATCGCTTGGTTCGTTTCCGGCGGCATTAGCAGCATCTTCAACAACAGCGTGAACAACATTTGCGCAGTTCGTCCTTCAATTTCTCTTAAGCCCTCTACCAACGTAACCGGAAATGGTACCAGTGAAAATCCATACATCGTAAAATAATTTTTAAAGTCATAGATATTCATTATTTATGACTTTTTTCTTATTATGGGTTTACAAATAAGTTTTAAAAATATATAATAAGAACAATGTTTGGGGGAAGATATATGAAAGAAAATATTCCTGTTTTACTACTTAAGAAACTTACTATATTGCCTTCCCAAGAAGTCCGTATTGAACTTAATAATGAGTTATCTAAAAAAGTTATTGATTTAAGTACTATAGAGTTTTCCAATAAAGTATTAATTGTTTTACCGTCTAATACTTTAGAGGAGTCACCAACAATAACAGATTTACCTAAAAGTGGAGTTCTTACTCTAATTAATTCAAAGATTGTTTTACCAAATAATAATTATCGTGTTGTCCTTAAAGGTCTTAATAGAGTTAAAATAAATAATTACCAAAGTTATCCTAATGATAAAAGTATTCTTATTGGAAATGCCAAGATGCTTTACATTGATAAAGGTGAAACCTTAGAAGAGACAGCTTTAAGAAAAAGATTAGTATCGTTAGTTAATACCTATATTAAAATTAATCCAGAAATAGATAATAGTATTATAACTAAAATAAATAACAGTGCTTCTCTAGGAGATATTACTGATATTGTTGTAACATTTTTAAGATTACCCAAAGATAAAAAAATATATTATATGAATGAGTTTGATGATATCTTAAGAGCAAAGGCACTTATTAAAGAGATTAATATCGAACTTGAGATATTTAAACTTGATGGTAAAATTGAAAAAGAAATCAAAGAAAGTTTTGCTAAAGAACAAAAAGAGTTTGTTATTAAAGAGCGCATTCGTAAACTCAATGAAGAACTAGGAGTATCCTCTTCCAAAGAAACTGAACTTAATGACTTAAAAGATAAAATTGATAACTTTAATTGTCCTGAAGAAGTCAAAAGAAAACTATCTAATGAATTACAAAGATATGAATACACTCCAGCAAGTAGTCCTGAAATATCAATGATTAGAACTTACATTGATACTCTTTTATCACTTCCATATAATCAAAGTAGCACAGAAGAAACTAGTAAGGATAAGATTAGAAAAGAACTTGATAAGACCCATTATGGCCTAGAAGAAGTAAAAACTAGAATTATTGAGTACGCTGTTTTAAAAAAGAACAACCCTGATTTAGAAAATCCCATTATCTGTTTAGTTGGTGCTCCTGGTATTGGTAAAACTAGTATTGCAAGAACCATTGCTACTGCTCTAAAAAGAAAATTTACTAAAATAAGTTTAGGCGGTCTTAATGATTCTTCTGAACTTATTGGGCACCGCCGTACATATTTAGGATCTGCTCCTGGAAAAATAATCTCTTCGCTTATCAAATGTGAAACTAACAATCCAGTCATCTTACTTGATGAAGTAGACAAATTAGTTAAAGATTATAAAGGAGATCCTGCAAGCGTTCTTTTAGACATATTAGATAGTAAGCAAAACAAAGACTTTACCGACAACTACATTGAAGAAGCCTTTGACCTATCAAAATGTTTATTTATTCTAACTGCTAATGATGCCAAAGAAATACCAAGTATCTTAAGAGACCGACTAGAACTTATCTACTTACCTAGTTATACCATCTATGATAAAAAAGACATCGCATCAATGTACCTCCTTAATACCATCTGCTCTAAATACAATACTAAACTAGAAATAAATGAAGATGTTATCCTCGATATCATTAAATACTACACCGTGGAATCTGGCGTTCGTGAACTAAACAGATTACTAGATAAAGTAGTAAGATACCTAGTAATAAATAAAATAAAAGAAATAACTCCAAGTGATTTAGAGATTATTTTAGGAAATAAACTTTATACAAATGACAGTAAAACAAATAAAGTAGGTGAAGTTAATATCATCGGTGTAACCCCATTTGGTGGTACCATGTTAAAAGTCCAAGCCGCTTATAATAACTATAACTCATTAAACATAACTGGCAATGTTGGTGATAAACTAAAAGATGCTGTAAACCTTTGCCTAGCATACCTAGACAGTGAAGGACTATTAGACCTAAAGAAAAAAGGGCTATACCTAAACTTCAGTGGTTCAAACCTTACAATAGATGGTGCAAGTGGATCAGCCGGCATAGTTACAAGCATCCTAAGCCTAATCAATGATAAAGAAATTTCAAGTGATATTGCTTTAATTGGTAACATCGATCTCTATGGTAACATCCTTAAAGTAAGCAAACTAAAAGAAAAAATAATCACTGCTTACAATGCTGGAATAAGAACCATCTATCTTCCACAAGGCAATATCGAAGATGAAAAAGACTTACCCCTATTTATCCTAAAAGAAATGGCTTTAATTCATACTAGCAACTATAGTGAAATAAAAAAATACCTATTTAAGAAGAAGTAGTTGAAAGAAACTGCTTTTTTTGCTATATTCATAATAGAGGTGACTTATGAAAAATAGTATATTTGGTGGAATTGTATCCTTAACTATCTGCGGAGTTATATTCGCAATTCTCTGTGTAACAGACGTGATTAACTTTGGTAAAATTAATAATACCAATAACCCAACTACAAAGGATAATCTCATCTGTAAAACAACTAAAAAAATAGGTGAAACGAACTACAACTTATCCATATATAACACTGGCAAAACTTCCGTACTAATCATGGAAGCAAACGGAACACATTTAACATCAGTAATTCTTGACCTAATAAACTTTGACGAAAAAATGTGTAAAGAAATACTAAGTGGCGATCTCAAAAGAACATTTATCTCAGAAGATAAGTATTATAACTATTTCCTATACACCTTACCAAACGATAGATTACTTATTATAAAAGGCGATAAAAGCGATAAATACTTTAGTCTTGTATTAGATTTAGACTATGACTATCAATACGGAATAGTAAACTATGACAAACTTAATAATTACACAGATAGCGATGTTAAAACCATAAATACTTTCATTGTAAAAGACAATCACTTATATGAATATAACGATCAAATAACCGTATACGAATACATCTACGAATTTAAAGATAATAATTACACCAAAACCCAAACAAACAATCTGTACTACTGTGTTGCTGGCTGCAAATCTTAAAAAATAGACTTATTTAGTCTACTTTTTTTATGACCTCATATAATTAGTTGAAAGGATTGATTATATGAGTGAGGCTTTTGTAGTAGAAAGAGATTTTCTCTTTAAAGATAGTATATTTGAAATAACAAGTATCTCTGTTGAACACGATGAGGATATTAATGGTTCTAACTTAGAAGGAGACTTTATAATATCAGGAGATTATCGTTTACATGAAATAAGTATTAATAAAGAAGACTTCAGTTTTAAGTTACCATTTACTCATGAAATAAGAAGTAATGTTAATTTAGACACCGTAAACCTAGAAATAACTGATTTTACATACGAGCTAAATAACAATGATGAATTACATGTTCACATAGAGTACATTGTTAGTGGTGAACAAAGTTTGATCGAGTTTGCTGATGAAAAAGATTTAAATGAATTTTTAAATAAAACAGATGCTGAAGTAGTAGATTTAACTGAAGATGAACCAAGATTTAAAGAAGTAAGCAAAGAAGAAATTTTAAATATACCAGCAGAAGATTCTAAAAAAGAAGAAAAAGAAGAATCAAAAAAAGAAATTAAAGAAGAAAAACAATCAGAAATAAGCACAAACAATATTATTGGTAGTATTAATGCTGATGAAACATATGTTAAATATCACGTTCATACAGTAATGCAAAATGATACCTTAGAAGGAATATTAGATAAATATAAAATAACTTTAACTGACTTAAAAAAATATAATACATTTGAAGCCCTAGAAGTTAACATGAAACTAGTTATTCCGGAAAATGAAGAAAATTAGTGAGGTCTTTAATCCTAAAAAAATCACTATAAGTGGTAAAAGCAAAATAGTAGATACTGACGAAGGCAGATTTGTTATCAAGAAAAAAAGCAAGGATATTAAATCCCTATATGATTATCTAAATTCCAGATCGTTTACATCCTACCCAGAACTAGTAGATGAACTTGATGACGAATACGTTTATAAAGTCGTAAGTGAACCAGAAATTCCCATCGAACAAAAATCATTAGATATGGCTAAAGTTCTTTCTAGTCTCCACACAAAAACTGTCTATTTTAAAGACATTAGTGCTGATAAAATAAAAGAAATATATGAAAACATCGTAAGTAACATAACCTACTTAGAAGGATATTATGAAACATTATTTAATAATTTAGAAATTAAAGAAGTTCTACTTCCATCTGAGCAAGTTATTCTAGAAGGCCGGAGTAAAATAAAATCATTAACTGAGTTTCTAACAAACGAAGCAGAAAATTGGTATAACTTAGCATCAACAAAAACAAAAGAAAGAGTGGTTTATTGTCATAACAATTTAAGCATAGACCACTTCATTGATAACAAATTTATAAGTTGGGACCATTACACGGTTGATACACCCATACTTGATTTAATAAATCTCTATCACAATGACTTTGGCAAATATAACTATAGCAACTTTCTAAGTAAATACTTAAAATCATTTGACTTACTTGAAGAAGAAAAACACTTACTATTTTTAATGTTATCCTTCCCATTAGAACTTAAACTTGGTAAAAATGAAATGGAAAACACAATAAATGCTAGTAAAGTATTTGACTATATAAACGAAACTGAAAAACTAATAAGGCCATATTATTCGGTAGAGAACAAAGAAGAGTAAAAAGATCTCAATTAACAAAATGCAAATATTCCATCTTAATGGAAAGAAAAAAGTAATAATTAACTGATAAAAAATTAATGTACATAAAATTAAAAACCAAATAAAAGACCAAAAACCCTTAAAAAAATTATTAAAACCATTATTGTTTGGACACATACGCATCACCTAATATATTTTATGAAAGATCAAATTACATGTGAATGAGCGGTAAAACACCGTTTTTTCTTTTAAATTTTAGAAAAATAGTTTATAATTAAGATAATAAAGGAGGTACCTATGAATTTAGAACCTAGTATTAGAAATGGAAGAATATTAAATCTTAATGATATCTTAGTATCATTAAAAAAATGCACTGATGCTGATTACTTAACAGACTATATAGATGAAATAGAAAGTTATGTAAGCGATTATCCTGATGCTGTATCTCAAGATGACATAAACACCTTAAAAAGTGCCTTAAAAGAAAGGCTAAAAACTTTAAAAGTTCCACCATTAATCGGGTACTATGAATTTGCTGACCTTTACAAAAAACTATTAGAGAAAACCCAAACAAAGGAAGAAGAAGCAAGCATTCAAAGATATATTGCTAAGTGCTTAAAATTACTTGAAAAAGAGCAAATATCTTTTGATGAACAAAATGCCTTAGATTTATATATGAATGACTACCTAGCAAATAAATTAAAGACCAAAAGTGAAGAAAACTTATTTAAAAGATATAATGATATTATAAAAATAAATAAAAGTAGAATGCTAGAAAAAAATCCTGGAAAGAAACCCCTTAGAATAAAACCAATCAATACTAACGGCCGAATAATAGCAATTACCTTAATTGAAGTAACAATTTTAGTTGGAATTTTACTTGGAGTTCTTGCAATTGCTAAGTAATTTTGTAATAATAATATTTAAGGAGAGATTTTATGTATATTGAAGAAGCAGAAACAAAAATGAAAAAAGCCATAGAAAATATGGAAGCAAGATTTACAAACGTAAGAGCAGGTAGGGCAAACCCAGCCATGCTTAATGGAATAAATGTAATGTATTATGGAGCAAGCACTCCTTTAAATACAGTCGCAAACATCACAGTTCCTGAAGCAAGACAACTATTTATTAAACCATTTGATAAAAGCTTAGTTAAAGAGATTGAAAAAGCAATCCATGAAGCTAACTTAGGAATAACTCCAACAAATAATGGTGAAATGGTTATTTTAACTATACCTGAACTTAATGAAGAAAGAAGAAAAGACTACGTTAAACAAGTTAAAGGTATGGGAGAAGATGCTAAAGTAGCACTTAGAAATGCTAGAGAAGATGCAAGAAATCAAGTTAAAAAAGCAGAACTTCCAGAAGACGAAGAAGACATGTACAACGAAGAAATTCAAGAACTTATTACTAAATATAATAAGTTAGTAGATGAAAAGGTTAAAGAAAAAGAAACTGAATTAATGAGTGTGTAGGTGGTTTAAATGAGCTTTAGTGAAGAAACTAAGCAAATAATGAAACATTACTTAGAATTATATCTTAATGGAACAATTATAAGAGAAGAACAAGATGTTTTAGATGCATACGTAGAAGAAATTAAAAATAGTACTAATCCAGAAGATATTGCTTTTGTAAGTACATATCAAGGCAAAGTAAATAAAACAAGAGAAGAAACACTTACTAAAGAAGCTGAAATGAAAGAAAATGGCGAAGTACGTGTTTTAAAATTAAATAACCCAAATGGATATGTCAAAGTAATCACCATAATAAGTGCAGTTATAATTGCAGGAGTAGGTCTTGCAATTACTATCTTGTTCATGAAAAATTAAATATAGAATATTTTTAGTGAAAAATTAACTTGACACGGGGGGGGGTTGTTATATACTTTCTATAGAAAGATAGTGAGTATATATGAACCATGAATTAAATATAGATAATAAAAAGAAGAGACTTAAATTATATTATGGACTATTAATAACAGTCCTGTGCATAATTGGAGTCTCTTTTGCTTGGTTTAGACTTTACTTAAGTCAAACTGAAAATAACACTATAGCATCAAGAACATGCTTTAATACAACTCTTACTGAAGACACATCTAAAATATCTTTAACAGATGCTTTTCCAATAACTGATGAAGATGGTCTTAAACAACCCCCATTTACTTTTACAATAAAAAACAACTGTAATAGTTATGATAAAGTATATATTACAATAGATAGTACTTATAGAGAAAGTACTAATACATCTTACTTAAAAGATAACTATATGAAAGTAAATATATCACCTAAAGGTACAACCACTAGTAAATCCGTTATATTAGGAAGTCAAACATTAACAGACTTAGAAAACAACAAAAAAGGTTATATTATTATTAATACCGGACTTAAAGCTAACGAAGAAAAAAGTTATGATCTAAGAATTTGGATGGATAGTGCAGTAACAACAGAACAAGGCCTAAACAAAAACTGGTCTGGTAAAATAGTAGTAGTAAGTAATGCAGCAGAAGAACCAGCGCCAGCACCTAATGGATGGTATGAGGTTGGAAATGGTACTCTACTTGCATCATTAAGAAATAGCATAGAAATCTCTGAACCTATAACCATACCAGGAACTGCTATATCTACTGCTGATGACGCATTACTTGCATCTGCAGTAGATGATTATGGAACAAGCTATTATTTCAGAGGAGCTGTAAAAAACAACTATGTAGAATTTGCTAATAAGTGCTGGAGAATAGTAAGAGTTGGAGGAGATGGTTCAGTAAAACTTATCTTACATAATGATAATCCAACTGGAGCAGCTAATCCTTGTGATGCTGCAAATAATAGTGCTAGTGCAGCATTTGCAAGATATTCTGGTGAAACATATAAAAGTGCATTTAATACAAACTATAATGATAATGCTTATGTAGGATTTAAGTATGGTACTGTTGGTACAAGTGATTATGCAAGCGCACATGCAAATACAAATAAAAGTACAATATTAACTAATTTAGAGGCTTGGTATGATAAGAATAATCTTAAAGATTATGAAAAAGTAATAGCTGATACTGTATGGTGCAATGATAAAACAAATGTAACAGATACAACATATGATCCATATGGCTGGAATCCAAATGGTTTAGGATATGGTACAAATATAACATATTATGGTGCTACGCAAAGATTAGTAAATAAAAATAATAGTGCTGGAGGCACTGGTCCTAGTTTAAAATGCAATGGAGAATTAAATAAAATAAATTCAAAAGTAGGCTTAATAACAGCAGATGAATTAGCATTAGCAGGATATGCTTATATGTTAGAAAATACTACAACATATTTACAAGAAAATGCTACAGATACTTATTGGTGGTCTTTGGCTCCTAGCTCCTTCGATGGCAGCAAGGCTGTCGTTTGGGGCGTTGACGGCAGCGATGGCAGCTTCGTCAACTACAGCGTGGACGACTCTAGTGGGGTCCGTCCTTCAATTTCTATCGTTTCATCTGCCACAATTTCAGGTGGCACAGGAACATCAGAAGACCCATACATAGTAAATTAATAAGATCTTTTATAGGTCTTATTTTCTTTTGACAAAAACTTTTAAAAATTAGCACTCATATATTGACAAGTGCTACGCATAATATTATAATAGTATTAGCATTTGAAAGAAAAGAGTGCTAAAAGGAGGCTATAATTTGAATAATAGACAAAATGAACTATTAAGACTTATTGTAGAAACTTACATTAAGACGGTTAAGCCTGTTGGGTCTAAGAGTTTAGTTAAGAAGTTAAAATGCTCTAGTGCAACAATTCGTAATGATATGGCTTACCTAGAAAGTTTAGGTTATTTAGAAAAGACTCATATCTCAAGTGGTAGAGTTCCTAGTGAAGCAGGTTATAAATATTATGTAGATAATTTAATGAAACCTAAAGAACTTACTGGTGATGAAGTTTTAAAGTTACAGACAATTCTTAATAATAAAGATTTAGTTATAAGTGATGCAATAGTAAAATGTATGGAAATAATAAGTGACATCACAAATTATACAAGTATTGTCTTAGGTAAAGATAGTGATAATAATACTTTAAAACAAGTTAGTATCGTCCCAATAGATGATAAGAAAATAGTAGCAGTAGTAGTTACTAATACGGGACATGTTGAAAATAAACAAAGTAATATACCAGAAACAATTAGTATGGATGAAATGATTAAAGCTTGTGAACTTATTAATAGAAAACTAGTAGGAACTAAACTTAGTGATATTAATAGTAAACTTGAATATGAAATTAAACCAATTATTGCTAGTCAAATTAAAGCCTACGAAAGAGTCATGGATTTCTTTTACGATGCATTTAACGATTTCAATGTTAAAAATAGTGATATTTTCTTCCAAGGTAAGACAAATATTTTAAAGCAACCAGAGTATGATAGTCCAGAAAAGATTAAAAATATGATTGGTAAACTTGAGAATATGGATCTTATTAAGAAGATTGAAACAGATGATAAAGATGTTAATATCTTCATTGGTGAAGAAAATAAGTTTGACCCAAATGTAACGGTTATTAGAACTAGTTATAACATTGATGGCGAAGAAGGAACTATTGCTATAATAGGACCTAAGCGTATGGAATATGATAAAGTTGTAACACTTTTAAATTATTTAAAGAACTACATAGAAAGGTGAGGACATGGAAAAAGAAGAAAAGAAAAATAAAAAAGAAAATAAGGAATTAAAACATTTAGAAGAAGAAAATCATAAATTAAAAAATGATTTAAAAGAATCTAGTGAAAAGGTTTTAAGACTTGCAGCAGAAATGCAAAATTACAAAAAAAGAAATGAAACTGAAAAATCAAATATGCTTAAATATGCAAATGAAGATTTAGTAAAGAGCTTGCTTCCAATACTTGATAACTTTGAAAGAGCTATTAGGTTAGATGATAATGATTTATCTGATGAAGTTAGTAAATTCTTAAGCGGATTTAAAATGATTTATGGTTCATTTGTAAATGTTTTAAATAACATCGAAGTAAAAGAAATAGAATGTGATGGACTAGAGTTTGATCCAGTTTATCATCAAGCTGTTCTTACTGAGAAAGACGAAACTAAGCCTAGTGGTGTAATCTTAGAAGTATTACAAAAAGGTTATATGTATAAAGATAAAGTTATTAGACCAGCAATGGTCAAAGTTAACGAATAATTTACTTTAAAAAGGAAAGGATGATATATATGAGTAAAATTATTGGTATAGATTTAGGTACTACAAATTCATGCGTAGCTGTATTAGAAGGAGGAGAACCAAAAGTTATTGTTACTCCTGAAGGGGACCGTACTACTCCAAGTGTTGTTGCTTTTAAAAATGGTGAAGAACTAGTTGGTATTACTGCTAAAAGACAAGCCGTTACAAACCCAACAAACACAATCAGTTCTATTAAAAGATTAATGGGTACTGGTGAAAAAGTTGAAGCAGAAGGTAAAAAATATACACCTGAAGAAATTAGCGCTAAGATCTTAATGAAATTAAAAAAGGATGCTGAAAGTTATTTAGGAGAAAAAGTTACTAAAGCAGTTATTACTGTTCCTGCATACTTCAACGATGCTCAAAGACAAGCAACTAAGAATGCTGGTAAGATAGCTGGTTTAGAAGTTGAAAGAATTATTAACGAACCAACTGCTGCATCTCTTGCTTATGGACTAGACAAACAAGATAAAAATCAAACTATTTTAGTTTACGATTTAGGTGGTGGTACATTTGATGTATCTATCCTAGAAATAGGTGATGGTTTATTTGAAGTTAAATCTACTGCAGGTAATAATCACTTAGGTGGAGATGACTTTGATAAAATTGTAATGGATTATATCGTAGCTGAATTCAAGAAAGAACATGGTATTGACTTATCCGGAGATAAGATGGCTATGCAAAGAATTAAAGATGCTGCCGAAAAAGCTAAAAAAGATTTAAGTGGTATGAGTACTACTAATATTAACTTACCATTTATTAGTCAAACAGCAGATGGTCCAGTACATTTAGATATGAACTTATCTAAGGCTAAATTCGAAGACTTATGCCGTGACTTATTTGATAGTACTATGGAACCAGTTCGTAAAGCATTAAGCGATGCTAAACTAAAAGCAAGTGATATTGATGAAGTATTATTAGTTGGTGGTTCAACAAGAATCCCTTACATTCAAGAACTTGTTAAAAAAGAATTAGGTAAAGAACCAAATAAGAGTGTTAACCCAGATGAAGTTGTTGCTATGGGTGCTGCAATTCAAGGTGGTGTTCTAACTGGTGAAGTTGATGATTTAGTATTACTAGATGTAACACCACTATCACTTGGTATTGAAACTTTAGGTGATGTTATGACAGTACTTATCCCAAGAAATACAACAATTCCGACAAGTAAGAGTCAAGTATTTAGTACTGCTGTAGATAATCAACCAGCTGTTGATATTCATGTATTACAAGGTGAAAGACCTATGGCAGCAGACAATAAAACTCTAGGAAGATTCCAATTAGGAAACATTCCTCCAGCTCCAAGAGGTGTACCACAAATCGAAGTAACATTTGATATTGATGCCAATGGTATTGTTAATGTTAAAGCTAAAGATTTAGGTACTAACAAAGAACAATCAATTACAATTACTTCAAATACTAACCTTAGTGATGAAGAAATTGATAAGATGGTTAAAGAAGCTGAAGCTAATAAAGCTGCTGATGAAAAACGTAAAGAAGAAGCTGATACTAGAAACGAAGCAGATCAAACAATCTTTGCTACTGAAAAAGCTATTAAAGATTTAGGCGAAAAACTAACAGATGCAGAAAAGAAAGAAGTAGAAGATTTAATAAGCGACCTTAAGAAGAGTATGGAAGGCACTGATATTGAGGACATCAAGAACAAAACTAAAGCTTTAAATGAAAAAGCCATGGGACTAGCATCTAGAGTATATGAAGAGGCTGCAAAACAAAACCAAGCAAATACAAACAATAACAATGAAAATAATGGACCAGAAGAAGCTGAGTTCGTTAATAAAGACTAAAGGTTCTAGAATAAACTAGAACTTTTCTTGGAGGTAAGAGTGGAATATAAAAATAGAAAAGAAACACCTAAAGCTTATAAATGGGATTTAACTGCGTATTATAAGGATGACAAAGAGTGGGAAAAAGACTATCTTAAAATAATTAAAGAGTTTGAAAATATTAAAAGTTATGAAGGCAAAGTTACAAAAAGTGCTAACATGCTTTATCAAACTTTAGAAGAATACTTTGCGTATGAATCAAGACTTACCAAGTTATTTGTCTATGCATCTTTAAGACATGATGAAGCTCTAGAAGATGCTGATGCAAGCATGCTTTATAATAAAATTTATAAAACATATAATGACTTTTGTGCAGCAGCAAGCTTTATCGAGCCAGAAATTATTAAAGAAGAAACAAGTAAAGTAGAAAAACTTTTAGAAACTAAAAAACTTAATAAATATAAGTTTTATGTAACAAATATTTTAAGAGAAAAAGAGCATATGCTATCTAGTAGTGAAGAAAAATTAATTGCTAAACTAACTAGTACTAATCATACATTTAAAAACGTTAATATGACTCTTTTAAACAGTACTCTAGATTATGGCGAAGTTAAATCAGAAAAAGAAACACGTAAGATTACCAATAGTAATTACCATATTATTATGGAAAGTACTGATCGTAATATAAGACGTGATGCGTATGAAAAGCTAACTAGTAAAATTGCTGAATTTAAAAATATCTTTGCAGAAAACTTAGTAAGTAACATGAAAAATACTAGTAGTATGGCTGAAATACGTAAATTTCCAAGCACATTAGACTCTTTACTATTTAGTTCAAATATTCCAAAGAGCGTTGTAGATTCACTTTATAAAGTAATTAATAAGAATCTAAATGTTTATCAAAAATATTTAAAATTAATTAAGAATAGTTTAGGACTTAAAGAACTTGCTTACTACGATCTAAATGCTCAGATTCTTACTGACGAGATGAGTTTTAGTATCGAAGATGCCCAGTATTTAATTGGAGAAGCTACTAAAATATATGGTGAAGAATATCATGACATAATTGAAAAAGCCTTTGATGAAAAATGGGTTGATTACTGCTCATATAAAGGTAAAGCTAGTGGTGCATACTGCACATCTTGCTACGGTGCTCATCCAGTAGTATTAACAAACTTCTTTGGCAAGTTTGGCGATGTATCAGCAGTAGCTCATGAATTAGGCCATGCCGTAAACTTCTATTTAAGTCAGCAAGCAAACAATAAACATGACTATAACAATGACATCTTTGTAGCTGAAGTAGCATCTCTAACAAATGAGATTATCTTAAGCAATTATGTTATAGAGCATAGTCGCAACAAAAATCTAAAACTTATTGCACTATATAACCTAATTAATCTAATTCAAAATAACTTATTTGATGCTTGCTTAGAAGGAGAACTTGAAAATAAAGCATATACTTTAATTGATAATGGTGAAACAATTGATGCAGAATATTTATCAAGCACTATATATGACATCAGAAGTAAATACTATAAAGACGTAGTAAACTTAGATGATAAAAGTAAATATTCTTGGATTAGAAGAGAACACTATTTTTACCCATTCTACCTATTTAAATATGCTACAGGCGTAAGTGCAGCAATTATGATAGCAACAAAGATAATTAATAATGAAGATGATATGAAAAATAAATATATTAGCTTCCTAAAAATGGGCGATACAGACTATCCTGTTGAACTTTTAAAGAAAATAGGAATAGATATGACTAAAGAAGAAGTATACGAAAACGCAGTTAACTTCTTTAGTAACTTAATAGACGAATTTGACAAGGAAAGTGATAAATAATGGCAAAAAAAGATTACTATGAAACACTTGGTGTAAGTAAAACAGCATCAGCCGATGAAATCAAAAGTGCCTTTAGAAAACTAGCTAAAAAATACCATCCAGACGTAAATAAAGAGCCGGGTGCTGCCGAAAAATTTAAAGAAATTGGTGAAGCATACTCTGTATTAAGCGATGAAACAAAAAGAAAACAATATGACCAGTTTGGTTCTGCTGCTTTTGATGGAAGTGCTGGTGGCGGTTTTGGAGGATTCCAAGGCGGTTTTGGTGGAGGCTTCTCTGGATTTGACTTTGGAGACATCGACCTAAGTGATATCTTTGAAAACTTAATGGGCGGAGGCTCTAGAAGAAGTTCTAGAACAAGTAGGCCAACTAAGGGTGATGATGCCTTAGTAAAGATGACTTTAACATTTGACGAAGCAGCATTTGGCTGTGAAAAATCATTTAAAATAAATGTTAATGAAGCGTGTTCTTCATGTGGTGGTGCAGGTGGAACTGGATCTCATACATGTTCTAAATGTGGCGGTAGAGGTAGAGTTTTATCTCAGCAACGTAGTTTATTTGGTGTTATTCAAACAGAAACTGTTTGCCCAGTATGCCATGGTGAAGGAAAAACATATGATAAAGAATGCACATCTTGTAAAGGCAAAGGTATAGTTAAACATGAAAAAACTATTACCTTAAGAGTACCTAGAGGAGTCGAAGACGGAGATCAAATGCGTATGGCTGGTAAAGGCTCAGCTGGTACTAACGGAGGCCCTAATGGAGACGTTTACATCGAGTTTAGTGTTAAAGAACACGAACTATTTAAAAGAGATGGTAAAGATATATATTTAGTTTGCCCAATAACAATTACTGATGCCGTACTAGGAGCAACCATTGAAGTACCATCAATTAGAGGTAAAATAAAAGTAGATATCCCAGCAGGAACTGGTAACAACGAAAAAATTAAAATTAAAGGTGCTGGTATCGATGACGAAAAACATGGTAAACTAGGTGATATGTATATAATTACAAACGTTATCATCCCAAACAAACTAGATAGAGAGCAAAAAGCCCTATTTAAAGAATTAGCAGATACAGCACTTGATAATAATGATGCTTTCAAGAAAATGAGAAAATTTCTATAAATCACTTTATAGAAATTTTTTTCTTTGATATAATTAACTAGGTGATTAAATTGAAAAAAAATGATAAGATAAATCCTAACAAAGAAGTTATTAGTGAAGCAGTTCCTTATTTAGTAATCATTCTAGTAGTAATTATTATTAGAACCTTTATTGCAACGCCAATTAAAGTAAATGGACCTAGTATGGAAACAACTTTATATGACGGAAATCTTATGATTTTAAATAAATTGGGTGCTAAAGTAAATGGCCTAAAAAGATTTGATATAGTTGTTGTTAAAACTAATAAGACTTATATTATTAAACGTATTATTGGTCTTCCCGGAGAAAGTGTTGCTTATATTGATGGTAAACTATATATTAACGAAAAAGTAATCGAAGATAAATATGCCTTATCTGATATGGAAGACTTTGAAGAAGTAAAACTAGCTGGTGATGAATACTTTGTTATGGGAGATAACCGTAAAGTGTCACAAGATAGTAGAGCAATCGGCCCAGTTAAAAAAAGCCAAATTCTTGGAAAAACAAATATTATAATTTACCCATTTAATAAATTCGGTATAGTAAAGGATTAATATGAACACATATCTAATAAAAAGTTTCTCCTTAAGACTACTTAATGAAGAACTAGAAAAAATAACTAAAGATATTCCTAATATTATTAAATTTAGTTTTAATGAAACAAGTACCAGAGAAATATGCGAAGAATGTGCTTATTATTCATTACTAGATGAAAAAAAATGCGTTATAGTATTTGGTTTTAAAGTAGATAAAGACATAAATATTATGGAAGAATATCTTAAAAATCCTAATCCTAATACTACACTAGTTCTAGTAATGGATAACCTTGATAAAAGAACTACATTTTATAAAAATATAAATAAAAATGGTAAAGTCATTGAACTAGCTGAACTTAAATATAATGATTTAAACAACTCAATAATGAACTATGCCAAAAATAAAAATATTAAGTTATCAGTTGATGCTTTGAATAAGTTATTGCTATTTAATAATGATAACTATGATTTAGTCTTAGGTGAGATAGATAAACTATCCATGATAACGAATAATATAGATGAAAAAGCCGTAGAAGAATATGGTGCTAAATTAGTTATTCAAGAAAACTTTGCTATGTGTGATGCCATCACAAATAAAGACTATAAAAACATAAGTGCAATGCTTAGTGAATTTGAAAGTGGCAAAGGGGAAGTTATTCCTTTTGTAGGACTTTTAACAAGCACTTATCTATTAATATTCCATGCTAAAAATAGTACATTATCAAACGATGAACTAGGAAAATTACTTGGAGTACATCAATATAGAATAAAACTTGCTAGAGATAAAGCAAGAAAATATACTAGTGATGAACTATATAAAATATTTGATCTACTTGGAGAACTAGATTATAGCTTAAAGAGTATGAATGTAAGCCCATATGGGCTACTTAAAAACTTCTTAATAAAAATAGCATAAAGGGTAACTGAAAGGTTACCCTTTAATATATTAATTTGCAAAATATATTTAAAAATTTATAATAGAATAAAAAAGTGCAAAAATTAACTAGACACGGGGGGGGGTTGTTATATAATATCTATAGAAAGTAGAGGTTAAAATATGAACCAGAGACTCTATAGATATAAAAAAAGAATGTTAATTTTATGTATAATGCTAGCAGTTGTGCTTATGATAACTGGAGTAAGTTATGCAGTGTTTACTAGTTATTCTAGCCAAACGGACGCAAACACTCTAGCAGCATCATGTATGGATCTAGAATTTAATGGACAAAATGAAATAAATTTACTTAATACTTACCCAATATCTGAAGGTGAAGCCTTAGAACAAACACCATACACATTTACTATAAAAAATAAATGTGATAACTACATTGAGTATTATGTTATCGCATCCGTAATTAGTACAACTAACAAAATAGACTCTAAATATGTAAAAGTATCTTTACTAGGAGACAATGACTTAAATGGTACAGTAATTAATACTCTAGAATCTATATCTACTCCGCAAAGTCTATCTAAATACAATATAACTGAAAACTATATCCTAAAAAGAGGAGATGGCATCTCTAAAGACGAAAGTAGAACATTTAACTTCAGAATGTGGCTAGATAGTAGTAATAAAGATATCTGGACTAAAGAAGATATTGAAGGAAAAGACTATCAAGTAAAAATATCAGTAGTGGGAACTGTTAAAACAAGACCGAAAGATGATTTATATGTAGCAGCTTTAATAGATGGAGTGGAAAGTAGTACATTTCCAACAACAAACAAATATAATGCATCTGTAGAATGCACTAGAAATGGCAAGAAAATAGATGCGAAAGAAAGCATAGACTGGAGTGGAACAGAATGGGAACTAACCACAAAGATAAAAAGTGGTAATGTAAGGTGTAATGCAACGTTTGAATCACTAGCGCCAGCACCAAACGGATGGTATGAGGCTGGGAATGGTACACTGCTTGCATCATTAAGAGACAATAATACATTAAAAACTCCTATAACTACACCAGGAGCAGCAGTATCTACTGCTGATGAGGCTTTACTTGCATCTGCAGAAGATG
>URHW01000002.1 GCA_900547775.1 uncultured Mycoplasmatota bacterium | reverse complement strand
TGATACAATAGCTGATACTGTATGGTGTAATGATAAAACAAATGTAACAGATACATCATATGATCCATGGGGTTGGACACCAAATGGTTATGGATATGGTAAAAATGTAACTTACTATGGTGCTACACAAAGATTAATAAGTACAAATGGAAGAACTGGTGGCACTGGTCCTAGTTTAAAATGTAATAGTGGACTAAGTAAAATAAATTCAAAAGTAGGATTAATAACCGCAGATGAACTAGCATATGCAGGATATGCCGCTGCATTAAAAAATACAACAACATATTTACAAGAAAATGCTACGGATACTGACTGGCTGTCTTTGTCTCCTAGCGTCTTCTTCAGTGTCTATGCTTTCGTTTGGAGCGTGAATGGTGGTAGTGGTGACTTTGGCAACTATTCCGTGAACAGCGATGGTGGGGTTCGTCCAGCCATTTCTCTTATAATTTCGACCACTATTTCGGGCGGAACAGGCACCTCAGAAGACCCTTATGTTGTAAATTAATTTTAATATAATACCTCGGGTAGTTCTTGCATACGGCTACCCGAGTATTTTTGTATATAAAAAAAGCTACTTGTTATTGAGCAGCTCTTTAATTTTGTCTGTGTTTTTAAAGTTAAGTTTTGCTATATCTTTTAATTTATTAAAGCCATATTTTTGAACTATTTTAACGCCGATTTCGTCAACTTCATGACCGGCACCTTTTTTTAAGAAAGTATTAACTGTATCTCCTAATTTACTAAATTCTTTTATAAAGATATATCTGCTTATTATAGATGAAGCAGCAACACTTAAACATTTATCTTCTGCTTTAGTAGTGAATGTAATTTTAGTTATTTTTTCTTTAGCACCACTTATGTATGTAAAATAGTTTCTAGGTGTGCAGAACTGATCTACAACAATGTAGTCGTATTTAAGATTTGGCTTTTTAGCTAGTTCACATAAAACTTTGTTATGAAGGATAGCTTTAACTTTATTCATATTATGATTATTCTGGTTATAAGTTTTATTATCTAATATGTATGTTACATGAGGGATCTCTCTAATTATTTGAGGTGCTATCTTTATAATTTTATCGTCAGTAATTTTTTTAGAGTCTCTTACTCCTAAAGAGTTAAGTAAACTCATGTGCTCTTTATCTACATATGACGCAGTTACTACTATAGGGCCAAAATAATCACCAGTACCAACTTCATCTGATCCTATTGTAGGTACTCCAATAAACCTAGTATCTTTTTCTTCATTTTTCTTATCTTCTTTTTTAGTTTCTTCTGCATTAATATCTCGGTTATTCCAAGACCTTTCTAAGTCCTTCCACATATTAGCATCTATATCAGCACTTAAACCTTGAAACACAACTTTACCTGATTCATAAAGGGTAATATTAGTATCAGCCTCATCTGCTTGAAATATTGCATATGGAGGAGTTTTACTTCTTTTCTTATCTTGATAATACTTAATCATTTCTTCTTTAATATTATCACTTACTTTAAATACAATCGTCATACGTACACCTCTAGTTAATAATATCATATTTTATTAAATAAATCTTTATTTTTTTTCTTTTGTATAATATAATTTTAGTAGGTGATAAAAAGTGAATATAGTAGATTACATTATTTTGGGGATTTTGTTATTATCTGCATTAATTGGTTTTAAAAAGGGTATAATAAATAGTATAGTAGCATTTGGTGGTACAGTTATAGTTATTATACTTGCATTCTATCTAAAGAATCCAATATCTAATATCTTATATGACTACGTACCATTCTTTAAACTATTTGGCAAATTTAACGGTGTAGAAACATTTAATATATTAGTTATTGAAGGACTTAGTTATGCAGTTACCCTTGCTATCATTAGTGCCGTTTTAGGTATTATTGCTAAAGTTACTGGTGTTGTTGGTAGACTCTTAAATACTGGTTTAATTTTAGGCTTGCCTAGTAGAATTCTTGGTCTTATTTGCGGGTTACTTGAAGGAGTACTAGTATCATTTATTGTTGTCTTCTTACTTAGTATGATTAGTAGTACATCAGAATTAGTAAATAAGAGTGAGTTTAGTGATACACTACTTACTAAAACACCAATTCTATCAAACTATGCAAAAGATACCTATAATGGAGTAAATGAAGTATACATGATTTGTATTAACTATGAAGATGATAAAGATAAAACCCTAGCAAACAAAGAAAGCCTAGCAGTCTTACTTAAACATGAAATAATAACTGCTGATGCTGCTGATAAACTAATTAGTAAAGGCAAACTTACATTTGATGGTGCAAGTGATGTCGTAAATAATTTCAGAAAGGAAGGAAATAATGATTAATTATTTAGATAAACAAGATTTAATGGAAGAGATGACTGACGAAGTTACTTTAGTAGATTTCTTTGCTAACTGGTGTGGTCCATGTAAAATGCTTGGTGAAGAACTAGAAGAAATGAAAGATGTTAAAATTATTAAAATTGATACAGATACTCATGAAGATCTAGCACGTGAGCATGGAGTAATGAGCATCCCATACGTTGAAATTTACAAAAATAAAGAATTAGTAACAAAGTTCATTGGTTTTAAAACTAAAGACGAGATTGAAGAAATCTTAAAGAACCTATAAAGCGCGAAAACGCTTTTTTTCTTTTATTAGATATGATAAAATAATGCGTGGTGATGATTTATGGAAAATATCCGTAATTTTTGTATAATAGCACATATAGATCATGGTAAAAGTACTCTTGCAGATAGAATTCTAGAACTTACTGGTACTGTATCTAAAAGAGAGATGAAAGATCAGATTCTAGATAAAATGGATATTGAAAGAGAAAGAGGTATTACTATTAAACTTAATGCTGTTGAAATTAAATATAATGGTTACACTCTTCATTTAATAGATACTCCTGGACACGTCGATTTTTCTTATGAAGTATCACGCAGTTTAGCAGCTTGTGAAGGAGCCTTATTACTTGTTGATGCTGCTCAAGGCGTAGAAGCCCAAACATTAGCAAACCTTTACTTAGCACTTAATGCAGATTTAAAGATTATTCCAGTTATTAATAAAATAGATTTACCTAATGCAGATGTACCTAAAGTTAAAGAAGAACTTATTAATGTTTTAGGTTTTAAAGAAGAAGATATCGTATGCTGTAGTGCTAAAACTGGTGAAGGTGTAATGGATATTATTGATGCTGTTATTAATAAGATTCCTAGTCCTAAAGTAGAAAACGATGGCACAAAAGCTTTAATATTTGATTCATACTTTGATCCATACCGTGGTGTTATTGCTTCAGTATGTGTAAAAAGTGGGAAGATTACTACTGGCGATGAAATCGTTATGATGAGTAATGGAGCATCATTTATGGTTACTGAGTTAGGTGTTAATACACCAGATGAAAAAATAGTTAAAGAGCTTAATACCGGTAGTGTTGGCTGGGTTTGTGCTAGTATTAAAGAAATAGATAAAGTAAGAGTAGGTGATACCATTACTACTAAAAGAAGCCCTGCTAGTAAAAGTTTAGAAGGATATAAACCAATGAATCCAATGGTCTATAGTGGTATCTATCCAATTGAACCTAATAAATATGATGCTCTAAAAGAAGCAATTATGAAACTAAAACTTAATGATGCTTCATTAACAAGTGAACCAGAAACTAGTGAAGCTTTAGGTTTTGGTTTTAGATGTGGCTTTTTAGGACTATTACATATGGATATTATTAAAGAAAGAATTAAAAGAGAATTTAATATTGATATCATTGCAACTAGTCCTTCAGTTATATATGAAGTGATTCTAACAAGCGGTGAAACAGTTATGGTAGATAATCCATGTAACATGCCAGATAAAACTAAAATAAGATTAATTAAGGAGCCTTATGTTAAAGCAAGTATCTTTGTTCCTAGTGACTATATTGGAGCAATCATGAACCTATGCGAAGATAGAAGAGGTATATATAAAACAACTGAATTTATTGATCCAAAAAGGGTTAATATTATCTACGAACTACCTCTAGCAGAAATAGTTTATGATTTCTTTGATAAACTAAAAAGTTACACTAAAGGTTATGCTTCATTAGACTATGAATTATCTGATTATAAAGTTAGTGATTTAGTTAAGATGGATATTTTAATAAATGGCGAAGTAGTTGACGCCTTATCACTTATTGTTTATAAAGGCTCAGCTTATAATAGAGGCCATGCAATTACCAAAGCGCTTAGAACTCTTATCCCAAGACAGATGTTTGAAGTTCCCATTCAAGCTAGTGTAGGATCAAAAGTAATATCTAGAGAAACTATAAGTGCTATGAGAAAGAATGTTTTAGCTAAGTGTTATGGTGGAGATGTATCTCGTAAACGTAAACTTCTAGAAAAACAAAAAGAAGGTAAAAAGAGAATGAAAATGGTTGGTTCAGTAGAAGTTCCACCAGAAGCATTCTTAAGCATCTTACAAGAAGGAGAATAATTATTCTTGCTACCTTGACTTTACTTATAAAATATTGTACATTGATATTGCATTAGATAAATACAACTTTTGAAAATGTTTTTCGCTTCTGGATGGTGCGACTAATAAATGATTCCAGTCGACAATGTTTTTCGCTTCCAGGCGGTGCGACTAATAAATGAGCCTGGTCGAAAATGTTTCCCGCTTACGGGTGGTGCGGGCTTATAAATGATCCCGAAGGAAAATGTTAAGGCCTTATCGTTAAGATAAGGTTTTTCTGTTAAATGAAGTTTTAAAGGTAGATTTTTTCTATTAAATTTAGTACAATAATTATGGTGAAGAATATGGCAAAAAAGAAAAAGCGTAAAAATAGTGATGAAGGCAAAGTAAAATTTAGTGCTGAACTTACAGGATTAATCCTAGTTTTAATAAGTATAATTGGCATTGGTAACTTTGGACCAGTTGGGCACGTTATTAAATCTTTTGCTATTTTCTTAATGGGAAACTGGTGGGCAATCTTTATCATATTACTTTTAATTTTAGGATTATTTATGATAATGAAAAGAGATACACCTAAGTTTTTTAGTAGTAGACTTATTGGCATATACATACTTCTTATTGCTTTACTAGCGTTTTCTCATATTGATTATATAAACGATGCAGAACTAATTAAAGCTAAAGACATATTCCAGCATACAATTGATAACTTTATGGATACTATAAATGACAGTGCTTATGTTAATTTAAGTCAAAATGGTGGAGGTATTATTGGAGCACTATTCTCATTTGCTTTTGTAAATTTATTTGATTTAAAGGGAACATATATCGTGCTTGGTGTGCTAGGTGCTTTTGGAGCTATCATGGCATTAGATTTATCATTTGGTGATATCTTCAAAAAGATTGGCTCATTATTTAAGAAAATTGGTACAGGCGTATCTGAAGCTAAAGTATTTAAATATAGTGATGAAGACGAGGAAGACAATTCTCCAGTAACTTATAAAGAAGAACCTAAAGAAGATAAAGTTATTATTACATCATCTGAGGACTTAAAGAACTTCCATAGTGAAGAAATTCAAACTAATAAAGATGTTAAACAAGAAGAAGTTATTACTATTGAAAATAGTAGTGGAGGAGACTATAAACTACCATCCCTTGATATTTTAAATCCACTTAAGAAAAGTAGTAAAGGTAATGGGACTGAGTTCTTAAATCAAAATAGAATTGCTTTAGAAAAAGTTCTAAATGACTTCCAGATAACTGGTAAAGTAGTTGCTATTCATGAAGGACCTGCCGTAACTCAGTTTGAAGTTGAAATTAAAGCTGGAACTAAGGTAAGCAGAATAACAAGTATTAATAAAGAAATTGCTCTAGCCCTAGCCGCTAAAGATGTTAGAATTGAAGCACCTATTCCAGGGAAGAGTACAGTTGGTATTGAGATTCCAAACAAAAATATTGCCGCAGTTCCAATTAGAGAAGTATTTAGTTCAATACCTAAAAATATGAGTGATGCTAAAATACTTGTTGCTTTAGGAAAAGATTTAATGGGTAGAACTTGCTGTGCAGATATTGCAAAAATGCCTCACTTACTAGTTGCTGGTTCTACTGGTAGTGGTAAATCTGTATGTATTAATAGTTTTATTGCAAGTATTCTTATGTTTATGAAACCAGATGAAATCAAACTTGTATTAGTTGACCCTAAAAAGGTAGAACTATCTAACTACAACGGTGTACCACACTTACTATGCCCGGTTGTAACAGACCCTAAAAAAGCCAATGTAGCACTACAAAAAATAGTTATTGAAATGGAAAGAAGATATGAACTATTTAGTGAAGCTGGAGCTAAGAATATTAAAACTTATAACGAAATGATAGAAAAGAAAAATAAAACAAATGACGTAAATGTTCCAAAACTACCATATATCGTTGTAATTATTGATGAACTTGCTGACCTTATGCTTGTAGCCGCTAAAGAAGTAGAAGACTCAATAATGAGAATTACGCAAATGGCAAGAGCTGCTGGTATTCACTTAATTGTAGCAACTCAAAGACCTTCAACTGATGTTATTACCGGTGTTGTTAAAGCAAACATTCCATCAAGAATTAGTTTTGCTGTAGCAAGTCAGATAGATTCAAGAACTATCTTAGATTCAGGTGGAGCTGAAAAACTTCTTGGTAAAGGTGATATGCTATACTTACCAATGGGTGAAAACACCCCAACTCGTATTCAAGGTACATTCATTGCTGATGAAGAAATCGAAAGACTTATCGAGTACGTATCACATGAACAACTTGCTAAATACGATAACTCTATAACTGAAGTGTCAGACGATCATATGGCTGGTGCTGATAGCCCAAAAGAAGAATATGACGACCCAATGTATAATGAAGTAGTTGACTTTGCAATACAAACCGGTAAAATTAGTGCTTCTCTAATTCAAAGAAGATTTAGATTTGGATATAACCGTGCAGCAAGAATCATTGATCTTTTAGAAGAAAGAGGAATAATAGGGGGACCAAATGGTTCTAAACCTAGAGAAGTTCTAGTAAAATTAGATAACAAAAGTGAGGAATAATGGAAGAAAAAATAATTGAAATTTCAAAAATAACCCATGATGAAGAATTAGAAAAAATACTACAAAAATATCCTTTAGAAGAAGGCTATGACATAACAGTAGTACCTATTGATGCAACTAGAGAAAAAATTATAATTAAAAAAGTTCAGAAAGAAGAAAAGGCAAGTCTAACTAAATAGAGACTTGTTTTTCTTTAAAATAAAGGATTATAATAAAAATAAATGGTGACTAAAAAATGAATAATAACGATTATGGGCGTGTTTTTAATATATTTGTAATGATAATATGGGTAATGAAAGCGAATACTCAGACTATGTTTTAAATTTAATATGGGAATTAAGAATCTGTTATAAAAATGATATGGAAGTGAATAATAATGTTAAAGATAAATAATAAAGACTGTGAAGTACTTGAAGAAACCATTAAATTTACTAAGTCTAAAATTAATAAAAAAGAAGGTTATAGTATACTTTTATCGGTGGATTTTAATGGTGGCTACTTAAGTTTCTATATAGACTTTTTTGATAAGAAAGATTTTAAAAAAATTGAAAATAAAATATTTACTAAAGAACAAATAAAGATGTTTGAATTATATAGCGATAAAAAATTTATTGATTATATTGATGGTGATATATTTTTGAAGTTTGATAATATTAATAATAATCATATAAAAGCTTCATTAGAAGTAAATGATCTAGATATGGCGTTAGAATATAATGGCTCACTTTTACTTATCAAGGATTAAAATTAATTTTAGTCCTTTTTAACTGCTTATATATAATTGAAAATTAGGCTAAATTTTGCTACAATAAAAACGGTTTTATTGGAAAAGAGGATGTATATGCTTAAGATTGTAAATTTAAGTGTTGATATAGAAAATAAAAATATTTTGCATGATTTTAATTTAAACATAAATAAAGGTGAAATTCATGCAATAATGGGTCCAAATGGTATTGGTAAAAGTACTATTTGTAAAACAATAATGGGGGATGAAAACTATACTATTACAAGTGGCGATATTATCTTTGATGCTGAAAGTATTAAGGATATGCCCGTTAATGAAAGAAGCCAAAAAGGAATTTATTTAGTTAGTCAAAATCCTATTGAAGTTCCAGGCGTAAGCAATGCCGAAATGCTTAGAACAGCAATTAGTGCTAGAACTGGAAAAAATGTTCCTATCTTTGAATTTAACAAAAAACTAGAAAATATCTGTGACGAACTAAAAGTACCTAGAAGCTTTATTCATAGAGGCATCAATGAAGGCATGAGTGGTGGTGAAAGAAAGAAGTGCGAAGTAATGCACTTATGGATGCTTGAACCTAAACTAATCATTTTAGATGAGTTAGATAGTGGGTTAGATGTTGATAGTTTAAATGTTGTCTGTGATAGTCTAAATAAATATATAAAAACTCATGATGCAGCCGTATTAATTATCACACATCATAAACTTCTAATTGATAAACTAAACGTTAAACATATTCATATTATAAAAGATGGTACAATCGTTAAATCCGGTGGTAAAGAACTAGCCGATCTAATTGAAAATGAGGGATACTCTAACATACCTAGTACAAATAGAGTAAGCGATGAGGAAAAAAATGAATAATATTATAGTAGATAATAATAAGTTATGTGATGATAATTTGTATATTTATCAAGATATTAAATCCGTAGAAGTATTAGGCACTAGCACTCTTAATATTAATGCAAATATTACTGATTTAAATATTATTATAAGAAAAGGAGCTTCCTTAGTAGTAAACTACTTTAACATAATTGATAAACTAGACAGTAAAATTACAATTACTTGTGAAGATAATGCAAACGTAACATTAAATCACTCATTTATTACCAAAGATACTTACAATTTAAGTTTAATCACTGACTTCTTAGGTAATAATGCATATATATGTGAAAACATCCATGGAATAAATGATAAAGGTACTAGTAACATAACAGCAGATGGCTACGTTAAAAACTCTAAAAATGATAACGAATTGCTTGAAAACATCAGACTAATAAATATTAATGGTGGCAAGGGAGTAAGTATACCAAATATGCTAATTAGTACAAGTAAAGTAATCGCTAATCATATGGTTACTATAAGTAGTGTTCCTAATGATGAAATATTCTACCTTACGGCTAAAGGAATAAACTATGACGATGCTAAAGCCTTAATATGTAACGGACATTTAACTAAAATAATAACTGACAATAAGTTATTAATAAAAATAAAAGAAATTCTCAAAATGGAGGTGAGATAATGCACCGAGAAGACTTTCCAATGTTTAAAGAAGATATCATATATTTAGATAATGGAGCAACAACTTTTAAACCAAAAAGTGTGCTTAATAAAATGAATGAGTATTACGAAACATACTCAGCAAACGCTCATCGAGGTGATTACTCAATCAGTTATAAAGTAGATGTTGAATTTGAAAATGCTAGAAAAAAAATAGCCGAGTTTATTGGAGCAGATACCGAAGAAGTAGTATTCACATCTGGAGCAACTGAAGGACTTAACATTATAGCAACAGGTTTCTTTGAAAAACTCTTAGAGCCAGGCGATGAAATAGTAATTACGAATGCCGAGCATGCTAGTAATGTATTACCATGGTTTAGACTAGCTAAAAAGGTAGGAGCTGTTATTAAATACATACCATTAGATGCTAACTTACATGTTACCCTAGATAACGTTAAAAGCGTAGTAACTCCTAGAACTAAGGTAATAAGCATTGCTGAAATAACAAACGTTGTTGGTGATGTAAGACCTATCAAAGAAATATGCGCATGGGCTCACGAAAACAATATATTTGTTGTAGTAGATGGTGCTCAAAGTGTACCTCATAAAAAAACTAATGTTAAAGAAAGCGATGCTGACTTCTTAGTATTTTCAGGACATAAAATGTGTGGACCAACTGGTATTGGTGTTCTATATGGTAAAAAAGAACTACTAGAAGAAGTAGAACCCTTAACACTAGGTGGAGGCATGAACGAATCATTTGATAATGAAAACGAAGTTTACCTAAAAGACATTCCTCATAGACTAGAGTCAGGAACACCAAACATTGCTGGAGCAACTGGCCTAGGTGAAGCAGTTACTTATCTAGAAAGCGTTGGCATGGACAAAATCATGCTTCATGAACAAAGATTAAAAGAATACCTAGTTGATAAACTAAGAAAACTTCCCTTTATTAATATAGTAAACGAAGAAGCTGACAGTGGCATTGTAGCATTCAACGTAGAAGGCATCTTCAGTCAAGATGTTGCATACTTTCTAAATAAATACAATATATGTGTAAGAGCAGGTAATCACTGTGCTAAAATATTAAAAAAATCTATAGGAGTTAAAAACACTGTTAGAGTAAGTTTATACTTCTATAATACATATGAAGAACTAGATAACCTAGTCGAACTACTAAGTAATAAAGATAAAATAATGAAAGAAATGATGGAATAATGGACCAAGAACTAAAAAGAGAAATACTACTAGATAATTATAGTAACCCTTTTCATAAAGAAACTAAAGATGGCTTTCTAAAAGCAAATGCTAACAATATATCTTGTATTGATGATATAAACGTATTCATAAAAATAGAAGATAATAAAATAGTAGATGCATACTTTGACGGTGAAGCCTGCGCAATATCGACTGCAAGCACTTCAATAATGATCAAAAAAATAATTGGTATGACCATAGAAGAAGCAAAAAAATACATTGAAAACTTCGATAACATGGTAAATGAAAAAGAATACAACAAAGAAAATATGGACGAAGCACTAGCCTTTGACGAGATATACAAACAACAAAGTAGAAAGACATGTGCAACCCTTCCATACCGTGCACTAGAAAAATTATTAACAAAAAAATAACTTGAATAATAAATATTATTGTTATAAAATAAAAGAGAAAGATAGAGGTAGTTATGAACAAAAAATTGCCGCTCATTTCTCTTTTTATTATGAGCATAGTTAGTATATTTTATTGGACATTTAAACCAAAAGAACTTTATGAAGCAAAATGGAATGCGCCAGACACAACATTAGCAATTACAATAGACGGTGAAATTAGTACAACATTTCCAACTACAAATATGTACACAGGAACTGTAGAATGCACAAGCGGTACAGGTAAAGTAGAGTGGAAAAATAGTAAATGGATTCTAACAACAAGTGGTGTAACTAATGGAAGTACCAGATGTAATGCTAATTTTACATATAAAGCTACTCCACCAAACGGATGGGATAATGCTGCTACAGGAACCCTTTTAGCCGCGATTAAAAATAATAGTACCGTTAGGGTTGCAATGACAAAACCAGGGCAAGAAGTCAGTGCACACGTGGTTGATGATATAACTGAAACTACTTCTGTTTCTATTTCAACTACTTATCAAAAATATTATTGGACGTATGGTACGGCTTGGCAAGCAAATGGAACAAAATTTGATTTGATAAATACTACTATTACTAGTGATACTTATGCAAATTCATATTCTGAAATAGTTGGTAAATACTTGATTTCTTCGTCCCCTTCTGTCAATGGAAACTCTACAGCAACTTTAAAATCTGGAACAAATTTATCTAGTGTATATTATGTAGTTAGTGCAACTGCGACTAGTTTTATATATAAGCAGATAACTTCTAATAGGGGCACTACTGAGGCTGTTCTTGCTGGTACTAATGATGATTATGGTGGTAGCTATTATTTTAGAGGAGCAGTAAAAAATAATTATGTTAAGTTTGCTAATAAATGTTGGAGAATAGTTAGAATAACTGGCAATGGTGCTATTAAATTGGTTCTTCATAACGATAATACGAGTAGTGCAAAAAATCCTTGCAGTAGTACAAATAATTCTTCTACTGCAGCATTTGCTAGATACTCTGGAACTACATACAAAAGCAAGTTTAATGACAGTTCAGATTATAATGCGTATGTTGGATTTATGTATGGAACAACTGATATTAGTACGGCATTTACTAATACTAATAAAAGTACAATTATGACAAATTTAGAAACTTGGTATAAAAATAATTTATCTTCTTATGAAAGT
The DNA here is from genome assembly GCA_900547775.1 of uncultured Mycoplasmatota bacterium. GTDB lineage: Bacteria > Bacillota_I > Bacilli_A > RF39 > UBA660 > CAG-533. The sequence goes on along the minus strand of URHW01000002.1, from coordinate 97,677 downwards.
AAACTTGCAGATGTAATATGGTGTAATGATAAGGACTCTATAAATGATATGAGTTATGACCCTAGAAGCATTTGTTCTAATGCAATAATTGATGAATCCGGTAGAGTTGCATTATATCATGCTGCTTATAAAAGAATTGTATCTTCTGGAGATTCTAACGATTTGCAACCGAATTTGATATGTACAAATGATGTTTCAAAGCTTACAGTTAGTGATACGACTAATGGTAACGGTGCTCTTAAATATAAAATTGGCTTGTTAACTGCAGATGAAGTTGCTTTTGCTGGAATGTCTAGTTTAAACAAAAACTTTAGCTCTTATTTGACTGAGAATGCTAGTGACGGTTATTGGTGGACATTATCGCCTGCATATTTCGCTTATCTTAATATGATGGATCACGATATTATTCAGGCACAAGTTTTAGAAGTAGGGGATAGTATTTTGGATGGATCATCCGATGAAACAATAAGTGTTAGACCATCTATTGCTCTTATATCATCTGTAACAATTTCTGGTGGATCTGGCACCTCAGAGGATCCTTACGTAGTTAATTAGGTCACGTGTGTGACTTTTTTCTTGCACATATTTATTTTTTAAGGTAGTATATGAGTATATGAAAGGTGATAGTTAATGAATTATGCTAAGCTTTTTAAAGCTATAATTGAAGATGAGTGTAAGAATAAAGAGGATTTAATTAAGGCTGGTTATACTTTAGATGAGATAAATCTGTTATTAAGTAAAGGTATTATTACCCTTGATAATGGTTTATCATTAACACCTATTGCTATGTTAAATTTGTATAATTATGCTAAATATATATTTAAAAATGGGAATAGAGCTCTTGGTATTAAGTATTTAGAGTATGCTTATAACTTATACCCAAATGATATGGATTACTTAAAAGAACTATTTTTAATGTGTTTATATGACGATAAAGAAAAAGCCTTTATTTATTTTGATAAACTATATCATGGAATGTATTGGAAGGGTAAAAATCATTTTACGAATCAAAATGATATAAACTTTATTTTATTACTTTTTAGCTATATTAAAAAATTACCAGATGAATATAAGGTTAAGGCAGAAAATTTGATGTTTGATGAGATTAAGTCCTTGCATCCAAATAATAATTTTTCTTATACAATGAATAAAATTAGAGGTCTATTTTATTCTAACTCGTTTTATGCTGCATCTAATAAAATTGCTGAAATTCCAAATGATGAGCCTAGATTTAGATCATATGCTCTATCTATTTTAAAAACTTTTAATTATTTAATAAAAGGTTTTGATATAGCTAATCGTAATAAGGTAGAGGAGTTAATTAGGCAAAACAGATATGAGGAAGCTTATAAGCTTACTGAAGATATAATAAGTAATTATAGATGTGATAAATATTATAGTTATGTTCATAAGTTACTTGGTGTTATTTTGGGAAAAATAGAAGTTATTGAAACAGATGAAGCATGCGTAAATGTTTTTGATGCGTTGGATAAAAATAATTTTAAAGAAGCTGAGAGATTAAGTAATGAAAATTCAGTTATTCGTATACTAACAGAAGAGATAATTGATGCTAAAACTAATAAAAATTTATATGATGACTTCGTAGATAATTTAATGAGTGGCCAAATAGATAAGAGTTTAGCAATTCTTAATAAATATTTAATATCTTTATCTAAGAGTGATTATGAAGATTTACTAGTACGTGTTATTAAGTATAATGAGCATATTGGGGATAAGATGCATGCTAATGTTATGCTTGCTTTAAATATGATTAAAATGAATGATTTTAGAATGGATTTAACTGAATGTTATAAAGAGTTCTATAAAAGAGTTAATATGCGTGATTTTGTAGGTGCTAAACTACTTTTAGAAATTATTAAAGAAGCTGCTTTTATTCTTAGAAAAGAAGCTGATATAAATAGTTTAGTAATTATGCTTAATGATGCTTGTAAGTATGATAAGTATTTTGATGCATTAAATAATGATAAGCTTATGATTACTATCCCATATAATAAAGATATAAATGGGATAATTAATGAAGCTAAGATTAGAGGGATAAAGTATACTATTATAGGTAAAGATGAAAATAAGAGACTTATTTTAGTTAGAACTATTAAAATAGATAATGATAAATTAAAAGAGTTATTTTCTATGTTAGATACTAATATAAAACAAAATGATTTTAAGAAGGCATTAAATGTTATTGAAAAAATTATTGCAGCTTCTAAAATAGATGTAAGTTTGTTGATCAAATATACAATTATATTAAATGAACTAGGTATGAAGAAGGAAGCATTAGAAGTATTTAATATAAGTAAGGATTTAGCTAGTACTGAAGAATTTGTATATGATTTTGATGGGCTTTTAACTAGTATTAATAATAAACCTAGTGAAGAAGATAAGCTTACAATTAAACAAATTGTAAATTTTGATAAAGAATATGAGCACTTATTTGATATGGTGTCGTTAAAGGTAAGTGATGAAGATATCTCGGTTACTAAGGCTTGTGCTTCTTTAGGTTTTGATACGTTTAATACAGGTATGGTTCTTCTTATATATGCTAAGAGGTATTATATGGCTCATAATGAGAAGAAGGGTAATGAATTTATAAATAAATTTAATAGGCTTCCTTTAAAAGATGCTAAGTTAAAAGAATATTATCAAAGTGTATTATCTATGAGAAGTGTTTACCTTAATAAAGAGATAAGCCAGAATAATATGGTTTTGGTTAAAGCTTAGGAGGTATAAATGAAAAAAGAATTATTAATAGATCTAGTTAAAGGCATTTTTGCTGGCATTATGATTGGTATTGGGGGAACAGTTTACCTAAATTCAGCAAATAGTTTTATAGGCGCATGCTTATTTTCTGTAGGTTTACTTACAATATGTATATATAAAATGAATCTATTTACGGGAATGGTTGGTTATATCTTAATTAATAAAAAAAGTTATATTCTAAAACTTATCTCAACTATTATAGGTAACTTCATTGGTACTTTTATATGTGCTTTGGGCATTACTTTTACTAGAATAAGTACAATATCTAGTAAAGCAAGAAATTTAGTAGATATAAAGATAAATGATAACTATTTAAGTTTGTTTATCTTAGCTATATTTTGTGGAATACTTATGTATATTGCTGTAAATAACTTTAAGAAAAGTGAAAGCTATCTAGTCAAGTGTTTATCAGTAATAATATGCGTAGTAGTCTTTATAATAGCGGGATTTGAGCACTCAATTGCTAATATGTTCTACATATCTTTAGCTCATGCTTGGTCTATTAAGGATCTAATTTCAATATTATTTATGATCTTAGGTAATGCATGCGGAGCAGTTCTTATTGCATCTCTAGATAACTATAACACTAAACATAGCCAGTAATTGGTTACGTTTTTTTATATATTTAAGCCATACTATAAATGGTGAAGTATATGAAAAAAATAATTCTATATTTAATACTTTTAATAATGCCCTTAAATGTTTTAGCATACTCAAATAAAATAATTGCAGGCGGAGAAAGTATCGGAATAGACATAAAAAGTAATGGAATAATGATTGTCGGTTTTTATAGAGTTGGTGGAAAACTTAACAATAACAATTTAAAAGTTGGTGATATAATCTATAAAGTAGCAAATACCCCAGTCTCATCCATTAGTGAACTCACAAAAGAAGTTTCTAAAAATGTAAAAGACAATAAAGTAACCATAGGAATTAAACGTGGTGAAGATAAATTTGATGTCATCTTTAATTTATATAAAGACGGTGATAACTACCGTACAGGTCTATATGTAAAAGATGGAATAAGTGGTATAGGCACGCTTACATACATCGATCCAGAAACTAAAATATATGGAGCACTAGGCCATGAAATAGTTGAAAGTGCTAGTATGAAAAGAATCGAAGTAAAAAAAGGAACAATTTTTAGAAGCAGTGTTACAAACATAGAACCAAGTGCTAAAGGCTATGCTGGTACTAAAAATGCTAAATTCTACAGTAATGATATTTATGGAAATATTGTAAAAAATACTCTAAATGGAATATATGGTATCTATACAAAAGATACAAGTAATAAAGAAACATATGAAGTTGGATCGTACAATGATATTAAACTGGGTAAAGCCTATATTTTAACAGTTATTAATAAAGAAAAGAAAGAAGCATTTGAGATAAATATTGATAGTAAAAAAGAAGGCACTATCAAAAACATTCACTTTGAAATAACAGATAACAATCTTTTAAATTTAACGGGCGGAGTAGTTCAAGGAATGAGTGGTAGTCCAATAATTCAAGATGGTAAGATAATTGGTGCGGTAACCCATGTTATAGTTGACAAACCAAGTACAGGCTATGGTATTTTAATCACAAATATGCTTGTAGAAGGAGAAAAATCATAGTATAATTATTGTCAGAATAGGAGTTGATAAAAATGTTTAATGATAAAGTAGTAGTAATAACTGGTGGTGCTAGCGGTATAGGACTAGCAAGCGCTAAAAGACTACTTATTGAAGGAGCTAAAGTAGCTTTATTAGATGTTAACGATAACGTTTTAGAAATTAGTAAAAAGTTAGGTGGCAACGTACTTGGAATTAAGTGCGATGTATCAAATGAAAACGACGTTAAAACAAGTATTGAAATGGTTGCTAGTGTGTTCGGCAAAATAGACTGTTTACTAGCTAACGCAGGTATTGGTGGTGGAGCTAATAAACCTGCAGATGTCACTTTAGAAGAGTGGAATAAAGTAATTGGAGTTAATCAAACTGGCATTTTCCTAGTTAATAAATATGTAATTCCATATATGATCAAAAATGGCGGTGGAAGCATCGTAAACACCAGCTCTATGTATGGACTAGTTGGAGCTCCAAACAGCTTTGCATACACAGCATCAAAAGGAGCTATTAATCAAATGACTAGAACATTATCTCTAGCATATGCTGAAAATAATATTAGAGTAAACGCTATTGCTCCAGGATTTGTTGATACAGCAATCCTATCCGGGGTGCCAGACGAATACAAAAAAATAATGGCTAAAGATATGCCTATCGGTAGACTTGGAACAGATGATGAAATCGCATCTTTAATTAAATTTTTACTAAGTGATGAAGCAAGTTTTATCACTGGTGCAATAATCTCAATTGACGGAGGCTACACTGCAAAGTAGTCTTTTTTCTTGACTTAATAGTTTTAAAAACTATATAATTTAAGTAGGTGATTTGAATGAAAAAACTTATCTCTATAGCGTTGCTATTAATTATTATCGTATTTGGAATAGTTGAATATAGAAAATACTATCTAAAAGAAGCTAGCAAAGAAAGCATTAACTTAGTAAACGAAATGACACTTATTAAAAACGAAGAGTGTGATAAATTTTATATAAGTAATGAAATAACTAACAAAGTTTATAATCATGTTACTAAACTAAATATCGATGGAGAAGATGATGAAGCAGTTACTAACGTTAGCTGGTATGATACAATAACCTTTTGTAATGAATTAAGTCTGCAAAATAAACTAAAACCAGCTTACATCTTAAAAAATGACCATATATATTTTGATAAAAAAGCAGATGGATATAGACTACCTACTGAAAAAGAATGGGAATGTGCAAATGCCGAAAAAGAAGTTACTTCCTTAGAGTGGACTTATGATTATGATGATGATAATGAAATCTATAAAGTTGTAAAAGGTGGAGAGCCAGAAAGTAATATGCTTCCATCAGAATCTTCAGAAAATGTAACTTTTAAAATTGTAAAAAATGCTTAATTAAAATATCATATAATCAACGCAAGGAGTTATTATGGAAAACAAATATAAAAAAAGAAACGACCAAACAATATATTATGAAAAAGAAGATAAATTCACATGCTTTCTTTATCAAAACGCATTTGGTAGATGCTTACTAAAATTTTTATACCTACCATTAGTTAGTAAAATTGGTGGAGTTTTTATGAATTCATCACTATCTAAAGGTATGATCAAAAATTTTATTATTAAGAATAATATTGATATGAACGATTATAATGAAGAAGAATATAAATGTTTTAATGATTTTTTTACAAGAAAGATCAAAGAAGGACGAAGAAAAATTGACAAAGATATCTCTAATTTAATAAGTCCAGCTGATTCCAAACTAAGTGTCTATAAAATAACTGATAAAAATAGTTTTAGAATTAAAAAAAGTACCTATAGTTTAAATGATTTATTTGGAGAAGAAGTAAAAGGTTTTCAAGATGGATATGCCTTAGTATTTAGATTAGGAGTATCTGACTACCATCACTACATATTTATCGATGATGGAAATCTAACCGGAGAAAAAATAATAAAAGGACGACTTCATACAGTAAGACCTATTGCAGTAGAAAGTAAAAATGTATTTATCCAAAATAGCAGAGAAGTATCACTACTTCATACAAAAAACTTTGGTGATGTTTACATGTGTGAAGTTGGAGCATTAATGGTTGGTAAAATCATTAACGAAAAAACAAGTGGTAAATTTAAAAGAGGAGAAGAAAAAGGCTACTTTAAATTTGGTGGTAGTACAATTATCTTACTAGTTAATAACGTAAACATTGATGAAGAAATTATTAATAATAGTAACGAAAACATTGAAACCATCGTTAAAATGGGTGAAGTAATAGGAACTAAAGTCTATAAAAATAAAGTAAAGTAGGAGGCAAGAAATTGCCTTTTTTATAAATAAAATTGTCGTAAAAACACCTTGAAAATATTAGTGAGTGTTTGTATAATTAATGATAGAAAGTAGAGGTTAAAATATGAACCAAGAAGAAATAAAAAAGAAACAAAAAAGAGTAATGATTTATGTAATGATTATATCACTTATATGCGTTGTAGGTGTATCATATGCATTCTTTACTGCCGGAATGAGTTCTGAAACAAGCACTACAGTAAGAGCTGATGCCGGAACAATGAAAATTACTTATAGTGGAGGAGCAAATATAAATCTTGCTGGAATATATCCTAAAGATGATGTATGGGCTACAAAAACTATAACAGTAACTGGTAATAATACAACAGATGCTGAAATGTACTATAAACTAACTTTAGTAGTAGACTCAAACACATTTAAAACAGATGATCCATTACAATATGAACTAGTAAGTACTAATACTAGTACTAATGGAGAAATAATACCAAATATATCAAAAACTGATATTACTGGTACATCTATTGAATTAGGTAGTGGACACTTTGTAAAAGCAAATAATGCAAAGCATACATATCTATTAAAGATATATTATCCTAAGAAAGCAACTAGCCAAAATGCAAATCAAGGAGCAACATTTAGTGCTCATGTAGAGATAACAAGTGCTAAAGCACCAACTGCACCTACTGTTAGTAATTTAGTTGAAGCAATACGAGCAAATAATGAAGTAAAAGCTCCACTTACAACACCAGGAAAAGAAGTAAGTGCATATACTTTAGATGATGTTAAAGTTCGGATAGACGCGATGGATATGGGACAATATTATATAACCTATGGAACTGGTTGGAAAGCAAATGGTACAAACTTTGATTTAACTGGAGCAGCGGTAACAAGTGATACATATGCTAATTCATATTCAAGTTTAGTTGGTAAATATCTTGTTAGTAGATATCCTAATGAAGCCGGCTCAATTACCGCAGGAACTATGGTTACTACAACTAATTTAAGTAGTGTATATTATGTAGTAAGTGCTACACAAGATAGTTTTAAATATAAAATATTGAGCTCAAATAGAAATATAACAGAGTCATTACTAGCAAGTACGGAAGATGATTATGGAACAAGCTATTATTTTAGAGGTTCTGTTAAAAATAACTATGTAGAATTTGCTAATAAATGCTGGAGAATAGTAAGAGTTAGTGGAGATGGTTCAGTAAAACTTATCTTACATAACGATAATACTACAAAAGTAGCTAATCCTTGTGATTCAGCAAATAATAGTGATAGTGCAGCATTTGCAAGATACTCAGGTACTACATACGAGAGTGCATTTAATGAAAACGATGATGATAATGCTTATCTAGGATTTAAGTATGGAACACCAGGTTCAAATACATATGAAGCTACACATGCAAATACAAATAAAAGTACAATACTAACTAATTTAGAGGCTTGGTATGATAAGAATAATCTTAAAGATTATGAAAAAGTAATAGCTGATACTGTATGGTGTAATGATAAAACAAACGTAACAGATACAACATATGATCCATGGAAAATTACACCAAATGGTTATGGATATGCTAAGAATGCAACATATTATGGTGCCATGCAAAGATTAGCAAGCACAAGTGATAGTGCTGGTGGCACTGGCCCTAGTTTAAAATGTAATGGAGAATTAAGTAAAATAAATTCAAAAGTAGGTTTAATAACAGCAGATGAATTAGCATATGCAGGATATGCTGCATTTTTAGAAAATGAGACAACATATTTACAAGAAAATGCTACAGATATTCAGTGGTGGTCTTTGTCTCCTCTCAGATTTAATGCTGGCAGTGCTGACGTTTGGCTCCTTTACGGCAGCAGTGGCTTTTTCACCAACGGCAACGTGAGAGACGCCTTCGGTGTCCGTCCTTCAATTTCTCTTAAGTCGACGACCAACGTAACCGGAAATGGTACCAGTGATAAACCCTACAAAGTAATTTAACTTTTAGATTAAGTCTATTTGATATAGACTTTTTTAATTATTTACTATCATTTTATTGAATTATATTTTAAAGTAAAAAGAGCATTACTATAGATGCTCTTTGATTTTGGGATAAATAAATGTCGTTAGTATAGATATAATAAATGCTCCAATAACATCAGCGATAACATGTTGTTTTACTAAAAGAGTAGATGCGATTATCATAAAAAACAATATTATTAAAGTTGTTCGTAAATACTTATTAATATTTTTTTCCTTAAATAAAGCATAAATCATAATAAATGATAACAAGCAGTGACAAGATGGGAAACAGTTAACTGGGTTATCTGCCTTAAATGAAACATACGCAATAAAAGAAAATAAATCATTAAAACTATTTACTTCAGGTCTTATAATTTTAGTTGGATATGCAAAGAAAATTATATAAGCGATAACTAAAGAAACTAATACAGTTTTTTTAACTTTCTTATACTTATCAGGACAGTATTTATATAAAAGAAACATCGTAAATATAACTAAAGGATACCAAATAGAGTAGATTAAAATAAACTCTATAACAAAAGGAATTCTTTTATCTAACGTGCTTCCTATTAAATGATAATTTTTAATAATGTACTGGCTAATAAAATATACAAAGGCATTACATCCCATAATTGTGCACATATCAACTATATAACTTCTATACTTCTTCATTTACATCACTTCACTAGTATATCATATATCATTTTAATTTAACTAGTGCATATTTACATTACCGTTTGTTTTTTACATCTCTTTGTAATATACTTATATAGGAAAGTGATAAAAATGACTCATGATGATGAATTTAATACAATAATTAAAGATATTATAGATAACCCATATGTACTTGATATGAAAAACTTTAGACAGCACTGTGATACAAGTACTTTTGAGCATTCATATAAAGTTGCCTATATTAGTTATAAAATTTGTAAAAAATTAAATTTAGATTATAAAAGTGTCGCCCGTGCTGGAATGCTTCACGACTTTTATTTATATGACTGGAGAATAAAAAGTTCTTGGCACAGATGGCACGCTTTTAAGCATGGAAGATTCGCCAGCATAAACGCTTGTAAACTATTTGACCTATCTAATAAAGAAATAGACATGATAAAAAAACATATGTGGCCAGTAACACCAATACCACCTAAAAGTATAGAAGGATTCATTTTAACATTCGCTGATAAATACTCAGCAAGTATTGAAAGTCTAGACTATTACAGAAAAATGTTATCTAAAAATCAAAACTATATGTATGCAAAAGCATTACTATGGATGTTTCTCTTTAAATTAAAATAAAAACGACACCTAAATGTCGTTATTTTATTAAATGGGGCGAAATGTGGGGATCGAACCCACGCATACCGGAGCCACAATCCGGCGTGTTAACCACTTCACCAATTCCGCCATGTGATATATTCATTTTAGCAGAATTTCTTTAGTTATGCAACATAAAATTAGCATTTTCTTCTTAAATAACATAAAGTAAGATACATAAGAAGTGTAATAAACTACCTATGTCTACAAATATGTGAAACACGAAGTGAAAGTAGTGCTTTTTTGCTCCAATTAAGTAAAGAATTGCTCCAACAGTATAAGATACTCCTCCAAATATTAAAAGAAGCATACCTCCTTTACCAATCATTGGTGTTAAGTTAGGAGCAGTAAATACAATGCACCATCCCATAAGTAAGTAACATATCATAGAAAATATCTTGTACTTCTTTAAGTCAATCGCATTTAAAACAATACCTAATATAGCAAAAAACCAGATTACTGCAAATAAAGACCAAGCAAGAATAGAATTATAAGTTCTAACTGAACATAACAACACAGGCGTGTATGTACCTGCTATTAATACAAATATTGTGCAGTGATCGATAACTTGCATAACCTTCTTAGCAGTGCCTTTTCTAAGCCCATGATAAACACTTGATACAGTATAAAGTAAAATCATTGATATTCCAAAAACAATTGAACCAGCCACTCCATAGCCATTATGATGCTTAACTGAAAATATCAAGCAGAGTACCAAAGATGTTATTCCAATGACACCACCAACAATGTGACTAGTCATGTTCATAATTTCTTCACCCTTGGTATAATTAGGTAAACATCTTTCCTTTAACTTAGTTCTTTTCATAACTTTTCACCTTTCTTTTTCCTAAAGCACTTAATAAAGCATATGCTTCTTCCCAAGATGCAACTCTAAAAATGTTATCACCTGATGCATTCCTATTATAAGGCGTATCCATAAGAATCACCGGAATCCTTTTAGAAATATTCTCTGAATTTTTAGGACTATCTTCAAGCATAATCACAACTTTTTCATTAATACAATCCTCAAGTTTATCACTCTTAGAAAATACAATTTTATCATAAGGAATACCTCTATCCAAAAGAAAAAGTTCGACAAGCCTTCTAATATTTTCTCCATCTTGTGTTTCCTCACTAGCAAACTTTCTCTTAGTAATAATTATAATCCTATTACCTTCATCTTTTAATAAACTAATATATTTAGCAGCATCACTTCTTAGTTTAGAATGTTTTGAATAGAAAGCAATACCTTTATATAATATTTTTCTTATAAGGAAGTTATTTACTTTTAGATTACTAGATTCCTTATCAAGAATTGGTTTCTTTTTACCTAAGATGCCTAGGAAATCTATGTTAGTAATAACTCCATCGATGTCTATTCCAATATTCATTTGTTTAATCACCACTTAAAAGTTTACACTAAATATATACTATCGTCAAATTTATATGTTAAGTAGGTTTGTAAAATTAAAGTAAATCAAGCATAAATTATGGTAATTCCTTAATCATTTATCTTTTATTATGATACAATAATGGAACTTTTGAAAGGGGAGATTATTATGCAATTATTAAATTTATTTAACATTAAATTAGATGATTTTTTAGCTGGCAATGAAAAATATTTTAAACTACTAATCTTATCACTTCTTATAATAATATCATGTAAATTATGTGCTAAAATATCTGTATATATTATTAAGAAGATAAATAAGGATAGTAGAACATTATTTCTTTTAAACCAGAATATTAATATTATATCTAATCTTTTTATTATAGGAGGATTATTTGTTGTTTGGAGTGATTATTTAAGTAATTTCCTAACAATAATTTCATTTATATCTGCTGGAGTTACTATTGCAATAAGAGAAGTTATCCTTAACTTTTTTGCCGGTATTTTTATTAAAGCCAGAGCACCATTTAAATTGGAAGATCGAATAGAAATTAATGATGTTATTGGTGATGTTGTCGTAATTAACTTGCTTTCTTTTAAAGTACTAGAAGTAAGTGATAAAGAAAATGGCGAGCAAAGTAACGGCAAAATTGTTAATATTCCCAATAGTTATATTTTTTCATATGCTCTTAAAAATTATACAACCGCATTTAAATATATATGGGACGAAATGATTGTAAATATTCCCTTAAATGCTGACGTTGAAAAAACTAAAAAGATAATCTTAAAAATCGTTAATAATAATGAAGTTATTAAAGAAATACCTAAAAAAATGGATAAACAAGTTAATGATGCTTCACTGGAATACCGAATTTATTATAATCATTTAGAACCAATTATTTATACTAGAGTAAATAATAATCATATAGAATTATCAGTAAGATTTTTAGTTCATCCTAAAAAGATGAGAAACGTTGAAAATGACATTTGGCTAAACATTTTAAATGAATATAAAAACAAAAAAATAACACTATTTACTGAATAAAAATATTTCGCACTACCTTATAATATGCTATAATAACGTCATAAGTAGGTGAAGCAATGATAAGCACTAAATATCAAAATATTTATGAAAAATTTGTTGAAAGTTATAAAAGAATTCATATTGACCCATGGCATGAAATAGACGAAGAAACGCTAAATAATTTGCACGATGAATTAGTAAGTTGTATAGATATTACTGACTCTTATAATTTTATATACTTTATGGATTACATTATAAAAAGACTAAATGGTAAAAGTGATGCTCACACAAAACTAGATATGGTATCAATATTACCAATTAACTTTAAAATATTTGCTGATGAGGTCCTTGTTAACTACCCCGAAGAATTAAAAGGAGCAAGTTTAAAATCAATTAACGGAATTAGTATAAAACAAATTATAAGTGAGATAGATGCCGTAATTAGTTACGGCACAGAAGGTAAAAGAAAATTTGAAACAGAAAAAGCTTTATTTAATAAATGCATTATGTTTGGCTTACCTTCTTTAAGAGAAACCAGCAAACTTATTTATGAATTTACTAACTTAAATGGTGAAACAGTAACTAAAACATTTAACCGAAAAAAATCTGATGATGAAGGCAAATTATTTGATTATGAAAAGTATTTATACGGTGACACCGGCTCTTATAAAATCACAAATAATGTATTAATTTATAATCATTGTTCTGTGCAATCACAATATGAAACAAAAATAAAAGACGCAATAAAAAGATTAGAGGCAGAAGACCTATCCCAAATTAGTACAATAATCATTGATTTAAGAGGAAACACAGGCGGTAACTCAGGGCTAAACTCATTACTTACTGACTTTTTAAATAAACATATGGGCAAAAAACTTATATGCTTAACTGATTACCGAATTTTTTCAGCAGGAAGATATGCCCTTGCTGATTTAATAAAGCTTGGCGCTATTACCATTGGTGAAGGAATAAGTACTCCCATAAATTGTTTTGGTGAAAGTAACTGGGTTCTCTTTGATGAATATAGCTTTTCTATATCTGGTTGTTATTTTAACCCTTTTATACATTACACTGCAAGAACCAAAGAAAAACTTTTAGAAACTAAAACAAGCGAGCTACTAAAACCCTACATTTTTGAACCGGATATTAACGTAAGCCAAAATAAAAATGATTATATTAACGATTTTGATACAGTTTTAAACTATGCTTTAAATTTTTGTAAGGAAAACCAAAACAAACTATAATTAACAGGGGGTTCTATGAAAAATGATTTAAAAGAATTTAAACCACTATTAAAATTAATTAAAGCCGATATCAAAAAAATAACTATAGCAAGTATTATTATATTTCTATCAGGACTATGTAGCATTTTCACTGGTTACTTAAACGGTAGAGTAGTTGAATCAATATCAGTATTAGATATCAAAAATGCTCTTCTTTTTCTATTTATATATTTTCTTATGATCGTAATAATTGATGGTCTCTTAGGTTATAAAGCAAAAGCAACCCTGCATAAAGAAGAAAGTAAATTAACTTGCCTACTTGGTTATAACACTTATAAAAAAGCTTTAGACTTACCTGCAAGTGAATATGAAGAGCTTTCATCTGGTGAAGTTATAAATAGAATAACTAATGATACAAATACTTTAAGTTCATCATTTAGTAATATTCTTAAAATGTTTTCATCTCTCGTATCATCAGTTGTAATTTTAATTTATATTTTTATAAAATCATGGATTATTGGCCTTGAAATAATATTTATCATAATCATCTTGTATTTCATATTAAGAAAACTCAATCCATTATTAAAAAAATTAGATAAAGCAAGAAAAGAGAAAAAAGACAATCTTACATCTTTAATAAATGAATCAGTTAGAGGTATCAGAGAAATCAAAACTTTAGGTGTAAAAAGAAATTTAATCACTAATGTAGAAGAACTAATCAAAGACATCTATTTCAAAATAACCGAAGAAATTGATCTAGAAAAACATTTTAATATTAAAACTACTTTCTTAAAAGCTACGCTTGAGTGCGGAGTATTTGCAACCTGCGTTATTCTCCTATATTATAAAAGAATTGATTTAACATTCTTTATAGCAATGACATATTATGTTTATCGCTACACATGGTTATTAGAAGACATAAATGATTTATCACAAAGCTACCAAAAGATTATAGTTTCTCTATCAAGAGTAAATGATATTTTAGAAAATAGGTTATCTGAAGATGAAAAATTTGGTAGTGCTAAGATCGACAATCTTAAAGGCATTATTGAATTTAAAAATGTTGGTTTCGGTTATCCAAATGAAGAACATATATTAAATAGCTTTAATTTAAAACTAGAACCTAACAAAAAGATTGCTATAGTAGGTTCTTCTGGTCAAGGTAAAAGCACCATCTTTAATTTGCTAACAAGAGTCTTTGATCCAAACGAAGGAGAAATTACTATTGACGGAATTAACCTTAAAGATTTAAGCGAAAAAGAGCTTAGAAAACACATTTCTATAATTAGACAAGAACCCTTTGTTTTTAATAGAACTATTAAAGAAAATTTTGAAATAATTAATAAAGACATAACAATAGAAGAAATCAGAAAATGTACAAAAATGGCATATCTTGACGATTATATAATGAGCCTTCCTAAAAAATATGACACAGTTTTAGGCGAAGGTGGGGTAAACTTATCAGGCGGTCAAAAACAAAGATTATCCATTGCTAGAACACTATCTAAAGGAAGCAAAGTAATCCTATTTGACGAAGCAACATCAGCTCTTGATAATAAATCACAAGAATATATTAAAAAAACAATTGATGACTTAGTAAATGATCACACAATTGTTATAGTAGCTCACAGACTATCAACGATAATTGATGCTGATATTATATATGTTATTGATAATGGTAAAATAGTAAGTTCTGGAACTCATAAAGAATTATTAAAACAAAGTAAAATATACAAAACCCTTTACGAAACAGATGCCTTAAATTCATAAAATGGTGCTAAGCAAGTGCCATTTTCTTTTATGTTAAATAAATTTGCACTTATTCCAATAAAATTTGGTAGAATAATATATCATTAAAGTTAAAATTAAAATAGAAAGGAGAACATTATGATAGGAAATAAAATTATAAATGAAAGAAAAATCCATAACTTAAGTCAGGAAGAACTTGCCGAAAAAGTAGGTGTTACAAGACAAACTATATCAAACTGGGAACTTAATGAAACAAGCCCAGATTTAAAACAAGCAAAAAAACTATGTGACATTTTTAGTATCAGTATGGACGAATTGAGCGGCAAAGAAAATGTAATTCTAACAAAACTTGATAAAAATGAAAGCAACGCCAATTTAATTATTAAATTAATTAAAACAGTTGGCATCACTCTAGGAACACTTATTTTTATTTTACTAGGCATTATTTGCATTTACTTTTATACAACGAGTTACTATAAAGCAGAACCAGTATCAACTGGTGAAGGCAAAATATGTTACTATAACGGTACAATAGCAGATTACATAGTTATGAAAAACAATACTGATGGCACTCTTTCATTTGATATTGGCGATATAAGTGTAGCAAACGCGCTAAATCTTTATAATACTAAAACTGGTGATATCAAAGAGATTTTAAGTAGAATTGTAAAATATATCGAAGATAATGGTGGCATTTGTATGAAAGAAAAATAGGGCATGTTGCATTTACAATATGCTTTTTCTAACATATCATTGACAAGCATAAAAAACTGGTTTTAAGCATAGTTGCTCACCTGATGAAAGTACGAAAATGAGCGATGTAGCAAAGCATTTTAGGTAAATAACAAGTAAACTCTTCTTACAATCTATAAAACAATAAGCTGTAGATTTAAAATAAGTAAACATTTTATATCATTATAGACTTAAACGATAAATTATTTTATCCTCCTATTATAGGAGGATAAAATATGGAAAGATTTTTTAAGAAAATCATAGTTTTCACGTTACTACTTTTAGCCGCACCAATAATAGTATTTGCAGAGCAACCATACATCACATATAGTGATATCAAATGTAATGGCAAAGATATTATTAATGCAGCTAATCAGTATACAACTGGAAGCACCGAAGGGATTTTAATTGATTACCAAATGGAAGGAAAAGCAAATAGTAAATACTCATTTGTTATTATCGGTCATGAAATAGTTGATGATGACGCCGAGTATACTTTAACACTAACGTCTGATTTTAAGAATTTCAAAAAAACTTATACAGGTGCAGAGTTAAGAGCAGGTGTAACTATCTCAGGTGAAGATGGAGATAGCACCATGGTAAGCAAAATTGTAGACAAATATAACAGAACTCTTGCAAATAAATATACTAGACCGGGTACAAGTGAATACTTCTACTTTAAAGAATCAAGATTTGTATTTAATAGAAATTTTGATACAACAGGTATGGATGCAATTTATAATTCTATGCTAACTAACGGAAAAATTAAAATAAATACTGTTGATCCAACAGATGACTTTGATTTTGCTGAAACTGCTATTACTGCCGCACTTAGTAAGTATGAAACAGAGAGATACCGCATTTATGGTAGTTGTAACACAAAAAATGATTGCTTTGTTAATATTTCTGACAAAATAGACTATAGTAAATATAAAGAATACAAAGTAGAGTATGAATTTGTAAAACCTAACATGCTAATAAAAAACAGAATTGATAGTTATGCAAAATCATTTAAATATGAAGAAATGCAACCAGAAAAATATTTATTTACAATGGAAGACTTAGAAACAATTAACTACAAATATGCTTCACCTAATTTTGGCGACATTGATGCTGTTAATGCAATTATTAATTACTCATCTGAATTTCAAAATAAAATAGGTTATACAAATATAGGAACAAAATTAGACGCAAGAGCAGGATGGGATGATAAATTCTCAAGTGGTTGCTTTGGCTACTTAAATCTAATATATGATGGTGTAGTTTACTCATATGTTAAAATTGCTGGTGTAAAACAAAATAATGTCTTATACGTACCAGATGAAACTAAAGACACAACAGAAGCATACATTAATGCAGCTTTAGAGAGAATCAAAAGGTATATACCTAAAGCAGAAGTAAAAATAGAATATGCAGGCCAAATAGACAAAACAGAAGAATATGGAGCATTAGATTTAGAAGAGATTGTTGACGTAAGTAAAACACTAGATGAATATTATAAAGTTACTATAGGTGAAAAAGAATATTATTACTTTATTGCTAAAGACTCATCAAAAATGAGAAAACCTATGATGAATACAGTTGACGTAGATACCGATATTTCAATTAAAACAGAAGCATCAGAAGTTCCACTAGACTCAAAAATCAATACAATCGTAATTGATGCTAAAAGTGATGAATACAAAGAATTTTTAAAGCAAGTTAACGTATCTAACGGCTTAGTAGTAGATTTAAAACTATTCTCTAAATCTATTAATAAAAATATATCTAAACTTGATAGTGGAATATTTAAAGTATACGTTCCTTTAACCGATGAACTTAAAACATTAGACTTAACTACTTACTATATCAAAGATGATGGTGAAATCGAAAAACATAAAGTTACAATCGAAGATAACTACTTAGTGTTTGAAACAAATCACTTTAGTACATATATCATCGGAGGTAACAAAATTGAAAATCCTGCTACTCTAGATAATATTGGAAAAATTATTGTAGTTAAATTATCTTTCATCCATCGCTTTTATCGGGTATTATTCTATAAGAAAAAAATTAAAATAACTAATTAAGGTGGATAAAACTACATCTTTTTCTTTTATAAATTAATATTTTGCTTTATAATTACCTTAGTTAGTAATGTTAACAAAAATATAACTAGAAACTATTTTGAAAATAAACAAGTAGGAGCATTATGGAAAAGTTTTATTTAGAAGAACCATCACAAGAAAGAAAAAAAGATATTTTAGATTATTTAAACGAATTTGTGCTGTATAACTCAGACGTTAATGGTGCAGGAGCATTAGATAAAATACTTAGTGGTCAATCATTTGAAGAAGCCCTAGATAGATGCTTGAATATGAAAAATGAGGAGTATGCCAAAAAATATGGTAGGTGTCAATCTAAAACATTTTTATTAATTAGAAAAAATGATAATAAGTTAATTGGTATGATTAATGTTAGATGGAATTTAACTGAAGAAATGAAAAGGTTTGGTGGCAACATTGGGTATGGAATTAGACCTACAGAAAGAAGTAAAGGTTATAATAAAATTAATCTGTATTTAGGATTATTAGAAGCTAAAAAAATTGGTCTAGATAAAGTTATGCTTGATTGTGAAACTAGCAATATAGCATCAAGTAAGACAATGGCATCTCTTGGGGGAGTACTAGACAGAACTGAAATTGACCCTTATGATGGGATTTTAACAAGTGTATATTATATAGATATAAACGAATCATTAACTAAATATAAAAATACTTATACTAGATTTATTTTAGAAGATGATAATTAAAAACTATTTTTTAAAAATAAAAAAGGAAATTAGGGATGTTCTTACAACAATAACTAATAGAGGACAATTATAAAAAGTTGATAAATTAATCAAATGCAAACTCAAAATACTATCTTTAGATTTAATAAATGGAACGCTTTATAACGAGACTAAACCATATTACATCTGTTATATGAGTTTAAATTGTTACTTATTCATGATATAATTAAATCGATTTCTAATTATTTTTTTGGGGTTTCTTTTAAAAATATTAAAGTAATAAAGTAACTTGAATTTGAAGTTTTACTTGATATTTAAAGATGAAGATTAATGCTAAGCACTGAGCAGCATAAACAACAATATATATTTTCAAATAGTTCAAACCGATGGGACAGATAAACCATTTTTTAAGTAAATTATGTGTAAGTGTAGAGTTATGAAAAATAAAATGAAAAAGATAAGAAATGTTAGATAGTAAATTAATTATATATAAAAATATTAAAGAATTTATTAGCAATAATATAAAGGAGGCTTATTATGGAATAT
This sequence comes from uncultured Mycoplasmatota bacterium, assembly GCA_900547775.1. Classification (GTDB taxonomy): domain Bacteria; phylum Bacillota_I; class Bacilli_A; order RF39; family UBA660; genus CAG-533. The sequence goes on along the minus strand of URHW01000002.1, from coordinate 78,257 downwards.
AAATTACTAACATCATCTAACAAAGATATAAATAGATTAATTGAATATAAAAAAAGAACAATTTATGAATATGCCAAAGATTTATCTAATGAAGAAATTGATAAAATAAATAAGTATGTAACTAGTGAAGTTCCCAAACTAATTAATGATTATTGCAATATAGTAGTTGATAATAAAATAGTCGGCTGTCTATTATTGACAAATAAAGATGATGGCAAATTACTAGATGAAATCTATCTAGAAGAAGAATATAGAGATAAAGGCATTGGAACTAAGATTATAAAGAATATTTTAAATAATAATGATATAGTATATTTGTGGGTGTATAAAGAAAATAAAAAAGCTATATCTCTATATAAGAAATTAGGATTTTGTGCTATAGAAGAAACTGAATCTAGATACTATATGAAATATAGTAAAGGAGTTAATTCAACTAAATGAAAATATCAACTGGTAAGTGGGGAGTTGTGAAAAACTAAAGGAAAGGAGAGTATTGATGGAAGATAATAAGTTAATTATATATAAAAATAGCGAAGGTAATATTATAGTAGATGCTATTTATAAAGATGAAACATTATGGCTATCACAAAAAGGAATGGCAAAAGTTTTCGAATGTTCTACAGATAATATAAGTTTACACTTGAAACATATATTTGAAGAAAAAGAATTAGACAAAAAATCAGTTACCGAGAAATGCTCGTTAACTGCCGATGACGGAAAAAACTATAACACAACTATTTATAGTTTAGATGCCATAATCGCAGTAGGATACAGAGTAAATTCGAAAAAAGCAACAGAATTTAGAATATGGGCAACAAAAATATTAAAAGAATATATGACAAAAGGTTTTGCATTAAATGATGAACGTTTTATAAATGGAAATAAATATGATACGAAATATTTTAATGAATTATTAGAACGTATTAAAACAATTAGAGTAAGTGAAAGAATGGCATACCAAAAAATCACTGATTTATTTATTGCCACAGCAACTGATTACAATCAAAAGTCAGAAGAAGCTTATACTTTCTTTAAAATTGTTCAAAATAAGTTACATTTCGCTATAAGTGGGCATACTGCTGCCGAATTAATATATAGTAGAGCAAATTCAGATAAGGAACATATGGGACTAACTAATTGGAAAAATTCTCCTGATGGTTTAATATATAAGTATGACGTGATTATTGCAAAGAATTATTTAAACGAAGAAGAAATGAATAATTTGAAAGATTTAACGAATTTATTTTTGGTATTTGCAGAGGATGAAGCAAAACAAAGGCATGTAATGACAATGAAGGATTGGATAGATGCAACTGATGATTTATTAAAATTTAGAAGAAAAGAAATATTAAATAATAGTGGCAGTATATCTCATAAAGAAGCAGTAGAAAAAGCAGAAAAAGAATATGAAAAATTTAGGGTTATACAAGATCAAAAATATATTTCTTCAATGGATGAATTTTACAATAAATATTTAAAAGAAAGTAATGATAATAAATAAGGAAGTGTTTTAAATGGATATGTATCAAAAAAGAAAAATAAGAGCAGAAAAGAAAAAAGAAGATAGTCCAAAAAGTTTTCCATCAGTCGGAATTAACTGGTAAAAAACAACTTATATAAACTCTCTTTAAAGCCCTTATTTTATAAGGCTTTTAATTAAATTTCTTTTTACAATTTTTAATAAATAATTAACAAAAATTATAAGGAAAATTGGATTATAACTCCTAATCATCACGAAGCAATTATAAGTAAAGAAAAATTTGATAAAGTACAATATATTTTAGATAGGCATGCTAAAGCAAATAAAGATGGAAGTATAGATATTTTATCTTGATTTTTAAAGTGCAATTGTTGTGGCGGTAATATTGTAAACAAACTTCAAAAGGAAAAGTTTATTACTATTGCTCTAACTACTATAGAAATAAAACTTGTGAAAATAATGAATTTATTAGTGAAAATAAGCTAATTGAAATTATAAATGAAAAATTAAATTTATCTAATATTACTAGATTAGAACTAGAAAATAAAGTAAAATGTATTTATATTGATAAGAATAAAAATGTTAAAATTGATATTAAATAAAAAAATTAATAGAAAGGAGAATAACATATGGACAATAAAAACTTGCAAATAACTAATCATGACTTTTTAATATATAGAGATTCAAACAATGATATTAAGGTTAGTGTAATGTTAATAAATAATGACATATGGCTTACTCAAAATTTGATTGCAGAATTGTTTGACGTAGGAAGAAGCACAATAACAGAACATATTAATAATATATTAAATAGTGGTGAACTTGATGAAAATAACACCGTCGGAAAAACCGACGTTGATAATTCTAAAAAACCTGTAAAGATATATAACCTTGATATGATTATTGCAGTTGGATATAGAGTAAATTCAAAAAAAGCAACCAACTTTAGAATTTGGGCTACTAAAATATTAAAAGAATATATGATAAAAGGTGTAGTTATGGATGATGAAAGATTAAAAAATCCTAATTACATATTTGGCGAGGATTATTTTGAAGAAATACTTGAAAGAATTAGGAATATTCGTTCAAGTGAGAGAAGATTTTATCAAAAAATAACAGATATATATTCTTCTTGTAGTGTTGATTATGATAAAGATTCAGAAATAACAAAAGAATTTTTTAAAACAGTTCAAAATAAATTACATTATGCAATAACTGGTAATACTGCAGCTGAAATAATATATAACAGAGTTGATTCAGAAAAAGAAAATATGGGACTAACCAATTGGAAAAATTCTCCTGATGGACCAATATATAAATATGACGTGGACATTGCAAAAAACTATTTAAATGAAAAGGAATTAAAAGATTTGAATAGAATAGTAACAATGTATTTAGATTATGCAGAATTACAAGCAGAAAATCATAATGCTATGACTATGAAAGATTGGGTAGAAAAATTGAATGCATTTTTGCAATTTAATGGTAAAGAGATATTACGCAATGCTGGGAAAATATCTGCAAAAGTAGCACAAGAATTAGCTTATAAAGAGTATGATAAATTTAAAGTTAAACAAGATAAATTATATAAATCAGATTTTGATAATTTTTTAAATGAAGTAAGAATAATAGAGAATGGAAGTGATAAATAATGGATATGTACCAAAAAAGAGAAATGAGAAAAAACAAAAAAATGAACGAAGATACAAAAAGTTTACCATCAACGAGTATCAACTGGTTGATTACGATTTATTTAACCCCTTTAAGAAATCATTTATTTGCAAGGCTTTGTGGGAATTGACATCTTGCATGTTTTATATAAAAATATGTTAAAATAGATAAAAAATAGTAAAAAATGACTATTTTTAATGAAAAATATAGTAGGAATTGGTAAGGTGATTACACCTTTTAACCCCTCTAAAAAGGGAGCAGTAATAATGATAAAAAAATATTTTGATGGATTAAAATTTGGTATGCTTTGCAGTTAGCAGTAGGACCAATGTGTTTAATGGTATTTAATACTGCTAAGAATGTTAGTTTTTTAGTAGCATTATCACTTGTCTTAGCAATTGCTTTAGTGGATGCATTTTATATCCTTCTTGCTGGATTAGGAGTAAGTGAATTAATTGAAAAGAAAAACGTAAAAGCTATTTTTAAAATAGTAGGTTCACTAGTGTTAGTTATATTTGGCTTAAATATAATACTTAATGTAACTTAATACCAGGATTAAATTTGAACCCTAATACTGCTAATATCTTTATACAGGGATTGATATTAACATTATCTAATCCAATAACTATTGTTTTCTGGGGAAGTGTTTTAACAACAAAAATAATTGATGATGGATTAAAGTAAAAAGAATTAGTTATATTTTCTATTGGATTAATTTCAGCAACACTTTTATTTTTATCATTTGTTGCTTTACTTGGTACAGTTTTATCTGGCTTTATACCTGAATCAGTATCAAATGTATTAAATATAATAGTTGGATTATTAATAATATTCTTTGGTATTAAAATGTTAGTAAAAAAAGATAAGAAATAATTTTGTTTTATTAACAATATAGACGGGATTAAATCCTGTTCTTATATGTTATAATATTATAAAAATTTATTTATGGGAGGTAGCATGAGGTTAGAAGTAAAAAATTATAAAAATATAACTAAATTGGACTTAAGTATAGAGAGCGAAAAGATTAATTATATTTTTGGTATAAGTGGATCTGGTAAATCTTCTATAGTAAGTGCTGTAATTGGTGATAAATCTGAAAAAAACATTTCATATGGTAAGAAAATTGAAGAGATGAAATTAACAGTAGAACCAGAATTATCAAATGGGAACTATTTGATTTTTAACGAGCAGACACATCAAAAACTTATATTAAATAAAAATAATAATGAGGAAGTATATTCAATTTTATTTGAAAATGACAATAGTTTAGAAATAATTAGAAAAGATATATCTATATTATTAGCTAATATTAATTCAAAAAGACAAGAATTATTTAACTATGTACAGAATGTTGATCAAATGATAAAAATAATTAATAAAAGAAAACTACCATCATCAGGAAAATTTTCCTCTGGCTCCTCATTGGAAAAATTAAAGGGTGAAATAGATAATCCTAAATATAAAAAGTATTCAAATTTTATTCATGATAAGGGATTAGATTATGTAAAATGGATTGAAAGTGGGACAAGTTTTAGTGCTTTTCATGAAGGAAAATGTCCTTTTTGTACAAAGAAAATGAGTAAGTTTAGAATTGATAAGATAGAAGAAATTATTAAAATTAGTCCAGAACAATATAGTATTATTTCGGATTCCCAAGATGTTTTAAATAAGATTGGTATAAATGTTCCTAATTTTTCTTATAAGAGAGAAGTATTGAAGCTTGAAAAAGATTTATATGATGCAATAGAAAATAAAAAAATAATCGAAAATATATATAATATGGTTGATTCGTATAACTTAGATTCATTGGATATTAAAGAAATTAAGAAAATAACTTTTTCACAAACATTAACTGAATTATTTCCAGAAATAAGATTAGTTGTTGATGAGTTTAATGAAAATATTGTGGAATTAAAGAAAAAATTATGCAATATTAAATTAAAAACATCTAAATTTATTGGTAGAAATCTAAAAAAATTAAATGACTATTTATCAAAATTTTCAATTCCTTATGAATTTGAAATAGATAATTATAATACTATGAGTAAGACAGCAACTGTATTCTTAGTAAGTAAAAAAGAAAAAAAGCATGAAGATAGGACAGATAATTTGTCATATGGTGAAAAAAACATTATTGCCTTATTACTTTTTTTAGTAAGTGCAAAAAAACAACTAATTATTATTGATGATCCTGCTTCATCTTATGATGATAATAGAAGAAAAATTATATATGAATTACTATATGAATTTCATGATAATCAAACATATATTATTTTATCTCATGATCAGGTTTTTATTAAATATGCATTACTTGGGCTTTCAACAAAAAAATATTTAGATAAAACTGGAAAAATAGTTTGCTTAGAAAATATTAAAGGAGAATGCAATACAAAGGATATTACTGAAGTAGATTTCGATAATTTGCAGAATCAAGTAATTTCTTTTATGAAAAATACTGATTTATCATATTATAGAAAAATTATTAATTTACGTATTCTAGCCGAATTAAATAAAAGTAATAGAAAAAATGATCAATTAATATATTCATATCTGTCAGCTATTTTACATAATACAAATAAAACTGAAATTTTAAATCAGTTAGCTGAAGAGACTGTAAATGAATCTAAAGTGTTAGAGTTAATAGAAAATAAATATAAAATTATTTTGTCAGCTATTCCAGATGATATTTATTATGATTTTGATTATGACAAATTAACAAATTTTGAAAAAATAGCTTATAAGAGAGAAGAATATCGAAGAAAAAGAGGAAATAAAAAAGTTAAAAACTTTATAGAAAAGGAATTTGACGACATAATTCATCTTAACAATAGATATTTTGTTTCTTTAAATCCTTATAAGTTTGATGTATATTCTGAAAGTGTATATGATAATATACTATAATTATAAAAAATGTGTTAAGGAGTGATTTAAATGGCTGAAAAAAATGAAAAAGTGTTTTCTAATACGGTTATCAATTGGTATGTACCACCTTATGGAAAACCGGTATATAATTCACACATTTAATATTTTTAATTGTTTTATATTATAATTAAATTAAATAAAAAAATTAATCGGAGTGTGATTATAATGAAAAAAAATAAAACTACCTATTAAGAACATAGAAACTAACATAGTTTTAAATGCCTTAATACAATTTAAAAATGATAAATTAAAACAGGGTATATATACAAAACCTATTGATGAACTAATTTTAAAATTAAATAAAATTTATTAAACATATTTGAACTGATTAAAAATGGTCAGTTCTTTTTTTATGCCAGAAATGGAATACATAGCCATCTTATTAAATTAAGGTGGCTAAATTAAAAGAAAGGAGGAGTTGGTAAAACAACAACAACCTTTAATCTTGGTGTAGCATTGGCTAAACAAGGAAAAAGAGTGTTAGTTGTAGATGTTGATCCTCAGAGTAATTTAACTACTTTAAGGCTGAGTAAGTATGCTAATTGCAATTTTAAAATTAAGTATAGAAATACTAATTCTATATACTAAAATAAAAAGGTTATTTCTGAAATTAAGAAATAGCCTTGATACATAATTAAATTATATTACAAAATTGTAATATTGAGTAATATTAGAATGGCGACTTATATGATAAAAAATGATAATATTATTGCAATAAATTACTTTTTAGTAAAGAAGGGATTAGCATTATATGAAATTAGTTAAAAAGATTACAATAACAGTTTTATTAATATTTATTTGTATAGGAAGTTATTTCATTTGTTGTGGTTATCAAATGTATAAGAATGCCATAAATAAAATGCCATTAAAGGATAAAATTACAACAATTAGGCAAAAAGAAGATTATACAAAAATTGATGATATGCCTCAAATATATTTAAAAGCAGTTGTCTCAGTTGAAGATCATAGATTTTACAAACATTTTGGGATAGATGTCATTTCTATTGGAAGAGCATTTGTAAATGATATAAAAAAAATGAAATTTGTAGAGGGAGGAAGCACAATTACCCAACAACTAGCCAAGAATATCTATTTTACACAAGATAAGAAGATAGTAAGGAAAGTTGCAGAAATTTTTATGGCATTTAGCATAGAAAGTAACTATAATAAGGATGAAATATTAGAATTATATTTGAATACTTCATATTTTGGCAATGGATTTTATTCTGTTAAGTCAGCAAGTTTAGGTTATTTTAATAAATTACCAAAAGATATGAATGATAGTGAATCAATTATGCTAGCAGGAATCCCAAATGCTCCGTCTTTATATAATCCAATTCAAAATAAAAATTTAGCAATTGAAAGACAGAGGCAAGTTATAAACAAAATGATTAAATATGGTAACCTAGATAAAGTTGAAGCAGAAAAAATTATAAAATAATTATATTTAATTTTATAAATTATAATAATTCAGAAAAATAAAGTGATATAATATGAATGATTAAAAAGCAAATTATGAAAGGAGACAAACTATGAAAAAAATATTAATTATAGAAGATGAAAAAATCATAAGAAATGAGTTAAAATCTTTGTTAGAAAATTCAGGGTATGAAGTATTAATTATAGAAAAGTTTGATAATGTTAAAGAAAATATAAAAAATATGAAATTTGATTTAATTTTAATGGATATTAATTTACCTAATAAAAATGGTGAAATTTTATTAAAAGAAATTAGAAAAGAATCTAATATTCCCATTATTATGGTTACGAGCAGGGTAGGAGAAGTAGATGAAGTTTTATCTATATCTTATGGTGCAGACGATTATATTACTAAGCCATATAATCCAACAATCTTATTATTGAGAATACAAAATATATTTAAACGAATGGATAATAATATGGACGACTTATTTTATGATAATATTAGTGTTAATCCACAAAAAGGAATATTGAAACAAGGTGAAAAGGTATTAGAACTAACTAAAAATGAAATGATTATCTTTACATATCTTTTAAGTAATCGTGGTAGAATAGTATCTCGTGATGATTTAATGACAGATTTATGGAACAATGATGAGTTTATCAATGACAACGCTCTAACAGTAAATATTAGTAGATTGAGAAATAAATTACAAAATTTTGGACTTGAAAATAGAATTGAAACAAGAAAAGGACAAGGGTATAAATTATTATGAGTTTTAAAAAATATTTATTAGATAAAACAGTACAGATAACTGCGTCAATTGTTGGATTCATAATTGCTATTCTTATGTTAAACGCATTTAAAGTGGAAAATGATTTGAAAATAGCATTGACAATATTATTTTTTTTAGTTGCAACATTTAATATTATTTTTGATTATTTCAGGAAATACAAATTTTACAAAAAATTATTAAATACGCTTGATAAGTTAGATAAAAAATATTTAATTTTAGAAATATTAAATAAGCCGAACTTTTATGATGGCGAAATTTTTTATCAAATTCTTTATGATATAAACAAGTCAATGATTGAAAATGTAAAAGAATATAATTTAAGTATTACCGATTTCAAGGAATATGTAGAAATGTGGATTCATGAAGTAAAGATTCCAGTAGCAAGTTTAACTTTATTAATTCATAACAACAAAAATATGTTTGATAAGAGATATATAGAACAAATTAGAAAGTTAGATAACTATATAGATCAAATTTTATATTTCGTTCGAAGCGAAAATGCCGAGAAAGATTATCTTATCAAAGAAATTGAATTGCAGAAGATTATCAAAGATGTTGCTTTAAAAAATAAAGATGACTTATTAGAAAACAAAGTTAATCTTGAAGTTGATATTCATAATGAAAAAGTTTTAACGGATTCAAAATGGTTAGAGTTCGTATTAAATCAGATTATAAACAATAGTATTAAATATAAAAAAAATAATAACGATCCAATAATAAAAATCAGTGTAAAAGATGAAAAAGATAAAGTATATCTAACTATTTGGGATAATGGAATAGGAATACCTAAAAATGATATAAAAAGAGTATTTGATAAATCTTTCACTGGTGAAAACGGTAGAATAATGGCAAAATCAACAGGTATGGGACTTTATATTGTCAAGAAATTATGCGATAAATTAGGACATAAGATAATTATTGAATCTGAAATACATAAATATACAAAAATTACAATTATCTTTTATAAAAATGATTTTTATAAAGTTGATTAAAGTTTATGCAGATTTGGATACTAAAAATAAATATTACAAAATTGTAATATTCTGTAATATTAGAATAACGACTAATCCTATCTTTTATATTACAATGTAATCAGAAAGGAGAAAGATTATGGAAAATATCTTAAAAATTGATAAAATTGAAAAATATTATGGCAATAAATCTAGTCTTACAAAAGCAATTGATAACCTATCATTTGATGTTGAAAAGGGAGAATTTGTTGCAATAATGGGAGCAAGTGGATCCGGAAAGACTACTCTTTTAAATTGTATATCTACAATTGATAAAGTTACATCTGGACATATTTATGTAGCAGGTAATGATATCACAAAATTAAGAGGAAATAGTCTAAATAAGTTTAGAAGGGAAGAGTTAGGTTTTATATTTCAAGATTTTAATTTACTTGATACTTTAACTGCTTATGAAAATATTGCTTTGGCACTTTCTATTCAAAATGTGAATTTCAGAGAAATTGATACAAGAATTAAAAAAGTTGCAAAAGAACTGGATATTGTTGATGTACTTAATAAATATCCATATCAAATGAGTGGAGGTCAAAAGCAAAGAGTCGCTAGTGCAAGAGCAATAATTAATAATCCAAAGTTAATTCTTGCAGATGAACCAACAGGTGCATTGGATTCAAAGTCAGCTAAAATGCTTTTAGAAAAATTTGATTATTTGAATAAAGAATTACAAGCAACAATTCTTATGGTGACACATGATGCGTTTACTGCAAGTTATTCTTCAAGAGTCATATTTATCAAAGATGGCAAAATTTTTAATGAAATAATTAAAGGAACAAATTCTAGAAAAGAATTTTTTGATAAAATAATAGATGTTGTAACATTACTTGGTGGTGACTTAAACGATGCTCTTTAAGTTATCATTAAAAAATATTAGTAAGAGTATAAAGGATTATGCCATCTATTTCTTTACTCTGATACTAGGTGTTGCAATTTTTTATGTGTTCAATGCAATAGATGATCAGTCAGTTATGATGAAGGTATCATCAACAACAGCAGAAATAATAAAACTTATGACCAATATTCTTTCTGGTGTTAGCGTGTTTGTATCTATAATATTAGCGTTTTTAATTGTTTATGCAAGTAGATTCTTAATAAAAAGAAGAAATAAAGAATTTGGAGTTTATTTAACGCTTGGAATGAGCAAAAAGAAAATATCCTTAATATTATTTATTGAAACATTAATAATAGGTATAGTTTCATTGGTAGTTGGTTTAGGAATAGGTTTTTTATTATCACAATTGATGAGTATTTTGGTTGCTAATATGTTTGAAGCAGATTTAACTAGATTTCAATTCGTATTTTCAACAAATGCTTGTATTAAAACTTTGATTTATTTTAGTATTATGTATTTTGTAGTTATGATATTTAATACTATAAATATTAGTAAATGTAAATTGATAGATTTAATGCATTCTAACAAAAAATCTGAAAAAATAAAATTAAAAAATCCATTGTTTTGTACAATAGTGTTTATTATTTCTTGTATAGCATTAGGATTTGCTTATTATCAGGTTACTGGTGGTATTGAGAAAATGGCTAATGCAAATAGTATTTTTGTTCCTATAGGAATAGGTGCTGTTTCAACTTTCTTTGTGTTTTGGTCTTTATCGGGATTGCTTTTAAAAATATTTATAAGTATGAAGAACACTTATTATAAAGGGTTAAATAGTTTCACCCTTAGACAGTTTTCAAGTAAAATAAATACTATGACTTTTTCGATGACAATAATATGTTTGATGTTATTTATAACGATTTGCGTGCTATCGAGTGCAATGTCTATGAAAATATCTATGACAAATAATTTGAAAAAATTGGCTCCAGCAGATGTTCAAATTGGTAAGCTTATAAATGTAACTGATTATGAGCATTATTCTGAAAAACAAATAGAAGATTCAAAAATTTCAATATATGATACACTTGAAAAATTAGGCTATGATGTAGATAACAAACTTAAAGATATAGTAAAACTTGATGTTTATAACTTTGATAATATTGACTTAAAAACCAGTATTGGATCTTACTATGATATTGCAAAGGATAAATATCCTTTAATGCCATACAATAAGAAGGAAAGTATTGTAAAGATAAGTGATTACAACAAAATTGCAAAATTGTTTGGACTAAAAGAATATACATTAAATGATGATGAATATTCTATTGTTGCTAATTATTCAGAATATGTAGAATTCAGGAATGAGGGACTTAAGGCACATACAATACTTAATATAAATGAAAAGGAATTAAAACCAAAATATGATAGTTGTGTAGAAGGTTTTATTGCAATGAATTCAACATATTCAAATATGGGAGTTTTTGTTGTTCCTGATAATGCAGTAAATGATTCAATGAAAAAATATGAATATTTAACTGCTAATTATAATGTTACAGATATAAATGAGAAAAATCTTTCGGAAAAAGAATTAAGTGAAATTTGCAAAGAAAATTCTAATAATACTGTTATTGATTTTAATTCTAAAATGACAATTAAAGAAAATAGTATTGGACTAGGTGCAATGGTTACCTTTATAGGATTATACTTAGGTATTATATTCTTAATTTCTTGTGCTGCAATTCTAGCACTTAAAGAATTATCGGAATCAAGTGATAATGTAGAAAAGTTTAATATGCTAAGAAAAATAGGCGTAGATGAAAAAATGATTAATAAAGCATTGTTTAGACAAATTGGTATATTTTTTATGTTTCCGTTATTAGTTGCAATTATACATTCTGTATTTGGAATTAAATTTTGTAATTTTTTGTTAAGTGCCTTTGGAGCCGCTAATTTAGTATCATCAATAATTGGTATTGCAATATTTATTGTTGCGATTTATGGAGGATACTTCTTAGTAACTTATATTTGCAGTAAAAATATAATTAAGGAAAAATAATATATCTGATAAAACGATAAAAGAGGCTATTACAAGCCTCTTATTTTAATACTCCAAGTTTGCCAATAATGCCCTTAATGTTGATGGTGCAATAGCAGATAATTCAGCAAGTTTATTTGGAGTGTAATTATATTTGTTACATAATTCAAGTATTCTTAAAGTTGATGGTAATATAAAAGTAATATTCAAATATGAAGATAAATATTTTGAGGCTCTTGACTTTATAAATAAACAAAAATATGATATAATACTTTCAAGTTAAAAACGAAAAACAAATACTTTTAAGTATTTTTTTAAATGATAGAATAGAAAGAAGTGATTAAAATGGATATGTATCAAAAAAGAAAAATTAGAGCAGAAAAGAAAAAAGAAGATAGTCCAAAAAGTTTTCCATCAGTCGGAATTAACTGGTAAAGTACGACTTATATAAACTCTCTTTAAAACCCTTATTTTATAAGGCTTTTAATTAAATTTCTTTTTACAATTTTTAATAAAAAATTAACAAAAATTATAAGGAAAATTGGGTAAGAACTACTTAAAGAAACTTTTTTATAAGAAGGTGAATATTTTGAAGATAGAAGATTTAAGAAAAGATTATGATGAATTACAAGTTAAATATGGTGCTAAGGAATTAGATTCTATATATAATGGTGGATGTGAAAAAAATCCTGATATATGTTTTGTTTTTATGAATCCTACAGGAAAAAATATTGCCAGTGATAAATCTTGGAAAGGTAGAAAGTCTCCATGGTTAGGAACTAAAAACATATGGAAGTTGTTCTATAAAGTTGATTTATTAAGTGAAGAAATATTTAATAAAATTCAAGAAAAAAAGCCAAAAGAATGGGATTATGAGTTTTGCGACTATGTTTACGAAGAAATTAAAAAAAATAAATTGTTCATTACTAATTTAGGTAAATGTACACAAATAGATGCAAGACCATTGCCTGATGAAGTGTTGAAAAAATATCTTGATTTATTATTCAAAGAAATAAACATAATTAAACCAAAAATAATTATTACTTTTGGAAACCAAGTTAGTTCTATTATTTTAAATAAAAAGATATCTGTATCTGAAAATAGAAAAAAATGTCACAAAATACAAATTAATAAAAACGAATATAAAGTTTATCCTGTTTATTATCCGGTAGGTAATGGCATATTTAATATTGATAAATCGATAGAAGATATAAAATGGATAATTGAAAATGAAATAAAAAAAGAAGAACCAAATCTTCTTTGCAAAATTTTATAGAAAGTTGTAATATTAAGATGACATATAAGGTAGCAGCGTATCTTCGTTTATCAAAAGAAGAATATAGTAATGAAAAAGAATTAAAAGATTTGAATAGAATTGAAACTATGTATTTAGACTATGCAGAATTCCAAGCAGAAAATCATAATGCAATGTCTATGAAAAATTGAGTAGAAAAATTGAATGCTTTTTTGCAATTTAATGGTAAAGAAATATTACATAATGCTGGAAAAATATCGGCTAGTGTTGCAAAAAAATTAGTTTATAAAGAATATGATAATTTAAAGTTAAACAGGATAAATTATATAAATCAGACTTTGATAATTTTTAAAATGAAGCAATAATTATAGAGAGAAGTGAAAATAATGAATAATGAAAATAAAACAAATATAAACTGGTATCCAGGACATATGGCTAAAACAAAAAATGAAGTAAAGAAGATAATGCCTTTAATTGATGTAGTATTTGAACTTATAGATGCTAGAATACCTTATTCATCAAAGATGAGAGATATTGATGATATTATTAAAAATAAATTTAGAGTTTTAGTTATGACTAAGAAAGATTTATGTGATATATCAGTTACTAATAAGTGGATTAATTATTATGAGAATTTAGGATATAAAGTAGTTTTAACTAATTTAAGTAGTGGCGATGATTATAAGGATGTGCTTAATGCAACAAGTGAAGTTATTAATAAGATAAATGATATTAGAAAAGAAAAAGGCTTAAAGCCTAAAGAAATTAAAGCCTTAGTAATGGGAGTTCCTAACGTAGGTAAAAGTACATTTATTAATAAACTAGCTCATAAAAAGGTTGCAAGCACAGGAAACAAACCAGGCGTAACTAAAAGTAATACATGGCTTAAAACAAAATATAATATGGTCATCTTAGATACACCAGGCGTATTATGGCCTAAGATGGATGATAAACTTGTTGCTTATAACCTTGCAGCTACTGGAGCAATTCGTTTAGAAGTACTACCAATAAACGACGTTGCATATCACATCCTAGAGTGCTTAAATAAATATTATCCTAATAAATTAAAAGAAAGATATGGATTAGATAAACTAACTGATGATATTTTAAGTGATTATGATATTATTAAAAATAAACTTAATATAAAAGGGGAAGCATCATTTAACAATATTAGTAAAACCATAATTGATGATGTTAGAATGGAATATATAAAAGGAATAACTTTAGATAGGAATGATAATTAATGGGAGTAAAATGGAAAGAAGAGGATTCTCTTGCTTTAGAACATGTTTTATTTGAAGAATTAGATTTAAATAACGCCTTAACCATAGAAGGCAGACTTGCATTTTTTAAAGATTTTATGAAATATTTACAACATAACCGTTCAGAAGAAATTAAGGGTAGGACTCCAGAAAGTTTAAGAAACAATATTAGGACATTTAAAGACTTTTGCTTTGAACTGGGGTTTACTCTAATGGATGTTATTCATATTCTTAGAATGAGCCCATCTATTTTAAATGTATCTATTGAATCTTTAAGAGACAAATATGCATTAATGGGATTAATTGATGATCACAGTTATCATTTAAGAAAGACTAAACTTATTTTATGTCCAGATGATTATAGAGTTAGTAATGAACTTATTTATGCTAGATATATGCTTATGAAAACTTTAGATTATCCTAGTATTAATTGGAGTAATATGGTTCATGCTAGTGAGAAAGAATTTGCCAAGATATTTGTTAAAAAAGATGGTGGATATAATAAACCTTATAAAATTTTTAGTAGCCCAGATGATCTCACAAGGGATAATCTTTTAAGAATGTTTCCATATGATAGAGAGTTTGTTTCAAGTTTAAGGAGTAAAGAAGTAAATGAAAAAAGTAATCGAGACAGTGGACCTATTAAGTTATGAAAATAATTTATATAGTAGTGGCATAAATTATATTGCAGGTGTAGACGAAGTAGGGCGTGGTCCACTAGTTGGTCCAGTAGTTGCAGCTGCAGTTATATTACCTAAAGGATATAAATTAGAAGGACTAACTGATTCTAAAAAATTATCGGAAAAAAAACGTAATACTTTTTATGATATTCTTATGAAAGATGCTATAGCAATTGGAGTAGGAATCAAAAGTAATAAAATTATAGACGAAGTTAATATTTACGAGGCAACTAAACTTGCAATGAAAGACGCTATTAATAATTTATCTGTAAAGCCAGAACATGTTTTGATAGATGCTATGCCATTAGAACTAGATATTCCTACAACCAGTATTATTAAAGGTGATGCCCTAAGTGAAAGTATTGCCGCAGCCAGCGTAATTGCTAAAGTTACCAGAGATCGAATGATGTATGAACTAGACAAAGAATATCCTGAATATGGATTTGCTAAACATAAAGGCTATCCAACAAAAGAACACATAAACAATGTAAAGCAGTATGGCCTACTTGATAATTACAGGTTTACATTTAAACCAATTAGTGTTTTAATAAATGATGGTGATTTTAGTGAAAGACAAATTAGGAAAACGCATATTTAAAAACGCAACTCTTATGAGTTTATATATATTTACTTTGGAAATGATTGTTAGACTTAATACTAGTAGTCATTTTTTTAGTGTCTCACTGATTAGAATATTTATCTCATCAGTAATATTTGGTACACTTATAAGCCTTATCATAAGCAGTTTTAGTTATCGCGGTAAAAACATTGTAACTAGCATTATTGCTTTTCTTTTAATGATTTATGCATGGATAGAAATTAATTTATATTCATACATGGGGTTCTTTATGGGAGTAGGTAATGCAGAACAAGGTACTAAGATAACAGACTATGTTAAAGATTTTGTTGGAGCAGCCCCACTTAAAAGTTACTTAGTAATTATTCCGTTTATTATTTTATTAGTCCTAGTTTGGTATCTATTTAAAACTTATAGATTAAAGAAG
Source organism: uncultured Mycoplasmatota bacterium (assembly GCA_900547775.1). Classification (GTDB taxonomy): domain Bacteria; phylum Bacillota_I; class Bacilli_A; order RF39; family UBA660; genus CAG-533. Next base: position 61,875 of record URHW01000002.1, on the reverse strand, counting down.
TTAGAGAAAACTATTTATTTTATCTTTAAAAGAGAAAGTGCTTTAACTAAGACTTTAGCCCTTCTATATACAGCACTTGCTCTAGTTATAATGTCATGCCTATATTATAGTTCACTAACACTTTCATTTATGCAAAATAAAAGCCAGGCAGTTCCTAACAGAGTTTTATTATTTTCAAGTGATAACTCTAACTTATCAGTTAGTCAGTTCGGTATCTTTACATATGGCTTTAGTGATATTATTTGTAATATATTCCACATTGAAGTAAGTGAAGACTTATCAAGTAATTCTGCATTTAGTAATCAAATAGGTAATTCAAATGTAAATGCCGACTATACAAGAACTATTGACGATACAGCCTGGAAAGCTTTAATTGAAAACGAAGTTAATAAAACATATAATAAGCTTAATAATTACTTTATAAATAGAAATATTACACCTAAAAATGAATATACTGGTATTTTTGAAGGTAAGAATCTAATTGTAATACTAATGGAATCAACTAACGAAATCTTTATTAATGAAAAAGAATATCCAACACTTTATAAACTATATACTGAAGGATTTAGCTTTAGAAATAACTATAGTCCTAGAAATAACTGTAGTACCGGTAATAACGAAATGACCAGTATGACAAGTTTATTTACAATTAATAATACATGCACAGCAAATACTTATAAAAAGAATGTTTATCCAGAAGCAATCTTTAATATATTTAATAATAAAGGTTATACTACAAGTAGTTATCATGATTACGCAGAGTATTACTATGCAAGAAGAACGATCCATCCTAACATGGGTAGTATGGCTTATAGAAACGTTACAGAACTTAAAATACCATGGAGTAGTGTTTATGAAGAGTGGCCTAGTGATACAGAACTTGTTGAAAAAGCAACACCTTACTTTATAAATGAAGAACACTTTATGGCATATCTTACAACTGTAACTCCACATCAACCTTATACAGTATCAAGTGAAATGGGAAACAAACACCTAGAAGAATTTAGTGATTATGACTATAGTATTAATACGAAAAGATATATGTCTAAATTAAAAGAATTAGATGCTGCCTTAAAACTTCTTTTAGAAAAACTAGAAGCAGCAGGTAAATTAGACAATACCGTTATTGCTATATTTGCAGATCACTATCCATACGGACTTACTACTAAACAAATTAATCAGGTACTTCCTTATGATGTTACGGTTAATAATGAAGTAGATAGAACACCAATGGTAATATATAATAGTGCAACTCCTGGTAAAGCAATTACTAAATATACAAGTATCATTGATTTACTTCCAACACTACTTAATATGTTTAATATGGATTATGATCCAAGATTATATTTAGGAACAGATATCTTTAGTAATAATCATGGTAGAACAGTCTTTGCTGATGGCTCATGGCAAGATGATAAAGGATACTTCAGTGCTACAAAAGGAAATTTTATTCCAAAAGATAGCGAAAATACCTACACATCTGAAGAACTACTAGCAATCAACAGTGAAATTAACACTAGACAAAAAATGAGTGCCCTAGCAATTAAAAATGATTATTTTAATTATTTATTTAAAGAAAGAAGTAAATATGTTAATATAACAAGTAAGGAGGAAACAGATGAGTAATTTAGTTATAGTGGAGTCCCCAAGTAAAACAAAAACAATTGGTAAATATTTAGGCAGTAATTATAAAGTAGTTTCCAGCAAAGGACACATTAGAGACCTAGCAACTACTGGTAAATATGGTTTAGGTATAGATGTAGATAATAACTTTGAACCTAACTATACTACTATTAAAGGCAAAGCAAACGTTATTAAGGAACTTAAAAGTGATGCTAAAAAAAGTGATATGGTATATCTAGCAACCGACCCCGATAGAGAAGGAGAAGCAATAAGCTGGCATATTAAAGATGCTCTAGGAATTAAAGATGATAAATATGAAAGAGTAGTCTTCAATGAAATAACTAAAGATGCTGTTGTAAACGCCTTTAAAAGACCTAGAAAAATAGATTATAACCTAGTTAAATCTCAAGAAACTAGAAGAATGCTTGATCGAATTATTGGTTTTAGATTATCTAAACTTATGCAGTCTAAAACAGGAGGAAAAAGTGCAGGCCGTGTTCAAAGTGTAGCACTTAAACTTATTGTAGATAGAGAAAGAGAAATTGAAGCATTTATTCCAGAAGAATATTGGACTGTTACCGCAGATTTTAAAGATTTTAAAGCAGACCTTGAAAAATATCATGGTAAAAAAATAGATGTTAAAAGTGAAGTTGAAGCTGATGAAATTCTAGCTAAACTATCAAAAAGTTTTAATATTGAAAGCATCGATAAAAAAGAAAAAGAAAAGAAAGGTGTAATGCCTTTTACAACAAGTACGCTTCAGCAGGCATGTGCTAATAAATATAACTTTGGTGCTAGTAAAACTATGAAAATAGCTCAAAAACTATACGAAAGTGTTGATATCGGAACAGAAACTGTCGGTTTAATCACTTACATGAGAACAGATAGTACAAGATTATCAGATGTGTTTGTTAAAGATACATACTCATACATTAGAAAAACTTATGGTGATGACTATGTAGGCCACGTAAAGGTTAGTAAAGTCAAAGAAAACGTGCAAGATGCCCACGAAGCAATTAGACCTACATCTATTACCAGAACACCAGACTCTATAAAAGAATACCTAACACCAGATGAGCTTAAAGTATACTCAATTATCTACTATAGAGCCTTAGCAAGTTTAATGGCAAATGCTAAAGTTCTAGCAACAGTTATAAATTTAGAAAACAATGGCTATCTATTTAAAGCAACAGGTCAAGTAATAACCTTTGACGGATTTTTAAAAGCATATAATAAATATATGGATAGTGAAGAAGTTATCTTGCCAGACTTTAGTGATTACAAAACAAAAGTAATCGTCTCAGAAGATATTGTAAAAGAACAGCATTTTACTAAACCAGCACCAAGATTTACCGAAAGCACTCTTATTAAAGAACTAGAAGCTCTAGGAATCGGTAGACCATCAACATATGCAAAAATAATGGAAACAATCAAAGAAAGAAGCTATGTTAAAGTTCAAGATAAAAAATTCTATCCAACAGATATTGGTATTGAAACTACAGATAAATTACAAGAGTTCTTCTCAAATATTATAAATGTTAAATATACTGCAAACATGGAAAATGATTTAGATGAAATAGCTAATGCTAAAGAAGATAACATCAAAGTACTTAAAACATTCTATAATGAATTTGAACCTTTAGTAAAAAAAGCCTTCAGTGAAATGGAAAAAAAGGAAGCCGAAGAAACTGGTGAAATATGCCCAGAATGTGGAGCACCACTTGTAATAAGAACTGGTAAATATGGAGAATTTACTGCATGCTCTAACTATCCAACATGTAAATACATTAAACCAAAAGAAACAAGTGTAGTATGTAAATGTCCATCATGCGGTGGTAATATAGTTGAAAAACATTCTAAAAGAGGGAAAATCTTCTATGGCTGTGATAACTATCCAAAATGCAAAATGGCTTACTGGGACAAACCAACTGGTGAAACTTGTCCAGAATGTGGAGCAATGCTTACAGAAAAGAATAAAAAGATTAAATGTTCTAGTTGTTCATACACAGAAAATTAGGTTAAGTGCCTAATTTTTTTATTTTAAACCTAATTTTTATAGATAGACTTTTCTTTATAATTCTAGTAAAATAATATTATATTAGAGGTGAATAAGCTTGGGAAAGTTTGTTAATATAAAAGATAATGATTATGAAAGTACTTTATGTGAATTTTTAGATCCTGATTTAGTATATGTTCCATATGATAAGAGTTATAGGCTATGTATAAAAGATGGAGATAAAGTGTGCTTTAATGATGCTATTTTAAAAAGTGATAGTAATACTATTTATAGTCCAGTTAGTGGAGAAATTAAAGGTGCTACTAGGATGATATGTGATGGTGAATATAGGCCTTGTATTGTTATTGAAAACGATTTTGAAGAAAGAAAAAGAAATATTACATATAGTAAACGTAATTTAAGACTTTATGATAAATTAGAAGCATCTAGCTTAATTAAAAGTTATACTGATATAAGTGAATCTATCAATGGAGAAACACTCATAATTAGTGGTTTTGATAAAGACCCTTTTGAACATGTTTGTTCTAGTATTATTTGTGAGAATACGGATAATTTACTTGAGTGTATTGATGCTTTAGTTAGTATTTTTGATTTTCATAAGTGTTTTTTAACTGTAAATAGTGGTGATTCAGACGTAGTAAGCTCTTTAGTTAATTATATTGGTACTTATCCTAATATTGATTTAAGGCTCATGCCTTCAGAGTATCCATTAGGTTTTAAAGATATTTTAGTTAAAGAACTTGTAAGTAATAATAAGATGGATAAGGGTATTTGCTTTTTAAGCGTAAGTGAAATTATGGAAATATATCATGCTCTTAAGAAAAGAAGACCCAGTGATAAGACTTATATCTATATTAAAGTTCCTGGGGCTAAGGGAAAAAGTTTTCACGTTAAAAACAGTTCTTCTTTTAAAGATATTATTAATAGATATTATGGTATGTTTGATGATAAAAAAGTTATAATTAATGGCTTAATGAGTGGATATGAAATAAAGAGCCTTGATGGTGTTGTAACACCAAAAGTAAGAAGTATCTTTTTAATAGATAAAACTATTATTAAAGAAGAAGATTGCATTAACTGTGGCTTATGTAATATGGTCTGTCCGATGGGGTGTGATCCTTTACTTAATTATAAAATGGATAAATGTATTAAATGTGGTTTATGTACATACATGTGTCCTAGTAAAAGAGAGGTAGTAAAATGAGTACTTTTGTAAGAGAAGAGACAAACATAAAAAAAATAATTAGTTATCTTTATATAAGTATTATTCCTCTTTTAATATTTGGATTTTATAAGAATGGAATTAAAGGTTATGATGGCATATTTATACTTCATCCACTAATATTAGATTTAGTCGGTTTTGCCTCTGGAGCTCTTGTAAGTATTATCTTAGAAAAGAAAAAACCATTAACAAGTTTTTATCCATTTTATGGGCTTCTTAGTGCTTCACTAGTATTTCCAAACACAAGTATAATTGTTTTTGGTTTTATATGTTTTATATCATTATTTATTTATAAGAAGATTAATAAGAATAATGTAAATATAGTATGTGTCATAGCTTTAATTGTTATTTTAATAAGCAATTTTTATGAAACCAGTTATTTAAATTTAGTTATAAATAGCAATACCAATTTAGATGGACTAGATTACTTACTTGGAAAGGGTAGTGCAGGACTTAATGCATCATGTACACTTCTATCTCTTGCAAGTTATCTTTATTTATCTACTAAAGCCTTTTATAAAAGAGAAATACCTTTATATAGTTTTCTTACTTACAGCATCTTAATGGTTATTTATTTAAGTTTTATTGGTGATATTAATAGCTTGTTTGTTAGATTACTTTCTAATGGAACTATCTTTAGTTTAGTGTTTGTAAGCACAATGGGAAGTACTAGTTCATATACTAAAAGAGGAAGAATATGTTATGCATTAATTTTAGGAATCTTAATGTTTATTTTATCATTTAGCTTCCCATCACTTGCAGTAATTAGTGCAATATTCTTAGTAAGTATCATGCATAAATATATTGATAAACTATTAAAATAAAGTAAAATTCTACCTAAATGGTAGTTTTTTTATGAAAAAATGCGAAAATTTGCAATTTTTGTCAAAAAAATAAAGGAAATAGGCATGTTATGGGTAATAAATAATATATAGAGGGTTTATTTAAGGTGATATATGTGGCAAGGATTGCAGAAGAAGATATAAATAATATTAGAAGTAATGCTGATATTGTCTCTATAATTGGTTCTTATATTAAATTAGAGGCTAAAGGTAAAAATTATTTTGGGATATGTCCATTTCATAACGATCACAACCCTAGTATGAGTGTATCACCAGATAAACAAATATATACATGCTTTGTATGTGGAGCAAGTGGAAATGTCTTTAGTTTCGTTCAAAATTATGAAAACGTTTCCTTTATTGAAGCAGTTAAAATAATTGCTGATAAAATTGGCTATAATATTAATATAAATATAAATGAAAATAGAGCAAATCAAAAGTACTATGACATGGTAAGTCTTGCAAGTAAGTACTTCGTTAATAATTTAAATGGTTCAGGCGGTGATGCCGCGAGAAAATACCTAATTAATGAGCGACACCTAGATGAAAAAACCATCGAGGAGTTTAATATAGGTCTTGCTTCTAACAATAACAACCTAAGTAAACTATTAAAAAATAAGGGATATAGTGACAAAGAAATAATCGATGCTTCACTGGCAAGTTTCGGAAGCACTGGCTTACTAGATTTATTTAGAGGAAGAATAACTTTTCCAATAAATAATGATAAAGGTGAACCTGTTGCTTTCTCAGCAAGAATTTTTAATGGCGAATCAGATAGCAAATACATAAACTCAAGAGAAAACATCATCTTTAAAAAAGGCAATATCTTGTTTAACTATGATAAATGCAAAACAGAAGCATCTAAAGAGAAAAAAGTTATATTAGTCGAAGGCCAGATGGATGCAATTAGAGTTTACTCATCTGGAATAAAATACGTTTGTGCATCACTTGGAACTGCTTTAACTGATGAACACATCAAATTACTTAAAAGACTTAATGCCAAAATCATCCTATGTATGGATAATGACAAAGCAGGTGAAAAAAGCACCCTAGCAAATGGTGAAGCACTTACCAAAAACAATTTGGAAGTTCTCGTAGTAAGATTATCCGGTGAAAAGGACCCTGATAGTTACATCTTAAAATATGGAGTGGACACTTATAAAGATGCGATTAATAGTGCTATAACATACTTTGACTTTAAAATGAACTTGCTTAAAAGTGAAAGCAATTTAAACAAAGCTGATGAACTAGCAAATTACATTAACTCCGTTATTGAAGAACTTAATAAAAGTGATGACGATATTTTAAAGAGTGTAACCATTAGTAAACTAGCAAGTGAGTACAATTTAGATAAGAAATTATTAGAAAGTAAACTTATTAAAAAAGAACCTGTCAAATTAGCACCGGTCAAAATAAATAAAAGAAAACTCAGCCGTAACGAGAAGAGTGCCGAAGCCCTTATCAACATTATGATGAGTGATTCAAAATATATTAAACTATACGAAAAAAGGCTTGGCTACATTCCAGATAAAACTTATCGGCTTATTGCTAATGACATTCTAGCGTACTATAAATTACATAATGCATTTAATGTAGCCGATTTTATATCATATACTGAAAGTTATCCTTATAGTGACTTAATCTTAAAAATACTAAGTATTGAAGATTATGATCCGGATGACTTCGAAATGCTTATCAAATATATTAAAAAGTGGGATAATGAAGAAAAAATCAAAGAATTAAAAGAGGAAATAAAAAAAATAACAGATATCAATGAGAAAGAAAGAATTAATGATTTAATAATCAAAATAAAACGAGGGAGTGAAGATTATGAAGAAAATTAAAGAAGTCAAAACATTTGACGAAAGAAAGGAAGAATTACTTGTATTAGGGAAAAAAGAAGGATTTATTACTTTTGAACAACTTGCTGAAGCCTTAAAAGGATTAGATATTGATAGCGATGCATTAGACGAATTATATAATCTCTTTATCGAAAATGGCATTACTGTAGTATCTGGAGAAGAAAATAGCGGTGCAGAAGCCACAGGTCCAGAAAATGTTAAGGAGGAAGAAGTTGAATTACTAACAGATGAAGACTTAACTAAAGACATTAACATTAATGACCCAGTAAGAATGTACCTAAAAGAAATTGGTCGTATTAGTTTGCTTAGTCCAGAAGAAGAAGCAGAACTATCTATTCGTGTTGCTAATGGTGATGAAGAAGCAAAAAACATTTTAGCAGAATCTAACCTACGTCTAGTTGTATCAATCGCAAAGCGTTATGTAGGTAGAGGCTTATTATTCTTAGATTTAATTCAAGAAGGTAACATCGGTTTAATGAAAGCAGTTGAAAAATTCGATTATGACAAAGGGTATAAATTTAGTACTTATGCTACTTGGTGGATTAGACAAGCAATAACAAGAGCCCTAGCCGATCAAGCAAGAACAATTAGAGTTCCTGTTCATATGGTTGAAACTATTAATAAAATGGCTAGAATTCAAAGACAACTAACTTTAGAACTTAACCGTGAACCAACTGACGAAGAACTTGCTAAAAAAATGGGAATTAGTCCAGATAAAGTGCGCGAAGTTATGAAAATAAGCCAAGATCCAGTAAGCTTAGAAACCCCAATTGGTGAAGAAGAAGACTCTCATTTAGGTGATTTTGTTCCTGATGAAAGAAGTTTAAGTCCAGAAGAATATACGACTAATGAAATCTTAAAAGAAGAAATTAAAAGTGTATTATCAACCTTACAACCTCGTGAACAACAAGTATTAGAACTTCGTTTCGGTCTTATTGATGGAACAAGTTATACCTTAGAAGAAGTTGGAAAAAGATTTAACGTTACTCGCGAAAGAATTCGTCAAATAGAAGCAAAAGCTTTAAGAAAACTTAGACATCCTTCTAGAGCTAAGAAACTTAAAGACTTCATGGTGGATTAATATGAAAATTAGTAAACGATTAAAATCTCTTGCAGGACTAATAACTTTAGATGATAAAGTTGCAGATATTGGTTGTGATCATGCTCTTCTAGATATATATATGGTTAAAAATAATATTACAGAAAAAGTACTTATCGCAGATGTATCAGAAAATGCTTTAGAAAATGGTATTAAAAACGTTAAAAAATATCACCTAGAAGATAAAATTACTGCTAAATGCGGTAATGGTCTAGATGTGATAAATAACGATATAGACACAGTTATTATCTCTGGAATGGGTGCTTCTACTATAATAAAAATATTATCTAGTAGTAAACTAAATCAAATAAAAAAACTTATCATCCAGTCAAATAACGACCACTACTTATTACGTAGATTTCTAACTAATAAAGGTTTTTACATTGCCCATGAAGCAGTTATATATGATAATGGCAAATACTATATTAATATAATGTTCCAAAGAGGCTTTAAAAAATATAGTAAAAAAGAACTTATCTATGGACCAATCCTTATTGATTCCAATAAAGAATATTTTAATTACCTACTAAAAAAACAGACTGGCATCCTAGAAAACGTTCCTAAATATCGAATATTTACAAGAATGAAAATGCGAAAGAAAGTCTTCTTTTTAAAAAGACTAGGTAATACCAATGTATAAGAAAATTAAAAGATTAATTGATTTCTTTCTAGGTCTTATTATTCTTGCTCTAATTTGGCCAATTATCATCATTGTTTATATTATTTTAAAAATTGACTTAGGCGGCAAAATAATCTTTAAGCAAGAAAGACTAGGTCTTAACATGAAACCATTTATTATATATAAATTTAAATCTATGAAAGATGATACAACACTTTCTCATAATGAAAGAATCACTAAAGTTAGTTTCTGGCTTAGGCGAAGTGGATTAGATGAATTACCAAACATCTTTAATATTATAAAAGGAGATATGTCTTTTGTAGGACCAAGAGCACTTATGGCTCATGACGATACAATGCCAAAAGAATTTTTAAATCCCGAAAGATATAAAGTTAAACCTGGCGTATTTGGCCTTGCTCAATATCATGGAAGAAGAGACATCACCAACGATGCTAAACTAAAATATGATTTAGAATACGTTAAAATTGAAAGCTTTAAAGTAGACGTTAAACTATTCTTTCTAAGCATATATGAAGTAATAACAGAAATATTCGGATACTTTAAAAAGAGCAAATAACTGCTCTTTTCTTATGCAAAAATATAATATATTACAGTGCCTAGTACACTACCAACCATTGATAGTAACATTATCCAAATGAATATCTTCATTCCTAGGCTCTTCTTTTTTGATTTATATGCCATGCTTCACCTCATGAATCAATTATACTAAAAAAAAACTTAAAATTAAAGTATTTATTATTTATTTTTATTATGCTATACTTATTTTATTAGTAAAAGGGTTGTTGAATAATATGAAGGATTTTAAACGTATTATCATGTTGGTTTTGATTAGTTTATTAATACTAGTATTACTTATAATTTCTTATGCACTATATTATAAAAGTAATTTATTTTTAAATATCAGCGACATCACCGTAGTAAAAGTAAACGATGATAAAACAAGTTTTAATATCAATATTAAAGGCAATAGTAATGAAACCTTTAAATGCATTGCTTATAATGATATATCGAATGTTGAAGACTCTTCAAATAATGATTCTTGCACACTTACATTAAATATAAATAAAGACTATAAAATATATCTTAAAAATGATCACCGAAAAACCAAAGAAGTAAACCTAACTGATTATGTAGATAACATCCTATCATTCAACTTTGAAGAAGACATCATTTATATGGTTCTCGGTGACGAAAAAAGTTTAAAATACGATGAACTAGTTATTGATAAAAACAAAAAACTAAGTAAAATTACCTCAAGTAACGAAAACATAGTAAGCATATCTGATGGAACAATGAAAGCAAACTCATCAGGTGAATGTGAAATAAAAACCGGAAATAAAAGCATTAAAATAATCGTTACCGACATAATTGAAAAACCAACGTACCATGAACAGAAGAAAGAAATTGTTCCATGTAACCAGTATAATAAAAGTGAAGCCGAACTCCTTGATAAACTACTAGCCTTTAAAATAAATGAAAGTGGTTATCAAACAAGAGCAGGTGCCGTCGAAGCAGCAAGATTCCTAACATTAGAATTCAAATACAGAATACCATACTTCTATGAAAATGGTAGAGTTCATCCAAGTGGCGTTCACTTTGCCGATGGTGAAGGCCGTTACTACAAAGTTGGCTTATACCTAGACGATTCTAAAAAAGATGATATCATCGCCTCATATAGAGGACCTGTTATTTGGGGATGCCCTTTAACAAACCTAGAGCCAGCACCAGAATATGGTTACATCGTCGGAGCAAAAAAGCCTAATGGCTTAGACTGTTCAGGATTTATCTCATGGGCTCTTAAAAATGCCGGATTTGATCCGGGAGACATTGGAGCAGGGGATAGTGCATATCCATATCAAATGACCAAATTAGGAGAATTCGTAAGCCTAACACCAGAACTAATTAAATCAGGGAAAATCAGAACTGGTGATTTAATAAATTACTGGGGACACATCGGTATGATAATTGGTATTGATGAAGACAATATCTATGTTGCTGAAAGCCTACCAAATCTTGGCGGTGCCGTTGCTAAAAGATATTCCAAAACAAACATTAGAAATACCTTTACTCATGTAGTATTAATGGATAAATATTACGAAAAAGATGGTAACCTAACAAATATGTGGTCTTAAACAAAATAAAAATTATATACTTAATTAGGAGAACGCTATGAAATTAAAAGATAATAGCAGTACCTTTCTAATTAAGTTTTTATTTGGCCTTCTAGTAATCGCATTTCTATTTGGTATCTACATCTTTCTAAATCTAGATACAAATATTAAAGAAGGAATCATCACTAGTTTAAGTGATATAAAAACATCTATCTTAGAGCCCCAAAACTTCATAATCAACCACATCATAATTCTATGTGTCTTATTCGTATTATCATTATCTGTCTTTGGCAGCATACTAGTAATATTCTATAACTTCTATGAAATAGCATCTCTCGGTTTCTTTATCGCTTCTATGATTAAATATAAGGGCATTTCCGGTCTTTTATTTGGTACAGGTGTATTTATATGTAATAAACTAGTTTGGCTTCTAATAATCAGTTATTTATGTATTATAAGCATAACTTATAGTATATCATTCATCCAAAAACTTCACACTGACAAAAGTATGTTAATCATTAAACACATCAAAAGATTAAGTATCCTTTTAGGTATAACAATCATAAGTGAAATACTAATCTATTTTCTAAGCAATAAAATCCTAAGCCTTTTGCTTTTTCTTCTATAATTTGCTATTATATATATGTGATATTTATGGAAAAAGTTGTAATTGGAATGAGTGGGGGAGTCGACTCATCAGTAGCGGCCTACCTACTAAAAAAAGAAGGATATGAAGTAATCGGTTTATTTATGCGTAACTGGGATGCCATGGTTAATGGAGACGTTAGTGGTAACCCAACCCTTAATGATAATATTTGTCCTCAAGAACAGGACTATAATGATGCCTTAGAAGTATGTAATAAACTAGATATTCCTCTTCATCGTATAGATTTTGTTAAAGAATATTGGGATAACGTATTTGAATATTTTTTAAATGAGTTAAAACTTGGAAGAACACCTAATCCAGACTTAATGTGTAATAAATATATTAAATTTGATTTATTTATTAAAGAAGCTAAAAAACTAGGTGCAGATAAAATTGCTACTGGTCACTATGCGAGAATTATTGGTAATAGATTATGTAGAGCTGCTGACCTAAACAAAGATCAAACCTACTTCCTAGCACAAGTCCCTGTCGGACAATTTAAGGATGTATTATTTCCAATTGGACACTTAACTAAACCAGAAGTAAGAAAAATAGCTGAAGAAGCCGGTATACCAACCGCTAAAAAGAAAGACTCTACTGGTATATGTTTCATTGGAGAACGTAACTATCAAAAGTTTATCTCTAACTTCTTAAAACCTAATCCAGGGGATATTATTGATATTAAAACAGGTGATGTTATCGGTACTCATCAAGGTCTTATGAACTATACAATTGGTCAAAGAAGAAATGTTGGTGTATCTGGTAACCTAGAAAAACACTTTGTCGTTGGTAAAGACGTCGAGAAAAACATTCTATACATTTCATTCGGTGATGATCCAGAAGAACTTTATTCAGATGCTTGCTTAGTAGATAACGTAAACTTCATCTCACCATCAAGACCAACATTCTGCACTGCAAAATTTAGATATCGTGGTAACGATTACGAAGTAATCCTTGAGTATTTAGAAAATAATGAAATCCTTGTAAAATACCCTGAAAAAGTTAAATCAGTTACCCCTGGTCAAGCATGTGTATTCTATTTAGGAGAACAATGTCTAGGTTCAGGAATAATTAAGACAGTAATGAAAAATGGTGAAAACCTTTGGTATTTATAAATAATCAATTAAATAAAAATATTGCCTTTAATTTTAGGCTTTTTTAATGCCAACTCACTTGACAAGTGAACGTAAACTGGGTACAATAATAATGTAAACAATAATGAATAGGAGAGAAATTAAAAATATTATGAAATATTTAAATGATATATTACAAGAATTAGGCATCTCTAAAGTTAGACTTGCCAAATATTTAGGAGTTAGTAGACAAATGGTTTATAACTATTTAGAACTACCTAATTTAAGCAAATGGCCAAAGGAGAAAAAGATATCTTTACTTAAACTATTAGATATTGAAGATGGTGATGAAGAAACTATTAAAAATATTAAAGTTACTACAGAATACCTAATGGAAGTAGAGGATAGGTTAAGTAAAGGATTAAAAGATAACATGCAAGGGGAGTACCTTGATTTAAAAGGATTAAAGAAAGAAGAACAACAACTAGTAAGTGATATTTCTTTCTTAATTAAAGAAAAACTTTTAGATACAGATGATCATGAAGAAAGTTATTATGCACTACTTTATATGTATCGTTTACTTCAATCTATTGAAAACATTCCAGAAATTAAATATATGCTTGCTTACATGAGTAAGGCAGCTGGGTTTACTAATCCAAATGAATTTAAATTTAACGAAGATAAACAATTTATGTTTGAAGGAATTGTCCATTCTGCCTTTACCCTTTACAATAGTGGAAATGCAAGTAAGAATAGGGTAATTGAGTCTCACAATAGATTCGTTCAAGAAATTGAAACTCGTAAAGAAGAAAAATTATCTCGTACTCAGCAACTTAATACTGTTAAGGTTCAAGCTCTACGCGAACTCGGTTATACTGAGATTAACACAGAAAATGCAGCTGAAGTTTACGAAAAGATTTACGAAATTGAATCTCGAAAAAAGAATTAAAAAAAATAACCACTTCCCCTACTTTAAATTTTCACATAAAAAGGGGAGTGGTTTTAATAAAACAATCTTTATATCTATTAACTTATTAGCAAAAAATTAATTATAACATAACTAATAATATAGTTATAAACATATTTTTAAAAGATAATAATTAATAAGAGTATGATAGATTACAAAGTTATATATTTATAATTTAATAAAATTTAGTCATAAATATCTTATAAATGAATTTAATGATTTATAGTTAAATCGTTAAGGTATACAATTTATAAGCTTTTTTAAGTTTTAGTATAACTTCCTATAATGTATGTTATGTTAACTCTTACTTCAGATAATAATTTTGGATAGTTTATAATATAATCCCTAATTAGTAAATCATTAATCTTTATAAACTAATTATTAATAACTTTTAACTAAGTTATTTTTTTTATTTCTAAATTCATTTCATAATTTTTAATTTATTATTCTTTATATATATTAACTTCTTGATTCCTGGTATATATTTATTATTTTTGATTATTAGTTATTATATTAATGTACGCACATATGTACTCGGGCATATAATATTTTATATTTTACTACTCTTTTCCCCTTCTCCATATATGTATACAGTTACTTTACATATAGGTTAGGTAAGGATAAAAGTTATAAAACCAATAACAATACCTAAAATAATTCCTTTAATTACTGATGACTTATTATATTTCTCAGTTTCTTTAAATATATCATTAATAGATATACTTATCATGATACTAGCAGTCATAAGTAAAATAATACTAATTAATGTATTAGACATATATCTATATAAAAATATATAAGCAAGAATCGCTCCAAGCGGCTCAGATAAACCACTTACCAGAGTATTAAATAGTGCTTTACCTTTAGACCTAGTACTATAATATATTGGAATTGCTATTGCTATACCTTCAGGAATATTATGAAGCATAATTGCAATACTATACTTAAGTCCTATTTTAATATCTAAACTTGAACTTAAAAAAGTTAAAATTCCCTCTGGCAAGTTATGAAGCATTAAAGCTATCATTGAAAGTATACCTAATTTATACAAGCTCCCCTTCTCTTTTTTAGATTTACTAATTTGCTTACCTATCAAACTATTTAAAATGTATCCCAGAAACATTGCAATAATTAAAATTAAAATAGCAAGGAAAATATTATACTCTTTTTTTAAATAAAAGAAACCTTCTGGAATCAAATCAGTAATAGATATTATCATCATTATTGTCATCGAAAATGCAAGCGATGCCCCAATAAAATCACTTGTTTTAGACGGCTTAATATAAATGAACAAATATCCAATAAGCGTAGATAAACCAGCAATTAAAGATATTATAAATGGTAAAAATATTTCTTTCATAATAAAATATATGCCCTCTTATACCATTATTTTCCATTTATTAAACGAATTATAAAACTAATTTAGTACATAATAAGTATAGGAGGTAAGATATGAAAAGCAAAAACAAAGCTAAATCTAGAAATTCAGCTAGAGAATCAGCAAAAAACAACTCTGGAAGTAAAAACTCTGGATGTCATAATGAAAACAACGCACGTTAATCTTTAGGGAAATATGTTTCATAGTCACTCTTTAATTTATTATTAGTCACATGTGTATAAATTTGAGTGGTACTTATATTTTCATGACCAAGAAGTTCTTGAATAATTCTTAGGTCCGCACCATTTTTTAATAAATGAGTTGCAAATGTGTGTCGTAAGGTATGAGGAGAGATGTCTTTCTTTATACCTTTTTTTAGTGCTTCTTTTTTTATAACTTTAAAAATAAACTGCCTACTTATCTTATCTCCCCTGTTATTTATAAAAACATAATCCGTATGTTTCTTATTAATTAATGGTCTATAATTGTTCATGTAATCATTCATAATATTTACAGCATAATCTCCTAGAGGAACAATTCTTTCTTTACTACCTTTTCCCATAATTCTAATTAGACATTCTTCACTGTCATAATTAGGAGTTTTTATGTTAACTAATTCACTAATTCTAATCCCAGAAGAATATAAAAGTTCTAAAATAGTCTTATTGCGATAATCATAAGGTGATTTAACCTCAACATCTAATAACTTACCTACTTCTTCCTCAGTTAAATATTCTGGCAAGTGTTTAGTAAGTTTAGGTCTAGATACCTTATCAGCCGGATTCACACTTGTTATTCCTCTTTTAATATTATAATTAAAATATGACTTAATCGACGTTATTTTATGAGCTACAGTAGTACTTTCCAAGTTTTTAATATATTTTAAATACTTTTCTAAATCTTCAGTATCCGATTCTAAAATATCTTTCTTTAAAAACTCTTCATATTTATTTAGATCGTTCATATAAGCACCTACCGTATTATCACTATAGGCTCGTTCATATTTTAAATAGTTACGATAGTTTTCTAGATTTTCATTCATATATCATCACAATTTAATTATACATTTGTCTTTAGTTTTTTTCAAATATAATATATAATATTAGTTGGAGGAAAAACTTATGGAACTACTTGCAAATATTTTAAGACCAGAAAAGTTAAGCGACGTTATTGGGCAAAGTCATCTTGTTGGTGATGGTAAAGTTATAAGCAATCTCATTCATAATAAGGTTCTTTTTTCAGTGATTTTATATGGACCTCCTGGAACAGGTAAAACGAGTATTGCTAGTGCCATAGTTCATGAACTTAATATGACCTATAGAACACTTAATGCCGTAGTAAACAAAAAGGAAGATTTTGATATTGTTATTGAAGAAGCTAAAATGAATGGCTCAATGATCTTAGTTATAGATGAGATACATAGAATGAATAAAGATAAACAAGATATATTACTTCCATATTTAGAGAGTGGTTTAATTACTATTATTGGTCTTACAACATCTAATCCATATCACTCAATTAATCCAGCAATTCGCAGTAGATGTCAGATATTTGAATTACTTCCATTAAGTACCGATGATATAATTATAGGACTTAAAAAAGGAATTCAAAAACTAGAAGATATTACAATAGATGATGACACAATTAAAGCTATAGCAAGTTATTCAAATGGTGATTTAAGAAGTGCACTAAACCTTCTAGAAGTTTGTTATTATAGTACTAGTGATAAAAAAGTTACTAAAGAAGTTGTAACTTCTGTTAATGGTAAAGTTCCCCTATTTGCTGACAAAAATGATTCTGGTTATTATGATACAATTAGTGCCTTTCAAAAATCCATACGTGGTAGTGATGTAGATGCTGCCCTATACTATTTAGCAGTCCTTTTAGAAGCGGGAGATCTTGATATCATTTTTAGAAGAATGAGCGTTATTGCTTATGAAGATATTGGCCTAGCAAATCCAGGAATCGGGCCTAAAGTGCATGCTGCAATTGAGGCTGTCAAGCTACTTGGTATGCCAGAAGGAAGAATTCCATTAAGTGTTGTTGTAACTGAAATGGCTCTATCTCCTAAAAGTAATACTGCACATATAGCACTAGATAAAGCTATTAATGTAGTACGTAAAGGTGGTGCTGGTAAAGTTCCTAGCCATATTAGAACAAATAGTCCACAATATAAATATCCACACGACTATCCTAAATATTATGTTAAACAACAATACTTACCAGATAATCTAGTTAATACAAAATTTTATAGTCCACACTTTAATAAATATGAAAATGGCCTAAATAAGGTCAATGAGGAGATGAAAAAGTAATGAGATGTGTAGTTATAGGTTCAGGGGCATTTGGCTTTGCTATCGCTGTTAATTTGCTTAAAAATGGTAATGATGTAACAGTATGGTGCAGTAGTAAAGATAAATTAAATGAAATACAAAGTGGTAAAGAAATTATTCCTGGTATTAAAACACCTACGGAAATGAAATTTACTGATAGTATCAAAGATGCTGTAATAGATGCTGATGTTATTTATCTAATGACAAGTGCTAAATATATTGGTGATGTAACAAAAAAAATTAATAAATATGCTAAAAAAGATGCAGTATATTGTATTGGTAGTAAAGGCATTGAACAAGGAAGTTGTGAATTTGTTCATGAAGTATTTAAGAAGAACTCTAATAATAGCAATTATGCAGTTATATCAGGCCCAAGCTTTGCCGTAGATTTAGCAAGTGGCGAACCAATTGGCTTTAGTTTAGCAGCATCTAATAGAAGAACTTCTAAATTAATAATTGAAACTCTATCAAGTAATAGTGTTAAATTAAGAAAGAGTTCTGATATGATAGGCGTTGAACTTTGCGGTTCAATTAAAAACGTTATTGCAGTAGCATCTGGTATTATTACCGGACTTGGTTATAATGAATCAACTAGAAGTTTCTTAATAGTTGAATCAATGCATGATATTAAATGGCTTATAAAAGTTTTAGGTGGCAGAAAGAAAACAATACTTAGTTTTGCTGGTATTGGAGATTTACTTCTTACTTGTACAAGTGTTAAAAGTAGAAACTATTCTTATGGTATTCTTTTAGGTAAGAAAGACTTTGATGGAGCTAAAAAATATTTAGAAACCACTACAGTTGAAGGATATTATACCCTAAAAAGTATCTATACCCTACTTAACCGTAAAAAAATTAAAATGCCAGTAGTTGATTTAATATATAGTATAGTTATGAATAATGACGACCCAGAAAAACTAGCAACATTCTTAATTAATAAAGACTAAAAAAAATAACCAATAATGATATGAGCCTCGTTTTTTGAACATAGAAACGAGGTTTTTATATAAGTAAATACGGCATGCTCAATAAAGCATTAGATAATAAAAATTTAGAAGGATTAATCCTACATTCGAATCAAGGATGACAATATCAACACGAATCATATCAACAAATGGTAAAGAATAAAGGAATAAAATAAAGTATGTCTAGAAAATGATGGAAAATTTCTTTGGACTTCTTAAAACCAAATGTTTTATGACCAAGAAAATAATTACAAAACAATTGATGACTATATTAATTATTATAATAATGATAAAATTAAAGTGAAATTAAAAGGACTGTCTCCTGTAAAATACAGGTTACAATCCTCTTTTGGTGGTCAGTTCATTTCTGATTTACTTTGATAAATTCTAAATATTTATTACTATTTTGTATCAATTAATAATTCTTTTGGACTTTTCTTTAAATTGCTTGATGAAGATATTAGTAAAGAAATTATAAGAACTATTGACATAAATAAAACTACATATATCATTAATTTTGGAGATATATTAATTTCTAAACTTGTTAGTGTTTTATTAAATCCATCTACTTCAGCTCCACCTCCAAGTTGGCTAGATGCTGACTGTTTAGCAATCTGTTTTGCTATTGTACCAGTGACTTTACTTAATATGTTATTTCCAATCATACTTGCTGTATAAACAGCTAGAAAGTATGATCCTATAAATGCTGGAATTGATACAAATACTATTTCAATAACAAATTGTCCGAATAATTTGGCTTTTGAAATTCCTAATGAAAGCAAAATTGCAATTTCTTTTTTTCTAGCATTCATCCATAAAAACAATAGTAATGAAACTGTAACGCCTGCAAATAATAATGATCCTGCAAATAATTTGTTAGCTATTTTATATATACCTGATATAGACTGTTGTAGTGCTGGGTAATTATTTGAACTTTTAATCAAATTATATTGTTTCCAATCTATATCGAGTTTTTCAATATTTTTAATAACCTTATCTAAATTTTTATCACCTTTTACAAAAAATGTGGCATCTTGATATACTGCAGTATCCTCTGTATTTCCATATACTTTTGCAGCCGTATCTAAATCAGTTATCAAAGTATTTTCGTAAAGTTCTTGGGCTACAGTAACGCCACCTTCATTATGACCATCAAAAAGACCTTTTATCTCAACTTCTACTTTTTCATTTGCTCTTTTTTCATTATCAGCATCAAATAAATTAGATTTTATTTTTATTTTATCTCCAATTTTTAAATTATTTTTTTCTGCTAAGTCTTTATGCATTAAAATCTTGTTTTTATCATTTTCATTTAAGTGTTCACCACTAGATAATTTGTAAGCTCCTGAGACAAACTTATTTTCTTTTGATGAATCATTAACGCCTGTTAACATAACTGCTCTTTTAAATTTTTTTGCTCTTTCAGGTGATTGACCTGAAAGAGTTTTTTGAGTTTCTATTATATCATTATCTACTAAATCAGCAACACTATTAATTCTTTTTACATATGAATCAATATCTTTGGATTCAGCAATTTTTTTAATATCTTGTCCTTTTATATTGCCACCACCTCTTGGTGTTCCAAAATTAACTCTTCGGTTTATTTCCATAGAGAAACTATTTGTTATATTTCCGAAAGTTTCTTTTGAAGCTCTGTTCGTAGCGTCTTTAATTGATAAACTAATAAGACAAAGCGTTGACATAGCTGTTATAACTAACAATATAATTATTGATTTTAGACTTTTTCTAGTTACATATGCAAATGCATTTTTAATCATTATTGTACCTCCTAATTATTTTTATTTATTTTCTTAAGTTTTCTATCTCTTAATTCTAAAATAATGTCAGCAGAATTTGCAACTTCTTTACTATGTGTTACTACGATTACACACTTATTTCTTTCTTTTGCTAGCTTTTTAAGTATTTCAATTATTTCACCAGCAGTATCAACATCTAAGTTTCCAGTAGGTTCATCTGCTAAAATTATTGGAGCTTCTGAAACTAAAGCTCTTGCAAACGCCACTCTTTGTTGTTGCCCTCCTGATAATTTCATTACATTTCTATTTATTTGACTTTTATCAAGCCCTAATTCAAATAAGATTGTTTCAGATGCATTTTTATTTACTAATCTAACATTTTCTAAAGGCGTTAAATAATCAATTAAATTATAGTTTTGAAAAACTAACGATATGTTATTTTTTCTATGATTACTATAGCCATCTTTCTCTATATCATTTCCTTTAAATAAGATTTGACCTTTTTGTGGTTTATCTAAACCTGCTAATAGAGAAAGTAATGTTGACTTTCCTGCACCTGATTTTCCTATTATTGCATAAAAATTTCCAATTTCAAATTTTTGATTTACTGAAGATAATACTTTCTCATTTGAATTTGAATAATTATATGTTACATTTTTTATTTCTAATATATCCATTTTTAATCTCCTAACTTATTTTTGACAATATTTCTTTTGGTTTTTTAATTAATATCATTAAACTTGCAATAATAACTGATAGAACTATAATTCCAATTAATATTCCGTAACTTTGTAGGAAAGTTATAAGATTTGAAATAAAATTATTGTTTTTAAGTAAGCTATCAACCATTATTGTTGAATCATCAGAATTCATAAATCCACCGACTATAATATTTAATATTACATTTCCTATAAATAATGATAATACCAAAGAAGGTAGTGATATAAATAATAATTCAAGTATAAATTGAATTATTATTTTTATTTTACTTATACCAATAGATAATAATATTCCTATTTCATATATTCTTTCTCTTAACCATAGTATCAATATTAATGACAAAACTGTTATTCCACCTATCATAATTGAATATGTCATGATTTCAATAATATGTTTTATTCCATCTATAGACTCTAGTATTTCTTCGAATACATGGTTATCACTTGAAATATTGAATTGTGACCAATCAATTTTAATTTTTTTAATTTTATTTAGTGCTTCCTTTGTATTTTCTGAACTGTCTGAAAATATTGCAAGTTTATTAACAATTTTGTTATTTTCAGTTTTATTTAATGCTTTTTGACTTGATTCATAATCAATAAACACCATGTTTTCACTAAAATCTGATGATAAGCCAGTATATCTTTCTTGTTTTTTACCTGAAAAAATTCCAATTATCTCAAACTCATATTCCTTTTTCTTTTCACTGTTATTAAAATCAATTAATTGAAGTTTGATTTTATCGTTGAGTTTTAGGTTATTTTTTTCAGCAAGTTCCTTGTGAATAAGAATTTTTCCTCTATCATTATTATTAATATGTCTGCCTTTTATAATAGTAAAAATACCACTATTAAATAAATTATCCTTTTCACTATTATTAGTAGCTTCTACTGAAAGCATATTTTTGAACTCATCTGATAAATCATCTCGTTCTACTAATTGTGTTCCATCTACAGCTTTGATGTTTGCAGTTCTAGCAAGTCCATCATACTTAGTGATAATTTCTTTTATTTCTTTTATATTATCTAATTCTTTAAACTGATTAGTTTCAAAAGTATCACCATTATTTTTAGTTATTGATAATGATGTATTTGAAATCTTGTATAAGTTTTTTTCTAAATTATTTGTTGATTTTGTTATATTCAAACATGAATACAAACAAGAGAGAATTAATGTTAAAATAATAAATACTATAATTGTTCTATTTCTTTTTCTTAAAATATATGCTATAGCATTTTTTAGCATTTTATCAACCTCCTTATCTTTAGATTTTTTGTTTAAAAAAAGATATGACAAAACTTTTTTTATAATATAAGCCATATCTTTTATTTTTTATTTAAAAATGTAGATAACCAGAATAATTATATTATTTTTTTTGATTTTTGTCAATTAATCTAACAAATTTTTCTGCCGAAATCGGTTAAAAACATATTGTTTTATATCATCATCTGGTTGTTCAGTTTCATATCAACAATACCCATATTTTATTCTATATTCTTTATCCACAGAATAAGCTCCACCTATTATTAATACACTTTTGTTATTTAAATTATATATTTCTCCGTCTTTACCAAATAATGTATTCGAATTTAATGATAGATATATTCATATACTTATCTTTTATTTATTTATAATATCATTAATTACATATGATGCACAAAGTAAACCAGATACTGCTGGCATATATGCTATAGTGCCTAATTTAGTCCCATTTTTCATTACTTTTTCATCACTTGATACCACTTTAAATTTAGTTCGTATCTTTTCTTCTTTTATCTTCTTACGGATTATTTTAGCTAGAGGATCATATGAAGTCTTATCAATTGTCGTTATTTTAAATCTGGTCATATCCATCTTATTAGCTGTACCCATAGAAGAAATTAACTTATATTTTTCTGCATTCTTTATAAGAAGCATTTTTAAATTCAAATCATCACATGCATCAATAACGTAATCAAAACTATCTATATTAAGTAAAGAAAAATTATCCTCACTAATAAACTGATTAATAACCTTTAAGTTAACATCCGGATTTATCTCTAGAGTTCTTGCTTGTGCTACTAAAGCTTTAGGTCTTCCTATAACATCCCTCTTAGATATTATCTGTCTATTTAAATTGCTAAGCTCTACTATATCACCATCCACAATTGTTAAGTTATAAATGCCTGATCTAACCAATGTTTCTAAAGCATAGCCTCCTACTCCTCCTAAACCAACAATTAAAACATTTGCTTTCTTTAATTTATTTACATCATCTTCACCAATTAATGTTATTAATCTCTCGAACATATATTCTCCTTTATATATATAATAAAACCTAGAAGACAGCCGCAGTGATAAAAACCCGCGCGCACGCAAGGTGGGCATCACATAGACAGCTTTAGGAGCCTAGGCTAGCTAGTTTTCAACACCACTGCTAATTAGATTCCCTATATTCACCATTAGTCGGTTTTATATTTGACCATCTTCTAGGTACTTTAATTATATCATTATTATTGTATTATTAAAAGTTATTTTTGTATTTTTGACATATTTTATAAGTTTTGTTCCTTATTCTTAATACAATCATTTACCTTACTAATAAACTCATCTATAGAGCAAGTAATTGTTTCTTGTTTACCATATTCTCTATAACTTATTTGATTATTATCTTTTTCATTATCACCAAGAACAAGTGTTAGAGGTACTTTTTTAGTTTGACTTTCTCTCATCTTATAACCAATCTTTTCATTACGATCATCTACCTCTACTCTTACGTTGTTATCCTTTAAAAGTTTGCATATTTTATCGGCATATTCTAAATGTAAGTCAGTATTAACTGGAATAATATTAATTTGTAAAGGAGCAAGCCATAGAGGAAATGCACCTTTAGTTTCTTCAATTATAAATGCAGTAAATCTATCAAAAGTTCCAAAGATAGCTCTATGAAGAACTACTGGTATTTGTTTCTCACCCTTATTATCAATGTAAGATAATTCAAATCTTCTAGGAAGTAAGAAGTCTAACTGACAAGTTGATAATGTAACCTCAGGCCCAACGGCAGGTTTAACCTCAACATCTAATTTAGGCCCATAGAACGCTGCTTCGCCTTTAGCTTCAAAATACTCAACACCTAAGTCATTAAGTACTTCTCTAAGCTTATTTTCAGCCATATCCCACATTTCATCATCATCAAAGTATTTTTCTTTATCTTCTTTATCCCTTAAAGATAATCTAAATTTATAATTTTTAATACCAAAATCTTTATATACGTCTAAGATTAGACTTACAACTTTTTTAAATTCATCACCAATTTGTTCAGGTGTTACAAATAAATGCGCATCATTTTGACACATGCATCTAACTCTTTCAAGTCCTTTAACAGCGCCACTTGCCTCATATCTAAAGTCGGTTGCAAATTCACCAATTCTAATAGGTAAATCTCTATAAGAATGTAATTTATTTTTATAAACAAGCATATGATGAGGACAATTCATTGGTCTTAAAACAAATTCTTCATCATCAACTTTCATCATTGGAAACATATTTTCTTTATAATGATCCCAGTGTCCGCTAGTCTTATATAGGTTAACTGTACCAACACATGGAGTATATACATGATTATATCCTAACTTTTGTTCCTTATCATAGATATAATTTTCTAGTTGTTTTCTAATAATTGCTCCATTTGGAAGCCATAAAGGCATACCAGCACCAACTAATTCATCAGTCATGAATATTTCCATATCTTTACCAATCTTACGATGGTCTCTTTGTTTAGCCTCTTCTATTTCAGCAAGACAATTATTTAAATCTTCTTCATTAGTAAAGCAAACACCATAGATCCTTTGAAGCATCTTATTTTTAACATCACCCTTCCAGTAAGCACCGCTTACTTTTAAAAGTTTAAAATGCTTAAGTTCTTTAACCGTTGCTACATGTGGTCCACGGCAAAGATCAGTAAAGTCACCTTGAGTATACATTGAAATAACAGTATTATTTTCATCCATACGGCTTATCAAATCAATTTTATATGGGTCATCTTTAAACTTTTCTAAAGCCTCCTCTTTAGATATTTCTTCACGAACAATTCTCTTACCATCTTTACTAATTTTTTTCATTTCTTTTTCAATCTTAGGTAAGTCATCATTTGTTAAAGTAACATCTCCTAAGTCAATGTCATAGTAGAATCCTTCTGTAGTTACAGGTCCTACCCAGAATTTAGCATTTGGATATAAATGCTTTACAGCTTGTGCTAGTAAATGAGCACAGCTATGGTTTAATACGTGAAGTTCTTCATTTTCTTTAATATTTATCATAAAATCCTCCTTCTTAGTTAAAAAAAACTCCTGCCACAATTAGCAGGAGTGCATAAACACGGTACCATCCATTTTTACCTTTATTTAAGTAACGGCTCATCACCGGGGTTCTTTTTCAAGACCAGTTCATAGGTAGTAACAAATACTCTTTCTTAAGTTATCTTTCACCATCATAACTTCGCTTAATAAGATTAAGAATAATGCCATGTCCTAATCAAAACTTTTTTAACTAACTCCAAGTCTATCACAATTTAACTTACATTTCAAGCCCTATACAATTAATTCTCGTTTATATCACTATGATAACTACATTTTTCATTAGAACACTCAAGCTCTTCTTTATCACCAGCTGGTTTTATAATAAGACTACTCCCGCATATTGGACATTCATTTTTCCCTGCTAAAATATCATCCTTATAAGTATCAATAATATCTCTAAATACTTTAGATGTATTTTCTTCTGTTACAACTAAATATACTCTTTTATTAGTATTTCTAATAATATTTGCTAAAGTGCGGTATTCATTATATATTGCTGGCTCTATCTCTATTATTTTATTTAAAATAACATTATTGATTAGCTCATTTGGATAACCACATAATCCTTTTTCAGTGTTTATTATAAAAGTATAATCTGAATTATATATCTTAGTGTCATTTATTAAAATAAACTTTGTATTAGGAACATCAACATTATCGCTAGAATATCTACCTGCAATAGTAATGCTACCAGGTAAACTCTTAACTATATTTATTAATTTATCTTTAATATCATCTTTATTTTTAACTCGTATAATACCTATAGAAGAAAAACTATCACTTGCTTCTACCTTCTTATCATAATAATTATTTGTCATACTAATAACTTTCTTAGCAATTTCATAAAGTTTAAAATTAACTGGTTTATATGGAAGAAGAGAAATTTTAATATCAGGATAATACTTCTTAATATTTTTAATATACTTAGGATTAGTCCCACTATTTAGATAAATGCTTTGCCAATCATCACCTAAAAATAATAAATTAGCACCCGTTATATTTTTAATCTTTTGAATTAACTTAAACTTAGAAGTAGTTATTTCTTCAAAGTTATCTAAAATTATAAATTTATAATTTAAATTATCTTTAAGATTATCTATTATTTTATAAGTCTCATTACTAAAATCACTTGAAATATTATACTTATCATATATAGGTTTTAAAAGCTCCGCAAATTTACGTTCACTTAATGTCATGTTAAATTCTTCTAACGGTTTATTCTCTTCTATTAAAGCCTTAATCGTAATTAACATAGTTTCTTTTAATGAAGGCATTAAGTTAGGATTTTGCTTTTCTAATAATTCTAAAAGAACACTAGCATCCTCTAAAGCAAACTTAACACCAGCATCATATAACTTAGTATATAAATTATTAATAATAGAACCATTTTTCTTTTCGTAAGCATAACACTCAACTAACTTAGTATGACTATTTTCATAATCGCTTCTAATCTTATCAACTGTCTCTATATAACTATCTTTAAAAAATACTGGCCTCTCACCTTTTTCATCTAACTCAAAATAAATAATATCTATATCATTATCTAAACTAATTACATTAAATATCTCATTATCTTCTAAAATATTCTTAATCTTATAATTAACTTTATTCTCGGTAAGAAAATCAGTAATATTTAAAATCGCTGGACTACTTACTGTTTCACCCTTAAGTGTCTTTAAATTCAAACTATCGAGATAATCATTATAAGAATTTTTATCACTAAACGCTAAAGAAGAATATGTATTTTGATGATAATGTAATAAATATAAAACTAAATTTCTAGTATAATTATCATCCTTTAAGTTATTAGATAATTCTTCATCTATCACTTTATTAAGTGACACCTCTGTTGTTTTAATATCACTTAATGAATATATAAACTTATTTATTGGCATAACCCCAACATTAGGATAATCTTTAAGAGCATTCATATAACTCTTAGAATCCTTATTAGTATAAGTAAGAATTAATATTTCTTCTTCTAAAGTGCCTTCTAAAGAAGTTACATACTTAATCTTATCAGTAACATATTTAAGTTTATCATCAGCACTACTTACCAAAAGAAGTTCTTCACTAGGCACAGTAATAATATCATCTTGAATAGATGCATCACTACTAATCTCACCCATATCTTTAATTTTATTTTCTTTATCAAGCATTATTACTTTATCATTATGCTCTTTTATTCTAGATTCTGCTTCACTAACATTACTTTTAAGAGTATTATATTTACTTACTAAATCTTCATAAGAAGAAGACTTTTGGTATTTCTTTAAATCTTCTTCTTTAAGATCGTTCATAAACGCTTTAGCAACATTTAAATAAGTATCTTTTATCTCATCTGGAATCGGCTTACTTTCATTAATAAAGAAATCATTATAATTACTAATTAAGCCATTTAATATCTCTAATGCATCCTCTACTTCCCTTTTCATTTCTTTCTTCATAATCACTTTAACTATAATTAGTTATTTCCTTTCCATCTAGCAATAACATCACAGTTACTAGAGTATGGTAATGGGTTCGGTAAATCCATCTTAATAAGTAATGGTATCTTAAAGGCATTACCAAATGATACTAACGTACCAGACTGCAAAGAATTAAGTTTTTCAATAATATCACTTGAAACATTTGGAAGCATCTTTTCAATATATTCTAAATCTTTTGGATGTGTCATTTTAAGTACTAAGAAATTACTCATCTGGGCTACAACAGTTTCTGAAATATCTACAGGTCTTTGACTAATTAAATCAATAAGTACGCCATACTTACGGCCTTCTTTAGCAATACGTTCAAATATATTATAACCAAGAAGGAACTTATCATTATCTGCTACTACATATCTATGTGCTTCTTCTATAATTAAATGAAATGGAATAGATGCTCTAATCTTGCGTGACTTAGAAAAATCAAATATCATCTTACTAACAATCTTAACAATAACCTTCGCTAAATTATCATCAACATCTTCTAAATTAATATTAATAATTTGACTACGTCTATGATTTAATACGATTAAACTAGATATATACTGTTCTAAAGTAATATACTGCTTAATGTCAAAATACAAAGCATTACGACTATTAATAATAGAGTGTAATCTAACCTTTAAAATAATTGCTGAATCTTGCATTAATCTATTATTTAAGAACCCTTCACCAATTAAAGTAAACTCTAAAGCCTTCTCCATATCCCTTAATGTAAAGAAAGCCTGACTAGGAACCTCAATAGTACTTTCTAACTCTTCATTAAGATTTTTAGCAATATATTCATTAATAAGAACACTTTCACCAAACTCGCCCTTGCTATCAATTTTAAAGCACTCACTAAATCTTCTTGTATAACCAATACCTTGAATCTCCGTATTCATATTAAATGCAGGTGTTTGACAAGATGAAATAATTGTAAAAATATCATTTTTCTTACCAGAAGCATTTTGATTACTAAATAATACTGACTGAATAGCTTTAGCAATTAAGTGATTTTTAAGTTTCTCAGTAACTGCATCATTACGACTAAATAATTTAGCGAGTTTCATCATACGTTCAATAATTGTAAGCTGTGCATGATTATCTGCATTAAGCAAAAGCGCTACATCATCATTAGTAAATAAGAAAACAGGTAACTGAAATAACATATCCGTTTCTTCTGTTGGATTAGTCGTTAAAAACTTATATTGATATGCTGGATTAATTTTATTTATATCTCTAAAAGCATTCTTATACTCACCATAAGCATCAAAAATAAAAAGGTTTGCATTTTGCGCTAAGAAGTTTTGATTTAAAAATATATTTTGTACTATCCTTGAAACTGAACAAGATTTACCTGAACCAGAGTTACCAAATATTGCTAAATGGTTTGAAAATAAATCATTAATATTTGCATAAATACTTCTATCTTTGTAAATCGGACTCTTACCAATATATAATGAGTTTTCATCAGCCTTACCCATTATAATATCAAGTTCTTCTTCATTAATTACTCTAAGAGTACTTGTTAAAGTAGGTTTCTTAATAGTACCTGCAATAAAACGAGTACCAACAAACTCACCTAATAACTCTATCTTTACAGAGTTTTCATCAACATTCTTAACTTCACCCAAAAGTTTATCACCATTAGATTCAAATACAACATGTAAATTCATTAAATTACTAACAAGATTACCATCTTTATTAATTTCAACAACCGCAGTATTATCACTAATATACTTTATCTTTCCAAACATTTTATCCAACCTCTTTACTATAAAATTAGTATATCACACTAAAAAAAGGAAATCTAGATATTTCCCTTAATTTTAAATATAATAACTTCTAAGAGCACCATTTTCTAATGATTTTAAAAGCATTCTATTATTATAACTAACAACTTCTGTCTTATACCTTTCAATAAGCTGTGGATTAATTAACCCAGTAGTTAAGAACTTTATACTTTCATTTAAAATAGGAATATCTTCAGACTGCAACTTTTCGATATCATTAACATCCCTACCATTAATAAGATTATCCAAAGAAGCAGAAGTAATAATATTATCAGCAACCTTATACCTATCAGTCTCTTCAATACTAAAGCCTTCACCTAAAACATTATGATTATATAAAGAAATAATCTTATCTGCCATAGCTTCAATCATATTAAAAGCCGCAATTCTAGCATCTACACTAGAATGTAAATAAGAAATAAAAATATCACCATAATCTTTACTAAATTTAAAAATTTCACTTATCTCATTTTCATGTTTATTAGTTACTTTTATTCTATCTAATCTTCTAACTCCATTTATATCCAAACTAATAATCTCTTTTAAAATATCCCGAATACTATCTATTATACTCATAAGTAAACTATGAACAGAACTTATCTCATCATTCTTTGAACTTACTATTTTTCTATTATTATCATCTTGTCTCTGCATTGTCTCTAAACTGCGTTTTAATGGATAAAGTTGTGATGATAACTTATGTAAAAGATTAACATCACTACTGCTCATCTGTCCAGAAACAATACTTCTAATTTGCTCTTCTATAACAAATATTTTAGCTTTTAAAGTCATCATTTTCGAACCATAACTAGTAATTATATTAAAACTAGCATCATAATCAGTTTGTTTTTTATTAAGCATACCATAATACTCAAAATAATCACTTACTAAATTAGCAAGTTTAATATAAAGTTCTTCTACTTTACTAGGAAATACTTCTTCTTCAACTTTGAAATATGCTTTAAGTATAGGATCTGTATCATCTTTTACTGGCATAATATGTTTCATCTTATCCCTACTTTCTAATTTAATACTAACTTAGTTATCGCATTACATAGACATTTCCATCGATATCAGTTGCAAGAGCATCATATGATGACTCATCAGAAACTTGTCCAATAGAAACCACATTTTTTATATTTTCATTTTTAATTTTCAACTCATCGTCCCATACACAATCTACACAAAAACTCTTTAAAGAGCCATCATCTTTCAAATAATAAAAGTACTGAAATCCGCCATTCCCAGCATAAACCAAAAATAAATCAATAACACCTTCATCAACCACAAAATCACTATACTTCTCAAGCCCGTCAACATCAAATACTAGCTTAAATTCAGGCGTAATAGTAGCACTAAAAGATTTTTCATATAAGAAACTAGTTCCCTTTTCAGTATATCTTCCGGAATTTTCAAGTAGATCATTAGGCATAGATGAACTAAAAAATTTTTTAAGCCCATTTTTTCTGTTTTTTAAATAATTGCTATATCTTACAGTTGAAGTTTCTTTTTCAGTATTTGCATTGTTATTCGGCAAATTTTCATTATGCTTATTTAACGAAATCACGTTAGCAAAATATAATCCTCCAAAAACACCAAAGCATAATAATATACCAACCAAAATACCTATAATAGTTTTTTTCATTTCTAACCTCTTCTCTATTTTAATTTTAACATTTATTTAATTTCACTTCAAGAAAAAAAGACCCTAAATGTCTTTTCTCGATAAAATCTCTGCCGGTCTTTTACGCATGGTATTTGCTACTGGAATAAGTCCAACAATTATATTAAATCCAAAACAAATAATAACTGAAATACCAATAGTAAATGGATTAAGAACACAGAAATCTGTTAAAAATTTAATCTGAGTAATATTATATAAAACATAAGTCATTAAGATAATACCACCTAAAGACGCAGTAAATGATATTGCTAAAATCTCACCTAAGAACATCTTATAAATATCTTTCTTTTTAACACCAATTGCTCTATAAATACCAATTTCTCTAATTCTAGATAAGAATGATGATCTTATCATTAAGAATACCTCAATTAAAGATATTACTATAATAACTGCTGAAAATATTAAAATTGCATTCGTCGCACTCTCATTATCCCTAACATATTCATTTCTTGCTATTTCATAAGTATCTCTTGCACTTATTTCTCTATTTTTTAACTCTTCTATTACAGTTTCCTTATCATTAGAACTAATTGTAATACTTCTAGAATTATTAATAAGTTGCATTTTCATCGTCTCTTCATTAGTTATATACTTACTTGTCTTACTAGATAAATAATAACCAACAACTTTTAATTTCTTATCATTAATTTTCTCATCTACTTTTTCATTTAATGGATAAGCATATCTTTGACTATAAGGAACTATAATCTCGTAAACATTTTCTGGATTCTTACCTTCCTTTAAAGTATACTCTACACTTCCCATATTAGAAAGTTCAAGAGCTTTATCCTCATTTAAAGCATTATTATATAAGATATTAGTAAACTCTTCTTCAAAAGCATAAACTGAAGGATTAGACGTATCCACTATACCGGTTACTATCATATCACTAGAATAATCTAACTTAATAATCTTACCAACAAATCCATTAATAGTATTAATACCTGCTTCCTTAGCATAACCATTATTTAAAACTTTTTCAGCAACAATCTTACTTATTGCTATCTCATTCTTATTTACTGGCATCATACCATATAATATATCTTCATTTTTAAGTAATTTAACACTAGCAAGAGAACCCATAACATATTCTTTTACACCAGTAGTTTGAAGTAAATTATTATACACTAAAGGTAGACTAACTAAAGAATCACCTGGCATAGCATAATTAATATCATCTATATTGATTACCTTATTATAATCTGCAACATTTAACTTATTAGTACTAATTTGAATATATGTATCATTGTACTTAATAAAATCTTTATCTTTTACTACTAAAGTTGCTGCAATTCTGCTTACACTAAATAAGATAAACATAGCTGCCGCCATATACCCAAGAAGTAAAAACTTCTTAAGTGGTTTATAATTAATAATCTTTTTAAAGCCACTTTTTATAAACGTTATCGGATTAAAAATACTAGAATACCTCTTCTTAAAATCTTTACTAATAATATTTTGAAAATCAAAATTATATTTTTCAGCATCCTCTTTAGCAATTGTCTTATAATGATCATCAATAAGTTCAATATTTGAATCCGTACCAATAACTTCTACTTTTTCTGGTCCTTCATTCTTTATATAAATATTACCATTTTGAACAACTAAAGTAATATTTAAATTAGTTTCTTTATTTTCATAAATTTGTAATTTTAAATTTTTATCATTAACTTCTTGATGCTTTAAATCTTTTAAATAAATGTTATTTTCAATACGATAATCTAAACCATTCTTATTATCATTAGTATAATCTTTCTCAATCTTGCCATCTTCAATCTCAATAATACGATCAGCATAGAAATGTGCAAGTTCCGTCTCATGTGTAACTAAAATAACTAATCTATTTTTAGAAATTGCTTTAATAATATTCATAATCTCTAAAGAATTCTTAGAATCCAAATTACCAGTTGGTTCATCTGCTAAAATAATATCTGGATCCTTTACTAATGCTCTAGCAATTCCAACTCTCTGTCTTTGCCCACCAGAAAGCATTGATGCTGGTCTTGATTTAAAACGATAAATATTAAGACTATTTAAAATATATTCAACTCTCTTTTTAATCTCATTTTTATCCTTAATACCAATCATCTTTAAGACAATCGCAACATTATCATATACAGACAAATTATCTATTAACTTATAATCTTGAAAAATATATCCAATATTTAAATTACGTATCTTATCTACCTTATAAGAACTTCTTGTACTTATCTTCTGACCATTTACATAAATTTTTCCCTTTTTAATTTTATCTAAACCACCAATAACATTCAAAAGAGTTGTTTTACCACATCCAGATGGCCCTAAAAGAGCAACTAAACCTTTCTCCCCTAATTCTAAACTAGTATTATCTATAACGTGGATTTGATTTTTCTTACCCTTATTGTAATATTTATTTACTTTTTCTAGCCTTATCATTATTCTTCCTCCTCGTTATAAGTCTTAATCGCACTTTCTTTAAAGATAAATCTACCAAAACGAACACTTATTAAATAAGTTAGTGCAAATATCAAAATATAAATTAGAACATAATCTTTTATATTTAATAATTTTAAACTACTTCTTAAAGAAATATCTATCATGCCATTAACTATCATATATACAAGGAAAGTAATAATAATGAATGCTATATTTAAAATAGTATATAACTCTATCT
Organism: uncultured Mycoplasmatota bacterium; assembly: GCA_900547775.1. Classification (GTDB taxonomy): domain Bacteria; phylum Bacillota_I; class Bacilli_A; order RF39; family UBA660; genus CAG-533. The sequence continues at coordinate 27,682 of URHW01000002.1, read as the reverse complement.
TTAAGATACTCTTACAATTTTTCTTACTACCACCAAGTATTCTAATAATTGTATAATAATTCTTACGTGATTTTAAAATTAATTTAATAATTAAATATGAAATAAAGAACATCGCCACAAGTATAATAATCATCAAAACTAAATTAATAATATTATAAATATACGTCATTGTCGCACTTTCATTAATTAGCATATCTTTAACAGCATAAGTACTATATCCTAAATTCATTAAATCGTTTATCGTATCATTTATCTTAACTTCATCTTTAACAAATACACTAGTTTGATACTTATCACTTATTAAAGTATTTCTAATTAAATTTTTACTTAAATAACAAGTATTTTCTTCATAGGAATAACCAGTTAACCTTTTAGAATTATACTTATTTAACACATGTTCTACCTTCAAATCAAACACTTTATTAACATACGTATTACTTAAAGATAAACTGACCATCTTAATAGGATAACTATTATTATTTAAATTTTCATTAACATAAATAGAACTATCATTAACACTATCAATATAAAATAAATTACAATAAGTATCCGCACCATTAACAGTTAAAGTTTGTGTAGTACGACTAATAACATAATTTAAAATAAACTCATTAATCATATTATCAGATACTTCTATAATAGACTCGTAATCCAAATCATCATTAAAGATAATCCCAACAACCTTTAACTTAGTAGTATTATCTTGATAATTATACATAAACTCCTTATTAAGAATTTTTTCAGGATCACCTATTGTATTATTTTCTTTATTCATTTGGATAACAACTTCGTTATCTTTCTCTATATTTCTACCTAAATCAAGTTTTTGACTAGTTCTTTTAATAACACTACCACTTATATAATAATAATCCGAATATAAACTAGCACTTAAATCCTCCAAATAATCGTCTTTCTGAATTCTGGAAATATTACCTAGTGCTTCGATTCTTTCATAATCCTCATCAGTAAATGGTGATTTATCACTCTTATTAATTATAATTCTACTTGTGTCCTTATTCTGTAAATATGAATTATAACCAACACGTTCTTCCTCATACTTATTTTCTCTAAGACCAGCCATCTCAGTAGTAATAGCTGCAAACATAAACAAGAACACAGCAAGAAGTAATAAGAATTTAGGAACAATATTAAACGTATTTCTAACACCTAGCCTAAGTTTAGATAATGGTTTCATTTTCTTACTTTCCAAATTACCATCTGTTTTCACTTCATCTGTCTTAGTAATAATCTTATCTTCTAAAATTTTTCCATCAAACATTGTTATTTTTCTTGTCGCATACTTTTCAACCTGTTCATAGTTATGAGTTACAACAATAACTAATTTATCTTTAGCAGTAAGAGCAAGCGTTTTAAGTACACTTTCAGCAGCCCTTTTATCTAAATTACCAGTTGGCTCATCCGCAATAATAATTGGTGTATTCTTAGCAAGTGCTCTAGCAATAGCAACTCTCTGTTTCTGCCCACCAGATAGTTTAGACACTCTTGTATTCTTATACCTAGTAAGTTCTACCTCATTAATAAGCTTTAATATCTTAGGTCTAGCTTCCTTTTTAGTATATCCATTAATAAGCATAACTAGTTCAATATTTTGATATACAGTATAACTTCCAACTAAATTAAAATTTTGAAAGATATTACTAATATATTCCTTACGATACTCCTCGAAGTCTTCATCTCCATAATGACTAGTTTCCTTGCCATCAATATACATCTCACCGTCTTCATAAGTATCTAGCCCCGATATAACATTAAGTAAAGTTGACTTACCACTACCACTCTCACCAGTAATTACTATAAACTCACCTATATTAAACTCAGCATTAATCTTAGTAATACCTGAAGTTATAAGACCCTTATTATAATAATACTTGGATACATCTTTTAATTTGATCATAATACTCTCCTTCAAGTTTAATTATACTAAAGAAAAAGCAAAAAACAACCATTTTGTGGTTGCTTTATGTCAAATATTAAGTTACTTTCTTGCATCTAACTCTCTTGAAATAATTTCTTTTGCTTTAACTGGATTAGCTTTACCTCTAGTTTCTTTCATTGTTTGACCTACAAAATAATCAAACATATTAGTTTTACCATTCCAGTATGCCTCTATCTGAGATGCATTATTATCTAAAATCTTTTTAATAATAGACTCTAGCTCATCATCATTATCTAATTGTTTCATTCCATACTTCTCAATTAAAATATTTGGCTCTTCATTTTCTTTTAAAGTTAGAACAAACAACTCTTTAGCTTGTTTAGAAGATATTGTATTACTCTCAAGTGCTTTAATTATTTGAAGTAATTTTTCTGGAGTTAAGAATAAATCTTTAATATTAATGCTTTCTTTATTAATAACAGACATAATCTCCGTAGTAATCCAGTTAGACGCTATTTTAGGATTAATTCCTAAAAATAAACACTTATTAAAATAATCAGAAATATCTTTATTACGAACAAGAATCTTACCATCATACTCACTTAATCCATACTTTTCCATATAAGTCTTAAGTCTTTCATTAGGAAGTGTTGGTATCTCACTTTTTATCTCCTCTAGCCAATTTGGATCAATCTTAATTCTTGGAATATTAGGCTCAACAAAATACTTATAATCAATGCTTCCTTCTTTTTTACGCATACGTATAGTAGTATTAGTAGTCTCATCATATCTTCTAGTTTCCTGACATAACTCATCAGTTAAGCCATCCTCTAATGCTTTAGTTTGTCTATACGTTTCATACTTAATCGCACTTGCTACATTACTAAATGAGTTAATATTCTTAATTTCTACTTTAGGTGTTACATACTCACCAGCTTCATTTTTAAGATTAACATTAACATCACATCTAATTTGACCTTTCTTAGTATCAGCTTCTGAAATACCACAATACTTAAGACTATTTGTTAAATATTCTAAGAACTCAACAACTTCATCAGCACCTTCAAAACAAGGCGTAGTAACTATCTCAATTAATGGAACACCTGCTCTATTATAATCTATTAATGAAAAGAAATCATAATGATCAAGTGATGCCGTATCTTCTTCTAAATGAATATCATGAATCTCAGCTACAAATGGTTTTCCATTAGAAATAAGTTCTACATGTCCATTAATACCAACCGGTTTCGTAACTTGAGTAATTTGATACCCTTTAGGTAAATCCGGATAAAAATAATTCTTACGATCAAATACTAGTTCATCAGGCTGTATGCATCCTAAAACCATACTCATCTTTAAAGCCTTCTTAACTGCTTCTTTATTTAAATAAGGCATAATACCTGGAAAAGACATATCAATCTCATTAACATTAGAATTAGGCACTTCGCAGTAACTATTACGGCTAGGAGAGAAAACCTTAGAATTAGTAATAAGCTCACAGTGCAGCTCTAACCCAATAATTGTTTTATATTTACTCATGTTTACCTCCTACAGTTTGTCCAGCAAACCCTAGTTTTTGTTCTACTCCATATGCAATATTTAATAAATCTTTATCCCCTTTAACTCTTCCCGTTAAATTAATACCAACTGGCATATTATCTACAAAACCGCAAGGAATAGTAATAGAAGGATATCCTCCAAAATTACCAATTAAAAGCGTACTAGCAACATCTTTCTTACTTTCAGTAATAACATCATTGGCAGCATCTAAAAGTGGTGCTTTAAAACTTGCTGGCATAACTAACGCATCATACTTGCTTAAAAACTCATTCATCTTATCAATTACTAATTGTCTTACCCTACATGCATTTAGATAATATCTTTCTTGATTTTTCTCTTCTAAAACATAACTACCAATAACAAGTCTTCTCTTAATTAAAGAACTAAATCCTTTAGTACGATGATCCTTAATCATATCTTTAATATTATTACCAACACCACGCATACCAAAATTAATTCCAGTATACATAGACAAATTACTAGTTGCTTCAGCACAAGAAATAATAGTATAAGCTGGTCCTAGTGCATCAATTATCTTTTCATCTAGGCTTTCTTCATAAACTTCTACCCCAAGCTCTTTTATTTTAGCAATATTTTCTTTAAACAAACTTAAAGTATTAATAACTTCTTCACTAGGATTATCATAATACTCAATATTAGTAAGTTCTTTAATATAAAATAACTTTTTATCAGAAATAATACCATTAAGACCAGATGCAAGATTCTCACTAGTCCTTAAACTAGTCATATCCTTTCCATCAAAACCTTTAATCACATCAGTAACTACTGCAGCATCCTTAACGCACGTTGTAAATAAACCAACATGATCAAGTGATGATGCAAAAGGTAATACTCCATACCTAGGAATAAGCCCATATGTAGGTTTATACCCAACAACACCACAATATGATGCAGGCTTTCTAACTGAATCCCCTGTATCAGTTCCTAGAGAAAAGGGTACAATACCTAAAGCAACACTTGTAGCAGAACCAGATGACGAACCACCGGCTCCTCTCATAGTATCCCATGGATTCTTAACAACACCAGTATGTCCAGTAGTACCTGTTCCACCCAAACCAAACTCATCACATACCGTCTTACCAATAAGAATAGCTCCAGCATCCTTTAATCTCTTAATAACAGTAGCATCATAAAATGGTACATAATTAGCTAAAATATTAGACGAACCAGTAGTTAAAATATCCTTAGTACTAAACAAATCTTTAGCAGCATAAGGTATTCCATTAAGAGGACTTTCTTCATTATTAATATGCTCCGGATTATCAATTATAGTTACAAATGAATTGATCTCAACATTAGTCTCTTTAGCTTTCTTAATACTTTCACTAACTAACTCTTCACTATTTTTACTCTTTAATTCATCAATCATTACTCTACCACCTTTGGAACCTTTACTTCTCTTCCATCAACTTCACCAGTATTTCTAAGTAAGTCATCGATATCTACGCTTTCTTCTGCAACATCCTCACGAAGCGTTCCTTCATATAAATTAAAAGGACTAGTAGCTGGCTTAATACTAGCTAAATTAGGTATCTCATTAATCTTATCAATATTCTTATCTATAAACTTAAACTCTTCCTTAATAGATAAACTCTCCTCACTGGATAAACCAATAAGTAACTTATCAGCATAAGAAATTATCTCCTCTTCAGTAAACTCCTTCATAATCCTCCTTAAAATTCACAGTTACCAGGTGTTCTAGGAAATGGTATAACATCACGAATATTCTCAACCCCAGTTAGATAAATAATTAATCTTTCAAATCCCATACCAAATCCAGAATGATAACATCCACCAAACTTACGCAAGTTAACATACCAATCAACAGCACTCTTATCTACACCAAGCTCACTCATTCTCTCTTCAAGTACATTAATATTAGTTTCTCTTTGAGATCCACCAATTAGTTCACCAGCACCAGGAACCTCTAAATCAACAGCAGCAACTGTTTTTCCATCATCATTAACTTTCATATACCAAGCCTTAATGTCTTTTGGCCAATCAGTAATAAATACTGGACCATTAAAATACTCAGTAATATATTTCTCATGTTCCTTAGCAATATCATCCTCATATGAAGGAGTAAACTCCCATTTCTTATCGGCTTTAAGTAAAATATCAACAGCTTCATGATGTGTAATTCTTGTAAAATGTGAAGACACTAACTTTTCTAGTTTTTCTCTCAAACCTTTACTCACAAACTTATCAAAGAAATCAATCTCATCAGAGCATCTCTCTAAAACATAAGACACAATATACTTAAGCATTTCTTCTTCAATATCCATAAGTCCAGCTAAATCACAGAACGCTATCTCTGGTTCAATCATCCAGAACTCATTAGCGTGTGTTTTCGTATTTGAGTTCTCTGTTCTAAAAGTAGGCCCAAAAGTATAAATCTTCTTATAAGCCATAGCAAATGCTTCACCATGTAACTGACCAGATCCAGTAATAAATGCAAGCTTACCAAATAAATCTTTAGACATATCTACACGTTTATCTTCAGTAAGTGGTAAATTATTTAAATTAAGTGTTGTTACCTTAAACATCTGATCGCTTCCCTCACAGTCAGCAGTAGTAAGTAGTGGCGTATGAACATATATATAGTTACGACTTTGAAAATAATTATGAATTGCATATGCTGCCACACTTCTAACTCTAAACACCGCATTAAATAAATTTGTTCTAGGTCTTAAATAAGCCATCTCTCTTAAAAACTCATTAGAGTGTCTCTTTGGCTGTATTGGATAATCTTCTGGGCAATCTCCTTCTAACTTAATAGTTTTAACCTTTAGCTCAAAATCTTGTCCAGCACCTTCTGATTTAATAATTGTTCCAGTAACCGTAATTGCACATCCAATATGAAGTTTTGCAATCTCATCAAACTCTTCTAAACTATTATCATAAACTAACTGCACATGCTTAAAACTTGTTCCATCTGAAAAATCAATAAACCCAAATTCCTTTTGCTTACGATGATTCTTAATCCATCCTTGAAGTGTTACCTCCTTATCCATATAATCCTTTATACCATCATATAAATCTTTTACATCTAGTTTCATCTCTATCCCTCTTTCTATATATTCATCTCTAGATATTCTGCTATATCATTTATATTAGACTTAGTCTCTTCTCCAGTTACATTATCCTTAATAATAACTTCATTATGTTCTAAATCTTTATCTTTCAAAATAATATTAAATTTAGCATTTAACTTATCGCCTATTTCGGTAATAAATCCATTAAGTCTTAAATTCTGTGCTAAATAAGAAGCCGTTTCTAATTCATTTTCGCTTGTTGCAGTAAATAAAACATCTATATTTTCTTCTACTGGAATATTAGTACCATTATCTTCTATTTCTTTAATAGTTTTCTCTAAATCAATCTTAACTTCTATCTTACTATTACCTTCACCTAATTTAATATCATTAGAGTATACTTCATAAGCATAACCATTAGTCTTAATCTTATCATCAATTTCAAAGTTAATCTCTAATAGATCAAGATACTCTCTTAACTTATCATATTTAGAATCGCTTATATTAATCTTAATGAGTGCATCTACATTTAAAAGATTAAATATTTGATACACTAAACTAATTACTTCAGCATCTCTAGTTAAAGAAGTAGCATCACCTTTTATAAATAAATCATTATTATTTAAAGAATAAACCTTACCATTAACTTTACTTATTTCATTACCATCAACTTTATTAAATCTATACTTTTCACAGATAGACTTAATAATATCTGCAACATACTCCCTCTTCTTATTTTCAACTATAATATTTTTCATAACAATCCTTTCTAAAAAATAAAAACACTAATTACGTAAGGGCGAAACATATCCGCGGTACCACCTTACTTCACTTAGTGCAGTCTTATAATTTTATCGCTTTCCTAGCGTTTTGTTATTTAACAAAGTGTTCCATTATTACTATATATTAGGCATTTACATCATCTAGCCCTCTCTTAAATATAACCTTGTAATAACAGTCTTTTAACAAAAATCTATTTATATTTTACGTTAGTTTTTTTATAATGTCAAACTATCTTTTAACAATTTCTTTAATTTTAGAAATATCATCTAGTTTAAGTTTAGTTTGCTCTCCTGTAGCCATATCCTTTATTGCTATTTCATTATTATTAATCTCATCATCACCAATAATAATTACATAAGGAATATTATTCTTATCAGCAAATCTCATTAATTGTTTAAACTTATTTAAGTATACTACCTCGGCTTTTAAGCCTTCACCCTTAACTTTATTTAAAACATTACAAATATATGCATAATTCATCGTCATTGGTAGGATAGCTACATCAGATGCTGATACTTCACTGCTTGTAATAATACCTGCTTCCTTTAACTGATAAAATAATCTAGTAAGCCCAATTGAAATACCTACGCCAGGAAGCTTTTGCTCTGTATAGTAACCAGCTAAATCTTCATATCTACCACCAGAGCATACACTACCAATAGATGGATAATCAACTAGTTTAGTCTCATATACTGTTCCAGTATAATAATCTAAACCTCTAGCAATAGTTAAATTAATAGTATAATAATCACTATCAACATTCATACACTTAAGTCCTTCAATAACAAACTTTAATTCTTCTAAGCCTTCCTTAAATGTATCATTTTGAATACCTAAATTTTCTAATTTTTCTAGTTTTTCTTCAGTAGTTCCTTCAATTAAAATAAACTCAGCTATTTTTTCAATCTTATCATCGCTAATATCAAGTAATCTTAACTCATCTTTAACCGCATCTAAGCCAATCTTATCAATCTTATCAATAACTCTTAAAATATCAGATACTAAATCATTAAGCTCTAAAGCATCAAAAAATCCAGATAAAAGTTTACGATTATTAATTTGAATTTGAAATTTACCAAAATTTAATTTCTTAAATATATCATAAATAATACTTGGTATTTCAACATCATACATAAGTGATAAAGACTCATTACCAATAACATCTATATCACACTGATAAAACTCTCTAAATCTTCCCTTTTGAGCACGCTCACCACGATATACCTTTCCAATTTGATATCTCTTAAATGGAAAAGTAAGCTCATTATATCTAGCAGCAACATACTTAGCAAGTGGCACTGTTAAATCAAATCTTAAAGATAAATCACTATCTCCCTTTTGAAAACGATAAATTTGTTTTTCCGTTTCTCCTCCAGCTTTAGCAAGTAAAACTTCAGAAGACTCAATAATAGGAGTATCTAGTTCATAATAACCATAACTAGCATATACCTCTTCAATAGTTCTTTTAATATTACTAAAAAGTATTTGATCTTGTGGCATTAACTCCATAAAACCAGATAATGTTTTAGGTTCAACTTTATTTTTCATAATATCACTCTTCCCTTGTCAGTATTTTAGCACGAGAGTATTCTTTTTTCAATAAATCAAAATAAAAAATGCCACTATTGGCATCTTCTTTGCTTCGTCAAACTCTTAAATACACTTTCATGGCACTTATAAAATACCGGCTCTAATCCATCCAACAAATCTCTTGGATTAGTATTATGTTTATTTGAATAAATATCAGAAATTATATCTATAAGTTCAGTAGAAACACCAATCTTTCTTAAATACTCTAAATAATCATAAAAAGTCTCAAGAGGTAATCTATGTGTTTCTCTACCAAAAAGCGTATTTAAAACTGTAATTATATAACAATACAAATCAGTATCTTTATTAGGAATAATATCTCCAGAACATCTAAAATTGCTTAACTTATATTTACCAGGAAGATCACTAATAGAAGGATTCATTCTAGATAAATACTTAGAACAAAATGGCATATTACCAGCAATCTTACAAGAATCTAAATCAATTACTCTAAGAGTACCTTCCTTATCTACTATAAAATTACCCTCATGTAAATCATTTAAATAAAAATCCTCAAGATCAGCATACTTACGACCTCTTCCATCTTCTCCAAAATAGTGCCAATATCTTTCAAATACTTTATCTTAACTTCAGCAGGAGTCTTAGAACTAGTTAATATTTCTTTTAAATTAGTAGATGGAACATAAGGCATAGTAAACCCAACAATTTCTCCATTTACAGTAAGCAACTTTTCTGGATAAACAAACTCAGGTATACCAATCTGTCCTTCATAATCAACTAAAGAATTAACAGTAGCAAGTTTGTTACTAAATATAGGGCCACTATTAATATATAACCTCTTAACTAAATGTATCCTCTTATCCCACTTATCTTTATCCTCATAAATATATATCTTACCCTCAGTATTATATACAGTATTAGGTAATTCAAGAGTCCTTAAACCTTTAAAAGACCTACTAGATAAATTAATAACCTCCATAATAAAAACCCCCTTAATTACTACAATTATAGCATACTTAGGGAGTTTTATCAAATTATGATTCTATTTTACTACATAAGGATCCTCTGAGGTGCCAGAACCTCGTGAAATTGTAATTGATGAAACGAGACTAATTGAAGGGCGTACCCCGCAGGTGCCATTCGCATAAACCCAGCCGACGGAAGCACCGTACGCACCATCGAACACAGTAGGCGACAAGGACCACCATAAAGTATCCATAGCATTTTCTTGTAAAAATGTTGTAGTATTTTGCTGACCATAAACATATCCTGCAAATGCCAGTTCATCTTCTGTTATTAGTCCTATTTTATATGTTAAGTTACCATTTCCATTTGCAGTATCACTAACTGTAAATTTAGATAACTTTCCTCCATTATTATCATTGGGACAAATTAAACTAGGCCTTGCATATGATGCAGCGTTGTCACCATAAATTCTATTATATGATCCATATCCAGTTTCGTTCGTTCCATATCCTAACCCAGTTCCAAAAGTTGAACCATTTGTGAAAGTAGTAAAAGTACTTTTATCATTACACCATATTGTATCGGCAAGTACACTTTCATATGTTGCTAAATTATTTGTATACCAAGTTTCTAAATTAGTTAGTATTGTGCTCTTATTATTATTAGCATGGGTAGCCTTATATGTTCTAGAACCTGGTGTTCCATACATAAATCCTACATAAGCATTGTCATCACCATTTTCATTAAATGCACTCTTGTACGTTGTACCAGAGTATCTTGCAAATGCACCTTTAGCACTATTTTTTGCAGATGAGCAAGGATTAGTTGCTTTTGCAGTATTATCATTATGTAAGATAAGTTTTACTGAACCATCTCCTACTATTCTTACTATTCTCCAGCACTTCTTAGCAAATTCTACATAGTTATTTTTAACTGCTCCTCTAAAGTAGTATGATGTACCATAATCATCTTCTGTACTTGCTAAAAGTGCTTCACTAACGTTTTTAACAGAGCTTATTTGTTTGTATGTTAAACTATTTTGTGTAGCACTTACCACATAATATACACTACTTAGATTAGTTGTTGTCCTCATAGTTCCAGCAGTACTTGAACCAGAAAAATAGAAATTTGAATCTGAAATGTATTTACCAACTAAACTAGAATAAGAATTAGCATATGTATCACTTGTTACGGCAGCTCCAGTTAAATCAAAGTTTGTACCGTTTGCTTTCCAGCCAGTTCCATAAGTTATATAATATGCTTGATAACCTGACGATACACTTGCTGTTTGATTTGGCGCATCATCTAATGTATGAGCACTAACTTCTTTTCCTGGTTTAGTTATTGGAGTCTTAACTTCATTATTTGCTAGAATTGCCTCAGATAGAGTTAGCTTTTTTGTTATAAATGTTGCATTACACTTAGTGCTTCCTTTAGTTATTCCACTTGTATTAAGAATCCATTTTGTTCCATTCCAATCTACTTTGCCTGTACCACTTGTACATTCTACTGTTCCTGTATACATATTTGTTGTTGGAAATGTTGTACTAATCTCACCATTGATCGTAATAGCTAAAGTTGTATCTGGTGCATTCCATTTAGCATCATATAATTCATTCTTTGGTTTAAATGTCCAATACATTATACTAACTATGCTCATAATAAAAAGAGAAATAAGTGGCAATACTTTGTTCATAACATACCTCTATCTTTCTCTTATATTATATACTATTTAAGACTATAACTTCAAGCATTTTCAATATGAAAGTCCTTTAAACTTCCATCTTCGCTTAAAATTTTGTTGACTGCTTCTTCAGCACTATTTAATTTATCACCGCATTCTTTAGCTAATTTCATTGCTTTTTGATATGTCTCAATAGATGTATCTAGATCAGTATCTCCATTTTCTAATTTTTTTACAAGTGTTTCTAGTTCACTTAACATATCTTCAAACTTTTTATCTTTCATTATTTACCTACACTTTCTACTTTTGCTTTTAAGCTTCCTTTATATAATTTAATATTTAACACATCTCCCTTAGATATATTATCAGTACTATTTATAGTTTTATCATTTATCGATACAACTGAATATCCTTTAGATAATATACTAATTGGATTAAGTATTTCTAATTTATTTAAAATAAGTGTGTAATCATGCTTTTTCTTTTTTAATAACTCTTCAGGATTATTTAAAATATAGTTTTCTTTTATATGATTATATCTTAACTTAGCATTTGCTAGTTTATTAGTTATTACACTATTTAATGTATCAATTAGATTAGATAGTTTTTGTTCTTTTATTTCATAAACTGCTAGAGGGTTTTTAAGAACATAATTATCTTTTAAATCTAGTAAATGTTTCTTATTAATATTTATCTTATTAGATATAGTGCTTGTGCATCTAATCCTAATTTGTTCTAAGAATGTAAATAAATCTGCCATATTAGGTACAGCCATTTCAGCTGCTCCCGTTGGTGTTGGTGCTCTTAAGTCTGCAACAAAGTCTGCTATCGTAAAGTCTATTTCATGCCCTACTGCACTTATTACTGGAATTGTGCAGTTATAAATAGCATAAGCAACAATTTTCTCATTAAAAGCCCATAAGTCTTCATATGAACCACCACCACGGCCTACAATAAGAACATCTAAATCATACTTCTCTGCTTCATTTATAGCTTTTACAATATCATCTTTTGCAAGTTCTCCTTGTACTAAACATGGAAAGATAATTGTCTCACATATAGGATATCTTCTTTTAATAGTGCTTAATATATCTTTAATAGCAGCACCAGTAGGTGCAGTAACTATACCAATTCTATGAGGATATTTAGGTATTTGTTTTTTATGTCCTGCATCAAATAAACCTTTTTCAGCAAGTTCTTTTTTTAGAGCTTCATACATTAAATAAAGATTACCTAGTCCATCACTTTCCATCTCTTCAACATATATTTGATAAGACCCAGTAGGTGGATAAACAGATACTCTACCAGTTACTAATACTTTCATCCCATCTTCTGGAACAAAGGTTAACTTACATGCATTAAAAGAAAACATTACCGCATTTATTCTTCCTTCTTCATCTTTTAAAGTAAAATATAAATGGCCTCTCGTATGTCCCTTAAAATTAGATATTTCTCCCTTTAAAGATACTCTCTGTATATTTGGATCTGTATCAAACTTATTCTTTAAATAACGATTTAAAGTCGATACAGTAATATATCTTTTCTCCATTACTCAGAAATTACCTTATCTAAAACAGCATTAATCATCTTACGAACTTCTTCATCACTATACTTTTTAGCAAGCTCTACTGCTTCATTAATTACCACTACATTTGGTGTATCAGTATATTTAATTTCATATAGAGCCATTCTAAGAATTGCTGCTCCAGTAGCATCTATTCTATCTATCGTCCAGTCCTTAAGATATTTATTTGCTTCATCAGTAAGTTCATCAAAACTTGTTACAACTCCATAAACAATATCTTTAACAAATTCATTATCTATCTCTAAATTTTCTTTGATAACATCATCTACGTTATACTCCATATTATTCTTTTTATATAAAGTTATTTGGTAAATAATAGTCATTATGGTTTCTCTTAATTTACTTCTATTAGTCATTTTTATTACCTCTTTCTACGGTTCTTTTCTATAAATAATTTTATCATGTTTCATTATGTCAAACAATACGATATACATTTTTTAACGATTTTGATATACATTTTTTAAGACTTTTGATATACATTTTTTAAGACTTTTGATATACATTTTTTAAGATTTTCTAGATATTTCTTTAAGCTCATTTAATTTAATCAAAGCCTCAATTGGTGTAAGTTTAAGTGGATCAATATCTTTTAAATATTCTTTTAATTCATTCTTTTCTTCTGTTAAATTAAAAGTAATCTGCTCAGCATGTTCTATCTTAGGAGATTTTTCTTTATTTTCATACTTACTTAAAATTAAATTAGCCTCATTAATTATCTCTTCTGGCATGCCCGCAAGTGCTGCTACATGCACACCATAACTCTTATCTGCTGCACCTTCTTTAATTTTATGCAAAAACACTAGCTTACCATCATCTTCTTCAGCGCTAACATGAATATTTCTAATACTTGGAATCGTTTCTTCTAAACTAGTAAGTTCATGATAATGTGTACTAAATAAAGTCTTACATTTAATATGTTTAGTTGCATACTTTAAAATTGCTGCCGCTAAACTCATACCATCAAATGTTGCCGTGCCTCTTCCAAGTTCATCAAACAAGATAAGTGAGTCTTCTGTAGCATTCGTAATCGCATTATTTGCTTCTTTCATCTCAACCATAAATGTTGACTCACCACTAACTAAGTCGTCACTTGCCCCAATTCTTGTATATATTGCATCAAATAAAGGAAGATTTGCGTAACTTGCTGGCACAAATGAACCAATTTGTGCAAGTATTATAATAATTGCTAGTTGCCTCATATAAGTACTTTTACCACTCATATTAGGTCCAGTAATTAGAAGAGTTGTTGTATTTTCATCCATTATGCATCCATTTTTAACATAATTTTTTTCATTAAGCGCATTTATTACAGGATGAAAACCATCTTTAATATCTATAACATGTTTATTATTAAATACCGGTCTTACAAATTTCTGTTCTTCACTTACTATACTAAGTGAAGCTAACGCATCAATTACCCCAATACCACTTGCTGTCTTTTGCATTAGTGGTACTTCCTTCTTTATTGCTTCCTTAACTTCCATAAATAAGTTATATTCTAAGTCAATAATTCTTTCTTCAGCATTAAGTACTAAAGCCTCTTTCTCTTTTAAAAGTGGCGAAATATATCTCTCACCTGTAGTTAAAGTCTGTTTTCTAATCCAACCAAACTCTTCTTTTACTTTACTAGCATTACCTTTAGATACTTCAATATAATAACCAAAAACTTTATTATAACCAACCTTTAAATTAGAAATACCAGATTGTTCTTTTAACTCTTGCTCCATACCTGCAATAAATGATTTGCCACCACTTCTAATTTCCTTAAGTTCATCTAGTTCTTTATTATACCCTTCTTTAATTAAATAACCATCTTTTAATGTTATTGGTGCATCTTCATAAATAGAACTCTCAAGTAATTTATATAACTCCTCATGAGTATTAATATCTATATTTAAACCAATTTCACTAACAAGCGTTTTAACATAAGGCAAATGTTCTAAACTCTTCTTAATCTGAAGTGCATCTCTAGCATTAAATGACCCACATACTGCTTTCCCACATAATCTTTCTAAATCATATATCTCATATAAATGTTTAGTTAGTTCACTTCTTTTAATAAACTCTTTATTAAGTTTATCTATAGAGTCCAACCTATCATTAATCATCTTTTCATTTCTAAGTGGATTCATCAGCCAACTTTTTAAAGTTCTTGACCCCATACTAGTTTTACATTTATCTATAAGCCAAATTAAACTATACTGTCTTTCTTTAAGCCTTAAAGTTTCAAATATCTCTAAATTTCTAACTGAATGAACATCCATTCTAAGTCTAGCATTATTATCTATAATAACCACATTACTTAAATGTGTTATATCTTTAAGTTCACGAACAATTAAATAGTATAACAAATGATTTACGCCATCACGAACTCTATCATCTGTAATATTATCAGTAAGTTTTGTCCTTTCTTCATAAAACTTATCTGAAATACTTATACTTAAATTATAATTATTTTTAAGAGTATTTAGTATTTCTAAATCAAATGTATTAGTAAGTATAACTTCCTTTAAGTTCAAATTTAAAATTCTACTAATCAAAGTATTCTTATCATGAGTAGTAAGTTCACTATAAACATTACCAGTACTAATATCAGCATATGTAATTAAATATGCATACTCTAAATCTAAAATACTACCAATGAAGTTAAAATCATAAGCAGATAAAAAATCTAAATCAACAAGAGTTCCTTTAGATACTACACTTATAACTTCTCTTTTAACCATGCCTTTAGTAAATCTAGGATCTTCCACCTGTTCACACACTGCAACCTTATATCCTAAATTAACTGCTTTTTCTATATAAGCTTTAGACGCATGATGAGGTACCCCACACATTGGCACTCTTTCTTTTAAACCAGCATTCTTGCCAGTTAAAGTAAGTTCTAACGCATGAGATCCCTCAAGTGCATCTTCAAAAAACAATTCATAAAAGTCACCGATTCGGTAGAAAAGTAATTCATCTTCATGATCCTTTTTTATATCCATATATTGTTTCATCATCGGAGATAATTCATTATAATCTACGTCGCTTCTTTTCATACAAAATCACCACTACATATTCTATCATAAATAACGGCGCTTTGCTTCACAAATTTAGATATTTTCTATCTTTTGAGTATGTTTTATCTCATCCCAAACAACTTCTTTTTTAAATAAAATAATAATATTTAAATACTGCCAAGATAAAAGAAATATCGGAAACATAATTATCCCAGTTAAAAAGTCTTTAATCTTTTTCTTGCTCTTAACACATACAAAAAGTGCACATAAAGAAACTGCTATATAGTTAACTAATAAACCAAATGCAAAAATTATAAGAAATATTTTTAAAGGAACAATAAGTAAATTAATAAATATAGATATCAAACTTAAAATAAGAATTAATGGTGTACTATAAATAAATAATGAATCAAGTAGTTCAATATTAGGACGTTTTATCATATTTTTTATAATACTATTAAAATAAATAATAAAGCCTTCATATATTCCTTTAGTCCATCTCCTTCTTTGAATCATGCTCACTTTAAAATCAGATGGATGTTCAGCATAACAGATGGCTCCTTCTACATATTTAATCTTAATATTATTTAAAGCACAAAGAGTCATGAATTCTAAATCTTCTGTAATCGTTCTAACATTAAAACCATACTTATCAATTACTTCCTTTTTAATCATAATACCAGTTCCATTAATCGCACAAGAAGCACCTATATTATTTCTTGGAATGCTATATAATATACTTTGAATAAAGAAATAAATCGCATAAGATGAAGACACCCAAGTATTTTCTTTTGCTTTAATATCCATACTTGACTTAGCAACTAACGTGCCTTCGTTTAAACTTTTATTCATCTCACCCAAGAACTCATCATTAACAACATTATCAGCATCCATAATTATATAAGCATCTGTTTTTTCTTTTTTTAATCTATCAAAAGCTTCTTTAAGAGCATCACCCTTATTTTTAATCTTTCTTTCACACAAAATACCTCTTACGCCCTCTGCGTTACAAACACCTAATGTATTATCAGTTGTATTATTAATAACTACAACTATCTCATAATTATCCTTAGGATACTTCTGACGTTTAAAACTCTGAATCGCATCTTTTATAACCTCTTCTTCATTTCTCGCCGGTATCAAAATTGTAAAATGACTATACTTATCACTTACAATAATATCTTTTTTTCTCTTCTTAAATAAAAATAAAGCTGTGATTACAAAATATAAACTATAAACCACTAATAATAGCATAATAATTATATTAATAATTTCTAATGTCTTCATCTCTTACCTCTAAGAAAAGTTTACCATAATAAAATTATCTGTCCATCTTTTTTTATTTGCTTTTTGTCAATTTTAGGTTACATTTACAAAAAAACTATATCGTTTTAGATATAGTCTCTTTAATTGGCTTTCTTTCAACAAAAAGTTTTTCATTACCTGCAGGATATTCAGATAACTCTTTAATACTTCCTTTTATCATATTTATTCCAGTATCTCCCCCAAATATATATAGAATATTTTCCTTATCAAGTACTGGTTCTAATCCTAATCTATTACATAATCTTACATATTCCTTTGAAGGACTACCATCAAGTAAATCACTATAATCCATATCAGTATAAATTCTTTCCAATATACTTCTTATCTCTATAGGTAAATTATCATCCAAAAGGATTACCGCCTTATTATTCTTCCTTTGCATCCTTTCTTTATATTCACCATTAGTCATATTTGAAATAATCTTATGAGATAACTTATATATCACACTACCATCATCAGTCATATTAACCGGTTCTAACTCACAAATCTCACCATTTTCTAGAAATGAAGGTATCCCTAAAGTTGGATCATATGTAAACGTTAAAATAATCTTTCTTGCTTTCTTATAATTAGTATTTTTCTTTTTAATAACTGTTCTCGGAATATCTAAAGCATCAAGTAAACTTCTTTTCTCCAAACGATCTACTCTCTGCGTATAAACATCAAAATACTTATCTAACTCTTCTAAAGATAGCCCACATCGATTAAGATCATCTATAGCATATCTTTCAGTTATATATCCTTCAGTAGTATCTTTGTTTTTTGGTTTAGAACTATAAATCATTGGTGTATCATCTGTATAAACCCTAGGAACATATCTAGTAATTTTTTTAAGAACTTTCGGCATATCATCACTCGCTCTTAAAACAAAATAATCCTTCTTAGTAATAACATATTTACCATCACGTTCTTCAATCTCAGTAATCCAAGAACGTGCTTCATCTAAAATCTCCTCATCATCAGTTAAAATATATATACCAGTTCCTGGCTTAGCCTCAGCAAGTCCATGAGGTTTCATTAAAACATCTTCCATATCAGTTTTATAATAATAAGAACCAGCATCTCTTAAATTAATAATTTTATACTTATCTCCCTTAACTTTTCTAAGTACAGTTCCCATAGCATCCGGATCAATTAGTAACATTTCTTTCACCCTCCTCTTTAAGTACATTTAATGCTTCTTCAAAAGTGTCTACACTCCTAATAGTAATCTCATACTTCTTATCTTTAGCATACTTTAAAGCCTCATCATAATTATCACTAGGGCAAATAAACAAATCAGCCTTAGCATTTACAGCAGCAGCAAGTTTATAAGTAACACTACCTATCTTCCCAACAGTACCATTTTCATCTATCGTTCCTGTTCCAACTATCTTCATCCCATAAGTTATATCTTCACTAGTTAAAGCATTATACATACTAAGTGCCATTATAAGACCACCACTAGGTCCAGACTCACTATCCTTAGTCTTAATATCTAACTCTTTCTCAGATTCAACATCCTTCTCTTCCATAATACCAAGCCCTGTATAAAGAGCATTTTCTTCCTCATACAAAGTCGCCTTAGTATCAAACTCTTCATTATTCCTTAAATAAGTTATCTTAATCTTATCACCAGCACTCTTACTACTTATATAATCTTTAAAATCATCTACGTTAGTCATCTTAATATTATCATAAGATATAAGTTCATCCCCAACTTTAAGTGCACTATCATTTTCTGGAGTTACATAAGTTACATAAAAATGCAGATTCTTAATTTCATATGGGGTGTTAGAATATTTATAAGCAACTATCTCAGCATTTCTAGTCGCATTTAAATAACTTAAATGATCTCTTATATTAACATCATCTATTGATTCATTATCCTCTTTTAAACTAGTATTCTTAACTAGTTCCCACGAAGGATTAAGTTTACCAAATAAATAAAACGGCAACTTCCCTTCCATATAACCAACATAAGCCATATTAAACGAGCCCTCACTTTTATAATCGGAAGTTATCCTATTATTCATATTAATAACTCCACCAGGCTTGTAAATACTATAACCCGTATCAATATTAAAAAATGTAATAATCAAAATTACCCCAATTAAAAATTTATAATTTTCCTTAATATAGTTTTTTATCTTTGCATAAATTTTATTAGCCATAATAATTCCTCTTTACTAAATTATAGCAGACTCTAGGTGATTTTATGAAAAATATTTTAAAAAACATCTTATTTTTACTATTACTTTGCTTATGTCTAATCAAAAGACCAGATCTAATTAACGGAATCATTTACGGAATAGACCTATGGAAAACCTGTTTATTTCCATCAATATTTCCCTTACTAATTCTTAGTGATTTTGCTCTATCAACAAATATTATTAAACTAATAAGTGAAAGTATCGGTAAATTTTTTAAAATAATTTTTAATATTCCCAAAGAATCAGCATATGTCCTATTCATGGCTTTCTTTACCGGTTGTCCTAGTAATGCTAAATATATTAAAGATTTATTAGACAACCAAATAATTGATAATATTAGTGCTATTAAAATACTATCTATGGCTCAGCTTTATAATCCAAACTTAATCATTACGATTACCACATTTCTAACATTTAAAAATAAACTATTTTTAATAATTGGTAATTTATTTTGTAACTTTCTTATTGGCTTAATAAATCGCCATATCAAGTGTAATTATAGTGAAAGCTCTAAAAAACAAATATCATTTTCTTTAACAAATAGTATGAGTAACGCGATAAATACCTTATTAAGTATCTTAGGTTCAATTGTAACATTTAGTGCCTTAACCTCTATTTTCAAAATAAATCATCCACTATTTACTGGTATATTCGAAATAACCAATGGAATAAGCAAAATAAATACTGACGAAATAAATGCCTTATTTATGTGTGCTATAATGCTTAGTTTTGGTGGCTTATCAATCATCTATCAAATTAAAGGTATATTAAAAGAGTATAAACTAGATTATACCCTTTATTATAAATCAAGAATAATTCATTTATTTCTTTTCTTAATACTTACTTTTATTTATATTAAATGCTATTTATAATTTTCTTAGTTGCTTCGCTTTTAGATTCAATAACAACTCTCTCACAAACAAATAACATCATAATTAAACATAGATAGTATGACCCACCATAAGATAAGAATGGAACTGGAACTCCAGTTAATGGGATAAGTGCTAAAATACCCATAAAATTAACAAGTAAATGTAATAGTATATAAGCAAATGTTCCAAGTGCAATTATATAACCTTTAACAGTTCCCGCTTTTCTTGCAATCTGAAGAAGTCTAATTAAAAGAACCAAATATAAAATAATGACAATTGCTCCAGTAACTGCTCCAAGTTCTTCACAAACTATTGGAAAAATAAAATCTGTATGAGCCTCTGGTAAATATAGATACTTCTGAGTTGAATTGCCAAGACCAACACCAAACAAGCCGCCATTAGATATGGCAATCATTCCATTACAAACCTGATAACCAGTTTTTTCTGTATATCTAGTGCATGGTGCTTTAAAATTTAAACGACTAGTTTGCTCTCCGTTTAATGAATAAGTAAAAATTAAAATCAAACCTAAAACAGCAACCCCAGCACATCCAATTTTAATTTTTCTCATCTCTTTCGTATTTACTGGTAAATACATAAATATAATTCCGGCAATCCCTGCAACTATTAAAGCCGTTCCCAAATCCGGTTGTAACGCAATAAGTCCAAAACATATTCCAATAAAAATGAAAGGAACAAAAACTAAAAAAATATTATAATCTTTTCTCTTTAAAAGCTTATCAAAATATACTGCTAAATAAACAATCATAATCGGTTTTAAGAACTCAGAAGGTTGCACACTAACAAATCCTAAATCGAACCAACTTTTAGAACCATTAGTAATCGTACCATAACTCATTACCAAAATAAGTGAAAGCAAAACGCCAATCATACCAACTGGTGCTAAAAAATCATAACTTTTAGTCTTTAACTTAAGAACTAACGCAAAACCAATAATCCAAGATACAATAACAACAATAAGTTGTTTATTAAAATAATAAGATTCATACGTACCATTATAAAGTACTGCTGTTATAGATGAAGCACTAAAAATCATAACTAAACCAAAAATAGTAAAAATTAGCATTAAAACAAGCAATAATTTATCCATTTTTTTAAAGTTACTCTTCATTATAATCACCTACAATCTATATTAAAGTATATCATGAAAAAAACATATACGCAAAATATATGTTTTAATTTGACAATCCAATTAACTCTATTATAAGTGGTGATAATATAATAAGTAAAATTATTGGTATGAACAAAAGAACACTTACTACACTTATCTTAATTGGCATCTTATTAATCTGTTCACGAACACTTAATACAAGTTTATTATTTAAATAATCTATCTGTGTATTAAGACTCATAATCATATCACTTCCATAAACACTAGACTCTGTTAAATTCAATATAATATTACTAATTACTTCACTAGGTATTCTTTTTTCTAAATCTAATAGTGCCTCATTCATCGTACTACCCATTCTTATATCACTTAAAGCTTTCTTAAATTCAAGCGATAACTCATTAGAAATACTAGATGTTGTAAGTTCAATGGCACCTTTTAAATTATTACCTGACTCTAAAGTCAAACTTAAAATCTGAAAGAAAAACAATGCTTCCTTATTTAAAAGTTCTTTTCTCTTAGCAAGTCTAACATCATAATACATAAACTCAAATAATAAAGCCGCTGCTATAGGTAGTATCAAAATAAGGTAAAATTTATGATAACAAAACACTATACTAACAACTAATGCTATAACAATTACTAAAAAATATAAAGATAAATCACTTACATAAGTAGTCTTATTATTAACGCCAAGTGCCATATTTTTCTTTTTAAATCTCTCTATTGTTTTATTACTAAATAACTTTAATGCTATATTTTTCATACTTCCACCTTAAGAATCTTTCTAATAACAAGGATATAAATTGTATAAAGAATTAGTGCTAAAATAATTGCAAATATTCCTAAAATATTATTAAATAATGGATTAAAATAATCTTTATTAAGCATTAAAATAATAAATATTAATATAAATGGCATGAAAGTAAGAACTCTATAAACCAGCATACTTGACGCTGTCATCGCCTTAAGCTCATCCTTAAGTTTCTTTTTATTTGTTAAAGCCTCTTCTATATTTGAAAAAATAAACGTAATATTACCACCAGTAACATTTAAAATACTTAAACTACTAGATATATACTGAGCGTCATCTAACTTAACCCTTTTATAAAACCGATTAAATGCTTCAGAAGTATCTATCCCACTAGATAAATCTTTTTTTATAAGCATAAACTCATCTCTAACCGGTCCATCTAAATCTGTAATAACAACGTCAAGAGCATTAGAAATATTTAAACCAGATTTAAAAGCATTGTTCATAATAATAATTGCTTTAAGTAAATCACCCTCAATATTTTTTATTCTAATTTGATTTAAGATTTCTAAATAAATATCAGTTGCAAAATAGCCAAGCACTAAAAAGATTAATCCAATTGGAAACTCAAAATTTTTATTTAATACAGATGTTACAGTATATACCATAAAAACAAGTATACTAATTAAAATTTTAATACTATAAACATCATACTTATAATTAGGATTCTTCTTTATTGCACTATATCTATCATACTTATTTGCTTTCTTAGTAAAGTATGTACTCTTAGATAAAATATTACTTATCTTACTAATTAAAGAATTAACATTTCTATTTAAGTCATCACCTATAGTTGGTTCATTCTTACCAGGAACTTTAAGTGTAAACTTATCTATTCTATTAGCTATTTTAATTGTTTTTCTAATCTTCAAAAACTCATAAATAACAATAACAAGCAGTAAAATTATAACACCAATAACAATAGCAAGTTCTAACATTTTATCCATATAAGTACTCCTTTCTATTTAAGCATATCTAATTCAATACCCCTTGATTTAAGTAGTTTAGCAACCACTGGTTTAGCAGTTTTACAAGTAAACTCTCCTCTTTCTTCACCCGTATCAGTAAGCCCTTTTTGAACAAACTCAAATATTGGTGTAAGTTTAATCATATCTTTCTCAAAACCATCTACTTCACATATAGAAGTGATCTTTCTCTTTCCATCATGCATTCTTTGAATATTAACAACAATATTAATTGCATTCTCAATATACTCTCTAACTGCTTTAATTGGAATATCAATACCACTCATAAGAACTAAAGTCTCTAACCTATTTAAAGCATCTTCCGGACTATTAGCATGTAGTGTCGTAAGTGATCCATCATGACCCGTATTCATTGCTTGTAACATATCAAACGCTTCTTTGCCACGGCACTCTCCAACAATTATTCTATCAGGTCTCATACGAAGAGCATTAATAACTAAATCTCTTACTGTAATAACGCTTCCCTTATTATAATTAGCAGTTCTTGTCTCTAGCGATATAACATGTTCCTGCTCTAGTTTTAACTCAGCAGCATCTTCTATCGTTATAATACGTTCATCATTCCCAATAAAACCACTAATAATATTTAAAAGAGTTGTTTTACCAGAACCTGTTCCACCACAAACTATAATATTAAGTTTCCCTTTAACACAAGCTTCTAAAAACTTAGCCATATCCGTAGTCATCGTTCCAACTCTAAGTAGGTCATCTACTGTAGTCATATTATGTTTAAACTTACGAATTGTAATAACAGGGCCATTAACACTTAGTGGAGGTAATACCGCATTAATTCTTGAACCATCTTTAAGTCTAGAATCTACCATAGGATTAGAACTATCTATAGTTCTTCCTAGAGGCTGAATAAGTCTTTGAATAGTACGCTCTATATGACTATCATTAATAAATGAAACACTAGTATCCTTAACCAGTTTACCATCAATCTCAACATAGACCTCACTAGGTCCATTAACCATAATCTCCGTAACATTAGGATCATTTAAAAGCTCCGTAATTGGCCCATAACCATTTATTTCTGATTCTATTAAATTAAATACATGATTTCTTTCTAAATTAGTTAAATCATATCCCTCTAAACATTTATCAATCTCTTCATTAACAAACTCACTTAACTCTTTAGTAGCAGGTATCTCTTTATCAACCAAATCCTCAATAATTATCTTTCTAAGTTCATCAAGTAACTTCTTATCTTTAAACACTTCATAATCACTAACAACACTATCATCAGCATTATATATCGGTTTAAAATCAAAACTCTCAGTTAAACTCTTACTCATCCTTACCACCTGCATCCTTAATAATCAAATTAAACACATCTTCATCAGGATATTTTTTTTCCTCTAACGTAAATATCTTTCCATCAAACACATAAGCATCCATATTAGGTACATAAAACTTATTACTTATAATATAATCAATATTATTATCAATAATCACCTTTAAATCATATAAAGAAAAATAATCACGATTATTTGCTACTGAATCATTTAAAATAACCTTATATTTATTTATATTACTATCTTTAAATAAACTTAGAACCGTCTTTAAATTCTTTAAATCTAACGGATCATTAGTCGTCATAAGTAAAATCTTATCAACCATATCTAAAATATTAACATTTACTTCATTTAAAATATGGGACATATCAAATATAACAAAATCATACTTAAATACTGCTTTATCTAAAATTATACTCAAATACTTTGGGTCAATCTTATTAGCCCTTCTAGGATCAGTAGGTGCTCCAATAAAAGAAATATTTTTATTATAAACAGTAACATAATCTTCAAAATCCTTATATCGATTATTACTATAATCATCTGCAAAATTATAAATATCCTTTTTAGTTTTTTTATTAAGAGCACAATCTATTTGTCCCGAATAAAGATCAGCATCAACAATTAAACAAGTCTTACCAAGTTTTGCTATTGCTCCTGCCAAATTAAGTGTAAAAATAGTTTTACCAGTTCCACCTTTAGCGCCAAAAACTGCTATGCTTGTTCCTTTTGCCATTATTCTGCCTCCTTTATCTTCGATTTTATTTCATATGTTTTATTTATTACCGGATACTTAACCTTAATCGTAATTATCTTTTCCTTATCATGATTAACTATCTCTATATCATCTTCACTAATTCCATTTTCTTTTAACAAATCTATTATCTCATCATCACTTAAATTATATTTTTTTGCATCCATCATCGTACTTTCAAGAATACTTTCAGTATTACTTTTTTTATTTACAAATACACTAGACTCATAAACAAACATAACTACAACAAATATAACTGGAATTACTGTAATAAAAAGTGCGAGCGCCTGAGCTTTCTTATTCATCTTTTAAAACCACTCTTTCACTTTTAATATAATAAGGATCTTTAAGGATTAAACTTAAACCAGGCGTCTTAGGAACATACTTTTCTTTAACAGTAATCTTTTCATATTTATCACTAAATTCACATAGAGCCTCACTAGGGCATAAGCCCGTTTCCTTATACTCCATAACTAAATTACTAACATTATTATCTAATTTATTCTTAGTGCTTAGTATCAAAGAAAAATCCACAAACACTAATATAAGATACACCATAACTGGCATAATCAAAATAAACTCAATAAGTGCTTGCCCTTTCTTACTCATACTAGCCTCCCCTATCATATACAATTAGTATATCACATGTCTATCACAAAAAAAAGAAGATTATCTATTTTATTTCAAATATTTTTAAATCTTCATCATTTAATTTAACATTCAAATCATTAACATATAATAAAGCTAAATCCTGTCCCTTTATAACACTATCTCCAGCCTCACATAACAACTTGACCCCAACGCTATAATCAATATTATCTTCTTTAGTCTTACGACTAGCGCCAAGATATCCAGCAAGTTTGCCTACTTTTAAAGCACTTATTTTAGTTATAACACCATCTTTATTACTCTTAAGTTTAATAATCTTATCACTTACACAAACCCTACTTAAATCACCATGCTGATAACTAATCCACTTCTCAAACATCTTATAAGCCGTCTTATTTTCTAAAACCTTAGCACACAATATCTTAGCTTCACTCACCTTAATATTCTTGGCCATACTTATAATATTAGCTGATACTTCCAAAGACACGTCTCTTAATTTACATGGCTTGTTAGTTTCAAGCACTTCTTTAGCCTCTAATACCTCTAAAGCATTACCAACAGCACTAGATAAAGGTTCATCCATATCAGTAATAAGAGTCTTAACCTTTCTGTCAAAATGTTCACCTATCTTAGTCAAATACAAAGATAACTCCTCAGCATCTTTTTCATTCTTAATTAAAGCCCCTTCACCACACTTAATATCAATTACAATATATGTTGCTCCAGAAGCAATTTTTTTACTCATAATAGATGAAGCAATAAGAGGAATACTTTCCGTAGTACCAGTAACATCTCTTAAAGAATATATAACTTTATCTAACGGAACTAAATTTTCAGTTTGAGAGCTTATAGCTAAGCCAATCTCTTTAACACCTTTATAAAATTCCTCTTTAGTTAAATTAACATTAAAGCCAGGAATACTTTCTAACTTATCTATAGTCCCACCAGTAATACCTAAACCTCTACCACTCATCTTAGCCATCGGCACATTTAAAGCAGCTACAATAGGAGCAATAATAAGTGTAACAGTATCACCAATTCCACCAGTACTATGCTTATCACATACTGGCTTATCAAACGTATAAACCTCACCACTCTTAATAAAAATATCAGTCAGATCCAAAGTTTCCTCATAAGTCATCCCATTAATAGTTATCGCCATAAGCAAAGCACTCATTTGATAATCTTCAATTTTATTATTTAAATATCCATTGAAAGCATACATTAACTCTTCATAACTTAATACCTGCTTATTTTTCTTTTTAGTTATTATATCAATAATATTCATAACACTCCTACTAAATAAATTAATCTACAACATAAGGGTTTTCACTTGTTCCATCTCCAGTTGCGTTGGTAGAGGGCTTAAGAGAAATCGAAGGACGAACCCCACCAGTGATGCCCACGCTGCCATTGCCGAAGTTACCCTCGACACCGATAACGCCCCAAACGCCAGCGATGCCGCCATCGAAGCCGCCGGCAGACAAAGACCACCACCAAGTATCTGTAGCATTTTCTTGTAAATAGGAAGTAGAATAAGGAAGGCTAGCAGCATATCCAGCTAATGCTAGTTCATCTGCTGTTATTAAGCCTACTTTTGAATTTATTTTGCTTAAGT